>JAKBBM010000012.1 GCA_021808545.1 Pseudomonadota bacterium | reverse complement strand
GCTTGAGAGCGTGATGATGGAGATCAAGAAGATGTTCCCGAACCTGGATTGGTTCTCGGCCGTCTCCTACCATATGATGGGTGTGCCCACCGCCATGTTCACCCCGCTCTTCGTGATCTCGCGCACATCCGGCTGGAGCGCGCACGTGATCGAGCAGCGGGTCGACGGCAAGATCATCCGCCCCTCGGCCAATTATGTGGGGCCGGAGAATCTGAAGTTCGTGCCGATCGAGAAGCGCTGAGCGGCCGTTATTGCGGCCAAATAGACGGGCCATGGGCGGCAGTGCCGAGATTCATGGCCGGACCATAAAATGAGGGCCTGCCCGCAGATGCAGGCCCGTTCGCAGGAGTTTCTCCCATGACGTATTTAAGTGCGGCCTCCTATTCCAACATCCCGGCGGGCGAGCGCTTCCGTGCGCTGCTGGCCAAGCCGGGTATTCTGGGCATCCCCGGCACGCATAATGGCCTGGCCTCGCAACAGGCCAAGGCCGCCGGGTTCGAGGCGTGCTATCTCTCAGGTGCGGCGATGACCGCCTCGATGGGGCTGCCCGATCTTGGCATCATCACGGTGGACGAGGTTGCCTTCTTCATCCGCCAGGTCACCCGCGCCTCTGGCCTGCCGGTGCTGGTGGATGGCGATACCGGTTATGGCGAAGCGTTGAACGTGATGCATATGGTCCGCACCTTTGAGGATGCCGGGGCCGCCGCCGTGCATCTGGAAGATCAGATTTTGCCCAAGAAATGCGGCCATCTGAACGATAAAAAGCTGGCGAGCCCGCAGGATATGGCGGCCAAGGTCGCCGCCGCGCGCCATGCCCGCCGGCATCTCTATATCATCGCCCGCACCGATGCCGCCGCCTCCGAAGGGATGGATGGCGCCGTGGCCCGCGCCAAGCTGTACATGGAAGCCGGGGCCGATGCGATCTTCCCCGAGGCGCTGAACACGGAAGACATGTTCCGCGAATTCGCCAAGCGCATGCCGGGCGTGCCGCTGCTCGCCAACATGACCGAGTTTGGCAAAACCCCCTTCTACACCAAGCAGCAATTCGAGGATTTCGGCTATAAGATGATGATCTGGCCGGTGACCTCGCTGCGCGTGGCGGCCTTGGCGCAGGAAAAACTGTTCCAGGCCATTGCCCGCGATGGTGGGGCGCAGAATTGCGTGGACCAGATGCTGACGCGCAAGGATCTGTACGCCACCATCGATTATGCCGGGTTCGAGGCGCTGGATTCCACCATCGTCAAGACCATCGTGCCCGAGCCGGTGGCCTGAAATTCAGAGGTTCTGCCCTCTTGCCCGTCCGCAGCAATGCGGGCGGGTTTTTTGTTGCTGGCCTATGGGCTAAGCTTGCCCCATGGCCGCGCCCCACCGCGATATTGAAGCACAGCTTGCCCAGGCCGCGGCGCAATGCGCGCGGCGCGGCGCGCAGTTGACCCCCCTCCGGCGCGATGTGCTGGATTTGATCTGGCGGGCGTCATCTCCTGTCACGGCCTATCAGCTGCTCGACCAGCTCAAAGCCATCCGCAAGAGTGCGGTGCCGCCCACCATCTACCGGGCGTTGGATTTTCTGATCGAGAACAGGCTGATCCACCGGATTGAGCGGCTCAATGCCTTTATCCCGTGCGCCGAGGCTGAGCATGCCCATGCCGACGCGCAATTCCTGATTTGCAAAAACTGTGGCGTGGTAACCGAGATTGATGATCATGTGGTGACAGCCGCCCTGGCCAGCGCCGCGCGCGCCAAGGGGTTTTTACCTGGGCGCGCGATTATCGAACTGGATGGTTTGTGCGCCGCCTGCGCGGGGCAGGGCTGAAATTTATGGAAGTTTTGGGGGTGTGGGGACTTTTTACAAAAACGCCCCACGGGGAAGTCGCCTTTTTTGTAAAAAAGGCGACCCAGAAAATTTTTATAATTCAAGAAAAATTTTCAGAGGGGCTTGTGCGCGCGCTCGATCAGGCGGCTGAGCAGACCGGGCTTCTTCACCTTTTTGGGTTCTGCCTTGCGTGCTTCCTCGGCCGCGGCGCGGGCCTTGGAGTCCAACCAATCCTCCAGCGATTTGCCCGCCTTGCGGGCGCGCTCCTGCTCGTACGCAAGCTGGCCTTTGCTGAGTTTTTTTGAGGGCTGGGTGGTCATATTCGTCTCCGTTGGCGGCGCAGATTTCGCAGAGTGGTGGATAAAATTCAAGCGCCCCGCCGCTGGCGCAGCACGGCGCGCTCCAGCAGCCCGAGGGCCGCGTAAATCACGATGCCGCTCAGCCCTAGCAGCCCGAGGGCAGCAAACATGCGTGGAATTTCCAGCCGGTAGCCGGCCTCGATGATGCGGTAGGCGAGGCCAGAGGCAAACCCGCCGGAGCCAGCCACGAATTCCGCCACCACCGCGCCCACCAGCGCCAGTGTGCCGGAAATGCGCAAGCCCGTGAGGAAATTGGGCAAGGCCGCCGGCAGGCTGAGCCAAAAGAGGGTTTGCCAGCGTGTGGCGCCGTTCAGGCGGAACAGATCCTGCAATTCGGGCGGGGTGGCGGCCAGCCCAGCGGCGGTGTTGGAGAGAATGGGAAAGAACGCCACGATGATGGCGCACACCACCAGCGCGATGAAGGGCTGGTTGACCCATATGATGATCAGCGGCGCGATGGCGACAATGGGTGTGACCTGCAAGCTGACTGCCCAGGGCTGGATGGCGGCGCGAAACAACCGGCTGGCGGCCATGGCCACGGCCAGCGCCACGCCAAGCAGGGTGGCGCAGAGCAGGGCTGTCATCGTCACCGCCAGGGTGGAGAGCAAGGCCAGATTCAATGAGGCGCAATGCGCGATATAGGCGCGCAGAATGGCAATGGGCCCGGGCAGCACATAAGGTGGCACATGCAGCCCCCAAATCAGCCCTTGCCACAGCCCCAGGCTGAGCACGCCAAAGATGAAAGGGGCAAGGCGTTCGAGCGTTTGGCTCATGCGGGCATGATCCGGCGCAGGGTTTGGGTGATCTCGCCGACAAAATCGAGATAAGCGGGGCTTTGGCGCCGTGCGGGGCCTTCGGGGATGGCGGCGCGCAGATCGGCCGCAATGCGCCCTGGGTGCGGGGTCATCACCAGCACGCGGTTGGCGAGATAAGCGGCCTCGTAAATGGAATGGGTGACGAAGATGATGGTATTGCCCCGCTGGCGCCAGAGCGCGTGCAGATCATCCTGCAATTTATGGCGGGTGAATTCATCAAGGGCGGCAAAGGGCTCGTCCATCAGCAGCAAAAGAGGGTCCGAGACCAGCGCGCGGGCAATGGAGACGCGCATGCGCATGCCCCCTGAAAGGGCGGCCGGGCGCTGGGTGGCAAAATCGGCCAGCCCCACTTGCGCCAAGGCCGCTTCGATAAGCGGGCGCGCTTGCGCGAAGGACAGGCCGCGCAGGCGCAGCGGCAGGAACACATTATGCAGCGCATCCGCCCAGGGCAGGAGGGTGGCATCCTGAAACACATAGCCAATCGCGCCAGGGGCGGGCTTGGTTGCCTGTTCCCAGGCGATCTTGCCCGAGCTTGGCGCCTCCAGCCCGGCGAGCAGCCGCAGCAGCGTGGATTTGCCACAGCCCGAGGGGCCGAGCAGGGCCACGAATTCGCCGGGCGCGATATCGGCGTTAATGCCGTCCAGCGCCAGGGTGTCATTGCCGAACCGTTTGGAAATTGCGCGCAGGGAGAACATTATTTCGATTTCGTCTTCGGCAGGCCAAACCCATGATCGACGAATTGCAGCGTATAGCCTGCTTTGTAATCCATGGTGGGCGGGTACAGCCCGGCCTTGACCATCTGGTAGAAAAATCCGGCCCAGCGCGCATTGGTCATCGCGTAGATGCCGAGCGTTTTGGTATCACCCGAATCGACGATGCCGCGCACCTTGAGCTGCTCATAGCCATAATGCAGCAGCCCGGGTGTCATCTCGGGATTGGCCTTCAGAATCGCGGCGAAGGCCGGGGCGGGGTTGCCGTAAAGATAGGAATACCAACCTTCGGTTGAAGCCTCGATAAACCGGCGCACGAGGTCTGGATTGGTGCGGATGAGCTTGCGGCTGGTCGCGATCAGGCTGGCATAGCCATCAAACCCGGCATCGGCGAGCATCAGCACCACGGGCATTTTCCCGGTCTTTTGCTTGATCAGATACGGCTCATCCGTAACATAGGCTTCCTGAACCAAATGCGGGTTCAGGAAGAAGGGGGCGAGGCTGTAATCGTAAGGGCGGAGCTGACGGTCTGAATAGCCATATTTGGATTTCAGGAAGAGCCACCAGCTCGCGCGCGTATCGGTGCTGACCGCGATGGGCTTGCCCTTGAGGGCGGCGAAACTGTCATCCCCCTGGCCGGGATGGGCGATCAGCGCGTCGGGATCTTTCTGGAACCCGGCGGCGATGGCGACGAAGGGGATATGTTCCTGCGCGAAATTCAGCGCGAGAAAGGCGTTGGAGGTGATGTCGAAAGTCAGCCGTCCGCCAATCAGGCGCTGCGCGTTATTCACCTGCGGCCCGCCTTGGACGATTTTCACATCCAGCCCGTATTTTTTGTAAATGCCGGTGGCCAGGGCCTGGTAATAACCGCCATATTCGGGCTCGGCCCGCCAATCCAGCCCGAAGGTGACATGGTCGGGCGCTGGTTGCGCCGCCCTTGCCCGGGGCATGAGGATGGTGCAGGCCAAAAACAGGGCGGCCAGCCAGGTCGTGCGCGTCATCGTCTGTCCATCCTTGGCGGCGGGATGTTTCAATCAGTTCGAGGCTTAGCATGGGTGAGGCGAGGATCAAGGCGGGAATTTGGGTTTCGGCCGCATTGCGGCTGGGGGATCTGGCGGCCAAGCCCGGGCTTATTGTGCGCAAGGGCGATGCGGATGCTGGTGGCGTGCTGGTGGTGCTGCATGGCCGCTCGGGCGACATGGTGCTGACCCAGTTCCGTGGCATGGCGGGCGAGCTGGCCTGGATGCGCGGCACCGGGCCTGAACCGGTCCCTGAAGAAACGGCCGCAGCTTATATACGAAAGCAGATTAATTTCGATCCAGATTTGTGGGTAATCGAGTTCGACGCGCCGGATTATCTGCCGCCCTTCGAGGGGCGGATGATTTGAAGCGGCCGTCCGTGCGCCTGTCAGCCCGGTGCGGGCGCGGCCATGAGCTCAAGATAACGCGCATACAGAAAGCTGGCGATGGGCCCGGGCGTGCCCAGCCCCACCGGCGCGCCATCCAGCCGGATGATGGGCTTGATGAAAGACGTGGCGCTGGTCAGGAAAATCTCGCGCGCGGCGCGCAGGTCGGCCAGGATTATGGGGCCTTCCCGCGCGGTGAGGCTGTGGGTCTCAAGATCGGTCAGTAATGCGGCCCGGGTGCAGCCGGGCAGGATGCGCCGGTCCAGCGCGCGGGTGCGTAAAATCCCGTCCGCATCCACAATCCAGACGGAGCTGGCCGCCCCCTCGGTTACGAAGCCTTCCTGGTCGATCAGGATTGCCTCATAGGCATTGGCTTTGCGGGCGGCCTCGCGCGCCAGCACGTTGGGCAGAAGGTTGGTGGATTTGATATCGCAGCGCGCCCAGCGTTCATCAGGATGGGTGATGGAAGATGCCGCCCAATCCCGCACATCCTTGGGCGGGGGTTTGAGCCGCCGGGCGGTGATAACGAGAGACGGTGCGGGCCGAGGGCGGGGAAACGCATGTTCGCGCCGCGCCACCCCGCGCGTGACCTGCATATAGACCAGCCCGGTCGTGATCCGGTTGCGCCGCAGCACTTCGCCGATGATGGCGCGTAGTGCGGCGGGCGGCCTGGGGGGGGGCAGGCCAATCTCGCCCAGGCTGCGCGTCAGCCGGGCCAGATGCAGCTCTTCGTCGATCAGCCGGCCCTGGTGGCAGTACAGCACCTCATAAATGCCATCGCCAAATTGGTAGCCGCGATCCTCTATATTCACGCAGGCCGTCCGCTGGGGCAGATAGCGCCCGTTCACATAGGCGATCTGCGCCATGTGTCGCGCTTAACGGTTAAGGGCGGCCATGGCGGGGGCGGCATAGCGCGTGCCGTGTACCGCCTGGGGCGTGAAGACGGCCGAAAGTTCGGCGATTTCCGCCGGGGTGAGGGTGATCTTTAGCGTGTCTATATTCTGGTCCAGATAAGTGCGCCGCTTGGTGCCGGGAATGGGCACGATATCTGGCCCTTGCGCCAGCACCCAGGCCAGGGCGATTTGCGCGGCGGTGCAGGATTTGCGCGCCGCCAGCGCCTCGATTGTGCTGACCAGCTTGCGGTTATGGGCGAAATTCTCGTCCGCAAAGCGCGGATTGTTGCGGCGGGAATCGTCGGGCGCGAAATCCGCGCTGTTATTGAACCGGCCGGTGAGGAAGCCGCGCCCAAGCGGGCTGTAGGCGACAAGCCCAATGCCAAGTTCGCGCAAGGTGGGCAGAATTTCGGCTTCCACATCCCGGCTCCAGAGCGAATATTCGGTCTGCAGCGCGGCAATGGGATGCACCGCATGGGCGCGGCGGATGGTCGCGGGGGCGGCCTCGGACAGGCCCAAATACCGCACCTTGCCCGCGCGTACTAGCTCGGCCATCGCGCCCACGGTTTCCTCGATCGGCACGTTGGGGTCTACCCGGTGCTGGTAATAAAGGTCGATCACCTCGACATTCAGGCGCTTGAGCGAGGCCTCGGCGCAGGCGCGCACATAATCGGGCCGGCCGTTAATGCCGAGCATCGTGCCATCGGGGGCGCGCATATTGCCGAATTTCGTGGCCAGCACCACCTCGTTCCGGCGCCCGGCAATGGCGCGGCCCACCAGCTCCTCGTTGCGGCCAACGCCATACATATCGGCGGTGTCGAGGAAATTAACGCCCCGGTCCAGCGCCTGATGGATGGTGGCGATGGATTCAGCATCGTCCCGCCCGGCGTAAAAGTCGGACATGCCCATGCAGCCAAGGCCAAGGGCGGAAACGGTCAGGGTTTGGCCGGCGGTATCGCGGCCAAGTTGGCGTGTCTGCATGAGGCGCTCCTTACGGGAAATGGTTTGGACGGATATAGGCAGCTGGCCGTACCTCGCCAAGGCTCAAGCGGCAGCCTGTGTGGCCGCCTTGGCCTGGGCGAACTGATCGGCCGGCAGATAGGCGGCCAGCACCTCGTCGGGCGTGCCATCGGCGCGGATCTGGCCATCCTCCATCCAGATCACCCGGTTGCACCATTGCATCAATATCTCGGCATTATGCGAGGATAGAACGAGAATCTCCGCTCCGCGCACCATGGTTTCCAGCCGGTGGCGGGCCTTATCGAGAAAGCTGGCATCGCCGGCCAGGATCCACTCATCCAT
The DNA here is from genome assembly GCA_021808545.1 of Pseudomonadota bacterium. Classification (GTDB taxonomy): domain Bacteria; phylum Pseudomonadota; class Alphaproteobacteria; order Acetobacterales; family Acetobacteraceae; genus Acidocella. Next base: position 37,171 of record JAKBBM010000012.1, on the reverse strand, counting down.
GAGCAGGATTTGCGGGTGGATGGCGGTGGCGAGCGCGAAGCCCAGCCGCACCACCATGCCCGAGCTGTAGGTGCGCACCGGCAGGTCGAGAAACTGGTCGAGCGAGGCAAAGCTCGCGACATCACGCTGCAGGGCGCGGATTTGGGCATCGTTATACCCGCTGAACAGGCCGCGCAGGCGGATATTCTCGTTGCCGGTCAGTTCCAGATTCATGCCCTGGCCGGGATCGAGCAGCGCGGTGACAGCCCCCTCCAGCGTGATCTGCCCGTGCACCGGCTCGTAAATGCCCGCCATGGCGCGCAATAAGGTGGTTTTTCCGGCGCCATTGCTGCCGATCAGCCCCAGCCGGTCGCCCGAGTGCAGATCGAAAGAGACATGGCGCAGCGCCTCCACCACCAGACGGTGTTTCTGGTCCTGCCCCAGCCGTCCGGTGGCGGCGGCGAATACGGTTTTTTTCAGGCTGCGGCTCTCGCCATGATAAAGCGGAAAGGCGACGCAGAGATCTTCAACGGTCAGGCGGGCCATGCGCTTACACCCAGTAGGGAATGCGCGGACGGGCGCGGATAAAGACCAAACCGGCAAACAGGCAGAGCAGCGCCGAATAGCCGACCGCCAACAGCCAGGAGAACGGGGCGATGGGTTGGTGCAAGAGCGGCCCGCGCATGATCTCCATAATGCCAAAAAACGGGTTGAACTCAACCAGAACCCGCGCCAAGCCCCGGTGCGCCAGCATGTCGGGGTTCCACATGATGGGCGTGATGTAAAAGGCGATCTGCATGACGCTGTTGATGATGGGCGGGATGTCGCGAAAGCGCGCGCCAAAAATACCAAGCAGCAGGCTGAGCGCGAAGGCGTCCATGCACCAGAGCAGGGCGGCCGGCACCAGGCTGAAGGCCGAGAGGCTGGGCACGATATGGAAAATCATGAACACGGCGGCGACGACGACGATATTATGCGCGAGCACCAAAAGATTGCGCACCACCACCCGGGCGGCGTGCAGGGAATGGGGCATGCGCATGGAACGCAGCATGCTCTCGGATTGGGTGAAGCAGGTCGCGCCCTCGGAGGTGACGGTGCTAATAAAGCTCCACAGAATGAGCGAGACGGTGAGAAACGGCAGATAACCGCCGACATTCTGATGGAACAGCCGGGCATACAGAAAGCCCATGGCCCCGATCATCACGGCGGTGGAGAGGGTAAGCCAGAACGGGCCAAGCAGCGAGCCGCGATAGCGCAGCCTGATGTCGAACAGGCTGAGCGTCCACACCAGGGGCCACAGGCGGAAGGTTTCGCCCAGATCGCGCGCGGCGTGGTTGAGCTTGGCCCGCCACCCATGGCTGGCGGCAATAATGACCGGACGTGTTGTCCCAATGGCGGGTAGCGCGCCGGGGCTGGCCGGGTCTGGGGGCGGAACTGTCACGCTCATGTTCTGGGCGATAGCGGAACCCCACCAGGGCATCAACCGCCTGCTTTCCGAGATGAAGAGGAATTTAAGCACCCATCCGCTCAGGGGGTGGCGGTGGTGAGGGCAAAAGGCGCGCCCACTTTGGGGACGGGTGTGTTCGCGGTTTGCACCACATCGCGGATCGCGCCGTCCTTCATGCGCACGATCACCTCGCGCGCCGCGTTTGGCGGGGCGGACACCTGGCCGAGCAAAGCCTCGATCCGCAAGGCGGCGGGCGCCGCGGCGGGCAAGGGTACGGGCCGCACGGCCAGCACGGTGCCGCTTTGAAATTTCGCGCTCATGCCCGTGGCGGCGGGGCGCGCATTTTGCCCGGCACAGCCCGCCAGCCCGGCGCAGAGCGCCATCCCAAACAAGGCGGTGAATATGCCGCCATGCGCGGCGACGGGTGGGAGAGAGCGCATGGGTATAGTCTAGCATTGGCGCCCGCCCGCGCCCAGGCGCGGCAAACGCGGTTTTTCTTGCCAGTAGTTCTGTTTTAGTTTAGTCGCTTAGATCGTCTTTTTTAAGCCATCATTGAGTTGGATAGCCACCAATGATGAGCCAAGACCGCTGGAGGCTTTGAGACGTGATCGCAAACGCCCGCACCCTTGCTGGCCGGGTTATCCGGCACCGCGTGGATGTCAGGCTGAAACTGGCACTCGGCTGCACGGCCCTGGCGCTGCTTTCGGCCTGCGCCGGCAGCCCGCGCGCCCAGGAGGCGGAGTCCACGAGCTATTATATTGCTCATGCCAAAGGCAATTATAACCCCCCGGGACCGCCGAGCGATCCGTGGGGGCCATATATCCACATTGCCGCCAACCGATTTGACGTGCCACAGGATTGGATCCGGCAGGTCATGCGCATTGAATCCGGCGGGCATGAATATATGGATGGCAAACTCACCGTCTCGGCTGCCGGGGCGATGGGGTTGATGCAGCTTGAACCACCTACCTACCAGGAGATGGCGGCGCGCTACGGGTTGGGGGCGGATCCGTTCAACCCGTATAATAATATCATGGCCGGTGCGGCCTATATCCATGAAATGTATTCAATTTACGGCTCGCCCGGCTTTTTGGCCGCCTATAATGCAGGGCCCGGCCGGCTGAATTCCTATATTGATGGGCACCGGCCATTGCCACAGCAAACCATCAATTATGTGGCGATGATCGCCCCCCATATCCAGGGCGATTATCCGGCCCACCGCTCGCAGGCCGACCAGCTCGCACTCAATACCTTACCCATGAGCCGCCCTGGCGGGTTGCTGCCGCCCGGCTTTAACCCGAATGCCGCCCCTACCCATGATTATCCGCAGCCTTCGGCGCAGGTGGTGCAGGTGGCGTCCATTGCGCCTGTCTCAGCACCGGTTTCGGCGGTGTACAGCGTGCCGGCCCCGCCGCCGCCGGCGCCCAAACCAGAAGCTCAGCCCGTTTCCCGCCGGGCCCCGGTGTCTTCGCCCGCCGCGTCGGCCATTTATGTGGCTGAGGCCAGGCCGGTGCAAAACGCCGCCCCCGCCTTGCCCCCGCCGCCACCCGCGCCGCGCGGATCCTTCTCCATCATTCCGGCGGCTATGGCCGACACGCCGCCGCATACGGCCAATGGCGGGCATGGCGGCTGGGCCATCCAGGTGGGCGCGTACGATACCCCGTCTCACGCGCGGGCGGCTTTGGGCATTGCCGAGCTGACCGCCGTGCGGATGCTGGTGAAGGGGCAGCCGGTGGTGACGTCGGTGCATCTGTCCAGCGGGACGGAATATCGCGCGCGCTTTGTCGGTCTGGCGCATGAGGATGCGTTGAATGCCTGCAACCGGCTCTCCTCTGGCCCAACCGGCTGCATGGTGCTTTCGCCTGACGCGCAATCCTGATCAGCCGTGCCGCGCTAGATCTTCATTGTCGGAAAGGACGCTCTAAGCGCCGTCCCGCCCCCATGCCCACCCCATGCCCGGGTCTGTCTGTTGGCGTTTGCGGCAGCGGCGTTTATGGTCTGCCGGGTACAATAATTAAGGGAAGAGGAAGATGCGCTTTCACTATGCCGAGTCTATGACGCCGGTGGCCAATTACATCCCCCTGGCCCGTGCGGCGGAAGCCAACGGCTATGCCGGTTTCACGATCTCCGACAGCCTGATCTACCCCAAGGCGTCCGATACGTCATACAGCTATACGGAAGATGGCGGACGGGAGTTTCTCGAAAACAAGCCCTTTATCGAGAGCTTCATTTTGGCGACAGCGATCGGCGTGGCCACGACCAAGCTGGAAATGACCACCAATGTGGTGAAACTGCCGGTGCGCCCGCCGCTTTATGCCGCCAAGCTTGCGGCATCCATCGCCGCCATAACCAATGATCGGTTCAATTTTGGCGTTGGCCTGTCGGTTTGGCCCGAGGATTACAAGGTCATGGGGGTGGATTACGCGCGGCGCGGCAAGCGGTTCGATGAATGTATCGAGATTGTGCGCGGCCTGTGCGCGGGTGGCTATTTCGAATATCACGGCGAGTTCTACGATCTGCCGCCGGTCAAGCTCAATCCGGTGCCCAGCAAGCCGCTGCCGATTCTCATTGGCGGGCATTCCGATGCCGCCTTCAAGCGCGCCGCCCATAATGACGGCTTCATGTATGCCGGGGGCGGTTCCGAACAGCTCAAGCCCATGCTGGATAAAATTAACGCCTACCGCGCCGAGGCCGGCACGGCGGGGCGGCCATTCCGCATCTTCGCCACGGAAATGGGCGAGATCACGGTGGATACGGTCAAGCGCATGAGCGATCTGGGTGTGACTGACATGCCGGTGGTGTTCCGCAATCTTTACGTCCGCGAGGAAGACACGCAGAGCCTGCAGAAGAAGTATGACGACATGGCCCGCTTCGCCGACAATGTGATCGCGAAGATCTGAAGCATGAGGGGGGTGAATTCTGGTCTTGCGCCAGCGCAATTGCGGCGTCTGGCCGACGAGGCGCCGCTATCCGCGTTAATGGCGCGTGCCGCGGCGCTGCGCGATGAGGGGTTTGGCGCCACGGTCACCTATTCGCGCAAGGTGTTCATCCCCCTGACCCGGCTTTGCCGCGATGTGTGCAGCTATTGCACCTTTGCGCATGCCCCCCAAAAGGGCGCGCGCGCGTTCCTGACCTCCGATGAGGTGCTGGCCATCGCCCGCGCGGGCGAGGCGGCCGGTTGCCGTGAGGCGCTGTTCACCCTGGGGGACAAGCCGGAATTGCGCTACCGCGTGGCGCGCGAGGAACTGGCCGCCCTGGGCCATGACAGCACCCTCTCTTATCTCGCCGCCATGTGCCAGCTGGTGCTGGATGAAACCAGCCTGCTGCCGCACGCCAATCCTGGCGTCATGGATTTGGCCGCCATTGAGCGCCTGCGCGCGGTGAGCGTTAGCCAGGGATTGATGCTGGAGAGCACCGCCGAGCGGCTTTGCGCGCGCGGCGGGCCGCATTTTGGCGCGCCGGACAAGCAGCCGGCGGCACGCCTGCAAACCATACGCGATGCCGGTATCGCCCAGGTACCCTTCACCAGCGGTATTCTGATCGGAATTGGCGAAACCAGGGACGAGCGGCTTGACGCCTTGCTGGCCCTGCGGGACCTGCATGAGGAATATGGCCATCTGCAGGAAATCATCATCCAGAATTTCCGCGCCAAGACCGGCACGCGCATGGCCTTTGCCGATGAACCGGACCGCGAGGAGCTGCTCTGGACCATCGCCATGGCGCGTCTGACCTTTGGAACGCATATGCCCATCCAGGCGCCGCCCAATTTGGCCGGGGCTGGGTTCGGCGCGTTGCTTGGGGCGGGCATCAATGATTGGGGCGGGGTTTCGCCCGTTACACCCGACCATGTGAACCCGGAAGCACCCTGGCCGGCACTGGCCAAGCTGGCGGCCGAAACCGCCGATCATGGGGGAATATTGGCCGAGCGCCTTGCGGTGCATCCCCCGCATTTGCAAGATCTCGAGCGCTGGCAGGCCCCCGCTTTGCGCCCTCGGCTGCGCCAGGCCATGGATTCTCAGGGGCTGGCGCGCGATGATGCATGGCGCGTTGGCGGGTTGGCGGCACCGCCTGTGGTTTGCCTTCGGGCATTGCCCCCGCGTGATGCGCGTGTGAGTGCTGCGCTTGCGCGCGTGGCGGCCGGGCAGGCGCTATTGGAAGACGATGTGGTGGCCTTGCTGGGCGCGCGTGGGCCAGATTTTGCCGCTGTTTGCGCCGCGGCCGATGAATTGCGCGTGAATACCGTTGGCGAGACGGTGCGCTTTACCGTCAACCGCAACATTAATTACACGAACATCTGCTTTCAGCGCTGCGCCTTCTGCGCCTTTTCCAAAGGCAAGCTGGCGCAAGAGCTGCGCGGCCCGGCCTATGATCTGGAGCTGGACGAGGTCGCCCGCCGCACGGCCGAGGCCTGGGCGCGCGGTGCCACGGAAGTGTGCATGCAAGGCGGTATTCACCCCGCTTACGATGGCAATACTTATTTGGCCCTGCTTGGCGCGGCCAAGCGCGCCGCGCCGGATATCCATATCCATGCCTTCTCGCCGTTGGAGATCCAGCATGGCGCGGCATCGCTGGGCATGAGCATTCCCGCTTATCTGGCCCGGCTGCGCGATGCCGGTTTGGGCAGCCTGCCGGGCACCGCGGCGGAAATTTTGGCCGATGAAGTCCGCGAGACGCTTTGCCCTGGCAAGCTCTCCACGGCAGAATGGCTGGAGGTGATCGAGGCCGCGCATGATGTGGGGCTGCGCACCACCGCCACCATCATGTACGGCCATATCGAGCGCCCGGTGCATCAGGCGCGGCATTTACTTGCGATTCGCGCGTTGCAGGCGCGCACCGGCGGCTTCACGGAATTCGTGCCATTGCCCTTCGTCGCCATGGAGGCGCCGATTTATCTGAAGGGGCTGGCGCGGTCTGGGCCCACATTCCGCGAGGCGGTGCTGATGCATGCTGTGGCTCGCCTGGTGCTGCATCCGCTTGTCCCGAACATTCAGGTGTCTTGGGTAAAGATGGGTGAGGCGGGGGTACGCGCGGCGCTGCGCGCGGGCGCCAATGATCTGGGCGGCACGCTGATGAATGAGAGTATTTCCCGCGCCGCCGGCGCCGCGCATGGGCAGGAATGGACGCCCGAGCAAATGGAAAAGGTGATTGGCGCGCTGGGCCGCACGCCGCTGCAACGCACCACACTCTATGGCGTTGCGTCCCAGGAGCGGGTAATGGCCGGCCGGGGGGCGGTTGCGCTAACGCCTGCGCGGCAGGGCATGGCGCGCGGGCCGCGCCAACAGACGACAGATAAAATAATAGACAAAGTAATGGTGAATCATGACTGAGACGGGAAAAATCATCGCGGTTCTGGGCGGTGCGGGGCATGAAGGCGCGGGCTTGGCCGCGCGCTGGGCCAAGGCTGGGCATAAGGTGGTGATCGGCTCGCGCGATCCCGCCCGCGCCGCCGAGGCCGCAGCCACCCTGGCGGCGCAAAGCGGCGGTGATGTGCGCGGCGCCAACAATGAAGAGGCCGCGGCCGCGGCCGAGATTGTGGTGCTGGCCGTGCCGTATGCCGCGCAGGCGGCGTTGGCGCAGGCCGTGCGCCCGCATTTGGAGGGAAAGATCCTAATTGATGTGACCGTGCCGCTGGTCCCGCCCAAGGTTGCGCGGGTGCAACTGCCGCAGGGCGGCTCGGCGGTGGAGGCGCTGCAAAAGCAGCTTGGGGCTGGTGTGCGCGTGGTGGCGGCTTTCCAGAATGTCTCGGCCCATCAGCTTGCCGATCTCGCCCATGCGGTGGAATGTGATGTGTTGGTGAGCGGCGATGACGAGGCGGCGCGCGAGACGGTTTGCGGCCTGGCGCGAGATATTGGCATGCGGGCCTGGGTTGCGGGCCCGCTGGCCAATTCGGCGGCGGCCGAGGCGCTGACCTCGGTGCTTATTTTTATCAATAAGCGCTACAAGGTGGCGCAGGGCGCTGGCCTGCGCATCACCGGCATTCCGGACGCGCCGTAATGGCGCGCGCCCTGTCCCTGCTTGGCTTGGAGGGGATGGGCGAGGTGGGCGAAGGCGATGATCTCGCCGCCTTGTTGCTGACGGCGCTGGCCCGCGCGCAGACCACATTGCGCGCGGGCGATGCCCTGGTGCTGGCCCAGAAGATCGTGTCCAAAAGCGAGGGACGGGCGGTACGGCTGGAGTCTGTCAGCCCATCGCCCGAGGCGCGGCATCTGGCCGCGCAGGCGGGCAAGGATGCGCGTGTGATGGAGCTGGTGCTGCGCGAGACGCAGGCGCTGTTACGCGTGCGCCCCGGCGTGGTGGTGGTGGAGGACGTACGCGGGCTGGTATTGGCCAATGCAGGTATTGATGCGTCCAATGTCTCTCCCGCGGGTGATACCGTGCTGCTGTTGCCCCTTGACCCCGATGCCAGCGCCCGTCGCCTGCGGGCCGCCCTGGCGCGGGCTACTGGCATCGCGCCTGCCGTGCTGATCATCGATTCCATTGGCCGGGCCTGGCGCCAGGGCACGGTGGGAACGGCGATTGGCGTGGCGGGGATGGAGGCCTTGCAGGATTTGCGCGGCCATCCAGATATGTTTGGGCGCCCGTTGCAGACCAGCGAACTTGGCCTGGCCGATGAGCTGGCCGCCGCCGCCTCGCTGGTCATGGGGCAGGCGGATGAACGCTGCCCGGCGGTGCTGGCGCGCGGCCTGGCTTTTGCCGGCGATGGCACCGCGCGCGATCTGCTGCGTCCCAAGGCCCAGGATATGTTCCGGTGAGCCCGCGCGTGCTGGCCCTTTGCGGCGGTGTGGGCGGGGCCAAGCTGGCTTTGGGGCTGGCCCGCCGCCTGCCGCCGGGCGCGCTTGCCGTGCTGGTGAACACGGGCGATGATTTCACGCATCTTGGCCTGCATGTCTCGCCGGATGTGGATACGGTGCTTTACACGCTGGCCGGGCTTGCCAACCAAACGCAGGGCTGGGGGTTGGAGGGCGAGAGCTGGGCCTTCATGACCGCGCTGGCGCGGCTGGGGGGTGAGGATTGGTTCCGGTTGGGCGATGCTGATCTGGCCACCCATGTGGAGCGCACACGCCGTTTGGCGGCGGGCGAGACACTCACCCACATCACCGCCGCCTTCGCCGCCGCGCTGGGGGTGAACCAGACCATCCTGCCCATGTCGGACGATCCGGTGCGCACCATGCTGGAGACGGAGATGGGCACGCTGGCGTTTCAGGATTATTTCGTCCGCCATCGTGCCGCGCCAAGGGTGCGGGCGATCCGCTATGATGGCGCGGCCACGGCCAGGCCCAGCGCGCGGGCATTGGCGGCGCTGGCCAGCCCGGAGCTGGAACTGGTGGTGATCTGCCCGTCCAACCCCTGGCTCAGCGTGGCGCCGTTGCTGTCCATGCCCGCCTTGCGGGCGGCGCTGGACGCCACGCGCGCGCCGGTGGTGGCGGTCTCCCCGCTCATCGCGGGACAGGCGGTAAAAGGCCCCACCGCGAAACTGATGGCCGAACTCGGCCTTGCCGTGAACGCCGCCACGGTGGCGGATTATTATGGCGGCCTGCTCGATGGTTATGTGCTGGATGAGGCGGATGCGGCTCTGGCGCCAACCGTGGCGCGGCGCGGCTGCGCGGTTGAGCTGGCCGCCACGCTGATGACAGACTTGCCCACGCGCGAGGCGCTTGCCGCGCATGTTCTGGCCTTTGGTGCGCGGCTGGCCAGTGGTTGAGCCTTGGATCCTGATCCCCGCCAAGCCGTTTGGTGCTGCCAAACAGCGCCTTGCTCCGGTGCTGGACGCGCCCTCGCGCGCCGCCCTCGCGCGGGCTTTGTTGACTCGCACGCTGCGTGTTGCGCGTACGGCGTTTCCCGCATCGCACTGCCTTGTTGTCTCGCCAACGGCTGAGGTGGCGGCCACTGTCGCAGCAGCGGGGGGGGAGCTGATTATCACGCCGGAGGGCGGGCTGAATGAGCAGCTCGCCCAGGCCGCCGCCCGCGTGCCGGTGGCGGCGGCGCTGCTGGTGCTGCATGCCGATCTGCCATGCCTGGCGGTGGCAGATCTGGCCGCCATGCTTGCCAGCCCGGGGCATATGGTGCTGGCCCCGGACCGCGCGGATATGGGCAGTAACGCGCTCTTGCAGCGGCGTGTGCCCCGGATCTTCGCTTTTGGCCCCGATAGCTGCCACCGGCATCAGGAGGCCGCCCGCGCGCACGGACTAACCGTGACATTCGTGCGCCGACCAGGCTTGGCGCGGGATCTCGATACGCCCGAGGATTGGGCGGCGCTGCGGGGGATTATAGACGCTGAGATGCCGCCTTTTTTGTAAGAAAGACGGCGCCCAAAAACTTTTAAAGTTTTTTCTGTGGGTTATGAGGGGGCGAGGGTGGCGGCATCGTCGCCGCGGGCCAGGCGCCAGCCCAGCTCGGCCACCTTTCCGGCCCGCGCGCCATGTTCGGCGGCTTGCGTGCTCGAGGCGTTGCCATCGAGTGCGCGTTTATAAACCCCCTGGCGGATGCACGCATTGCGAAAACAGGCAAAGGCAAGGGCAAAGCGCCAATGCGCCGGATCGACGGGCTCACGCCCCACGGCCCGGACATACGTGTCGAGAAACGCCGTCTCGCTGGGAATGCCGAGTGCCACCAGATCGAGCCCGGCCAGCCCCCGATAGTCTGCGGGGGGCAGGCGCCATGTCAGCGCATATTGCGCGACATCGGCGAGCGGATGGCCAAGGGTGGAGAGCTCCCAATCCAGCACGGCGCGGATTTGCGGCGTATCGGGCGCGAATATAACATTGTCGTTGCGGAAATCGCCATGCACGATCCGGCTTTCGTCCCAGCCCGGATTATGCGCGGGCAGCCAGCCGATCAGTTGCTCGATGGCCTCGATATGGCGGGTTTGCGTGGCGCGGTATTGGCGTGTCCAGCGGCCGATCTGGCGCGCGAAATAATCGCCCGGGCGCCCATAATCGGCCAGGCCCACCATAGTGGGGTCAACCCGGTGCAGGGCCGCCAGCACCACCCCCATGGCATGGTAGATCGCGCTCCTGGCGGCGGGCGTTTGGCCGGGCAGGGCGGGGTCCCAGAAATTGCGTCCCTCGACATAGGCCATGACAAAGAAGGGCGTGCCGATGACCGACGGATCCTCGCACAGCGCGATGGGCCGGGCCACGGGGACATCCGTGTCCTTGAGCGCGTCGGTCACGCGATATTCGCGCTCGATCGCATGGGCCGAGGCGAGGAGCGGCCCGTCGGGCTTGCGGCGCAGCACGAGGCGGGGCACGCCATCGAGGCTCAGCCGGTAGGTGGGGTTGGACTGGCCGCCGGCGAATTTCTCCAGCGTGACCACGCCCGTGGCACCCGGCACATGCGCCCGCAACCAGGGGATGAGCCGGGTGAGATCCAGGGATTGTGCCGGGTTAGTCATATTTGGCCAGTTCGAGGCGGCCAAGCTGGTGGCGGTGCACCTCGTCGGGGCCGTCGGCGAAACGGATTTTGCGGGCATGCGCGTAATAATTGGCGAGGAAGAAATCCTGGCTGATGCCTGCCGCGCCATGTGCCTGCATCGCCCAGTCGATGACCTGGCAGGCCATGTTGGGCGCGACAACCTTGATCATCGCGATCTCGGCCCGGGCGGCCTTGTTGCCCACCAAATCCATGCGGTGCGCGGCTTGCAGGGTTAGCAGCCGGGCTTGCTCGATCAGGATCCGGGCATTGGCGATCCGTTCGATGATGACACCTTGCGCGGCGAGCGGCTTGCCGAAGGCCACGCGCGCCTTCACGCGGCGGCACATCGCCTCCAGCGCACGTTCGGCCATGCCGATCAGGCGCATGCAGTGATGGATGCGCCCCGGCCCAAGCCGCGCTTGCGCGATTTCAAAGCCGCGCCCTTCGCCAAGGAGGATGTTGGCGGCCGGCACGCGCACATTCTCGAACAGGATTTCCATATGGCCGTGCGGCGCGTCGTCATAACCGAGCACGGTCATGGGCCGCAGTACGGTAACGCCTGGCGTGTCGCGGGGCACGAGGATCATGGATTGCTGCTGATGCCGGGGGGCGGTGGGGTCGGTCTTGCCCATGAAGATCATGAGCTGGCAATCGGCCTCGCCCATGCCGGAAATCCACCATTTGCGGCCGTTGATGACGTAATCATCGCCGTCGCGCACGATGGAGCTTTGGATGTTGGTGGCATCGGAGGAGGCGACATCGGGCTCGGTCATGGCGAAGGCGGAGCGAATTTCCCCCTCCAGCAAGGGGGTGAGCCAGCGCGCCTTTTGCGCGGGCGTGCCAAAACGCTCGAGCGTTTCCATGTTGCCGGTGTCCGGGGCGGCGCAATTAAATACGGCCGGGCACCAATGGACACGGCCCATTTCCTCGCATAGCGGGGCATATTCAAGATTGGTGAGCCCTGCCCCATGGCCGCTTGCGGGCAAGAACAGGTTCCACAGCCCCGCCGCGCGCGCCAGCGGCTTTAATTCATCGATCAGCCCGACATGCGCCCAGCGGTCGCCCGTGGCGACCTCTTCGTAATAGCGCCGCTCATGCGGGTAGATATGCGCCTCCATAAAGGCGCGCAGCCGGGCCAGAAGGTCGGCCGTGCGTGGGTTGGGGGCAAAGCCCTGGGGTCCGCTCATCCGTAAAATCCTCGTCCCTGGCCGGCATGCGCCACCAGCAGCGGGGCTGGCGCCCAATACTCATCGCCATAATCGGCGCGGAAACGCTCTATGCTGGCCAGTACCTTGCCCAGCCCGATCTGGTCGGCCCAGAACATCGGCCCGCCCGTATAGGCGGGAAAGCCAATACCGTTGACCATTGCCACGTCGATCTCATGCGGGCGGGGGGCGATGCCCTCGCCCAGAATTTTCGCGCCTTCATTGACCATGGCATAAAGCAGCCGCTCGCGGATCTCATCCGCGCGGACCTCGCGGCGCAACAAGCCGTGTTTTTGCGCGTGGGCGGCGATGAGACGGTCCGTTTCCGGATCGTGGGCGGGCTTACGGTCCTCGCCATAGCGGTACCAGCCTGCACCGCTTTTTTGTCCCAGCCGCCCGGCCGCCACCATCTGCTCCACGAAATCGGCGCGCAATTCGCGTGCCGTGGCGCTGGCCTTGCGTGCCTTGCGCGCGGCGGCCTGTACGTCGAGCCCGGCGAGATCGCCGAGCGCGAACGGCCCCATGGGAAAGCCAAAGGAGACCAGGACCTTGTCGATCGCTTCGGGGTTGGCGCCCTCCTCCACCAGGAAGAATGCCTCGCGCGAACGCTTGGCGAGCATCCGGTTGACGATGAAGCCGTCGCACACGCCCGAGAGTATGGGCAGTTTGCCGATGCGCTTGCCAAACGCCATGATGGTCGCGACCACGTCGGGGGCGGTGCGCGCGCCGCGCACATTCTCCAGCAGCCGCATCACATGGGCGGGGTTGAAGAAATGCATGCCGCACACATCCTCGGGCCGGCCCGAGGCCGTGGCCAGCGCGTCGATATCAAGATAAGATGTGTTGGAGGCGAGGATGGTGCCTGGCCGTGTGACCGCGCCCAGCCGCGCGAACACCTCCGTCTTAATGGCCATGTCTTCGGTTACCGCCTCGATCACCAGATCGGCCGCGGCCAGATCCGTGGGGTCGGCGCTGGGGGTGATCAGCGCCAGCCGCTCATCCATGGTCGCTTGCGTGAGCGAGCCCTTGGCGACATTGCCGCTCCACATTTTGCCGATGGCGCGCAGGGCCTGGTCGAGATTGTTCAGATCCAAGCCAACGGCAATCACCGGCAGCCCGGCATTTGCGGCCGCCATGGCAATGCCCCGGCCCATGGTGCCAAGGCCGATCACGCCCACGGTTTTTATGGGGCGCGGTGCCAGGGTTTCGGGCAGGCCAGGAATACGGGCCACCTCGCGTTCGGCCGCGAACAGGTTGCGCAGCGCCTTGGATTGCGGCCCGGCCATGGCTTCGCGGAACATTTCCAGTTCGCGCACAACGGCATCGTCGAACGACATTTCATACCCAAGGCGGATCGCCTCCAGCGCCTTTAGCGGCGCGGTCTGGCCGCGCATCTTGCGCGCCAGGGTCTTGCGCGCCGCCTCAAACAGGGCGGGATCATCGGCGGGCATGGGCAGGTCGCGGGCACTGCGCGCCCCCTTGCCCGCTGCCACCAGCCGTTCGGCGAAGGCCAGCGCCGCGGCGCCAAGATCGCCCTCGGCGATTTCATCGATCAGCCCATGGGCGTGCGCGGTCTTGGCATCGATCTGTCCGCCCTCGGTGACCAGCTTGATGGTCATGGCAAGGCCCGCCAAGCGCGGTGTGCGCTGGCTGCCGCCGGCGCCTGGCATCAACCCCAGCTTGACCTCGGGAAAACCGAATTTCGTGCTGGGGGTGGCGATGCGGTAATGGCAGGCGAGGGCGACCTCGAAGCCGCCGCCGAGCACGGCACCATGCATGGCGGCGATGATGGGCTTGCGGGCTTCGTCCATCATGCGGATGACCGTGGGCAACTGCGGTGGTGCGATGGGCTTGCCGAATTCCTTAATATCGGCGCCCGCGATGAAGGTTTTGCCGGCGCAGCGTATGATCAGCGCCTGAACCGCGGGGTCTTCCTCGGCCGTGCGGATGGCCGCCGCGAGGCCCGCGCGCACGCTGGCCGAGGTGGCGTTGACCGGCGGATTATCGATCAGCGCCTCGGCGAACGCGCCATGCCGGGTGTAGGTGACTGTTTGCGTCATTATGCTTCGTCCTCCTTGTCGGGGCGCACGGCCAGGATCACCTTGCCGCGCGCGCGCCGGTCCATGACATGGGCGATCGCCGCCACCGCGCGTTCAAGCGGGAAGATCGTGTCGATCGCGGGGCTGATATTGCCCGCAGCAAGCCATGCGGTGAGATCGGCGATGTTGCGTGCATGCAAGGCGGGATCGGCGCGCAGCGCATTGCCCCACAGCACGCCGATGGCGGCCGCGTTCTTAAGTAGCAGCAGGTTGGTGGGAATAGATGGGATGTCGCCCTGGGCGAAGCCAATCACGAGATGGCGCCCACCCCAGGCCAGGCTCTTAACCGCGGCGATGCTCATGGCGCCGCCCACCGGGTCGTACACAACGTCCACGCCCCGCCCGTCTGTCAGCGCCTTTAGCCGCGCGCGCAGATCTTCATCGGCGTAATTAATGGTTTCGGCGGCGCCCCGGGCGCGGGCCAGGGCCAGCTTGTCTGCGGTGGAGGCCGCCGCGATCACCCGGGCCCCCATCAGCGCGCCTAGTTCGACCGCCGCCAGCCCCACGCCGCCCGCGGCTCCCAGCACCAGCAAGGTTTCGCCCGGCTTGAGCCCCGCCCGGTCCCGGAGCGCGTAATAGGAGGTGCCATACGTGATCAGCAGGCCCGCGGCACTGGCCCAGTTGGCCCCGGCGGGCAGATGGTAGACTTGTGAAGCCGGCACCTTCACATATTCGGCGAAGGCGCCGGTGCCGCTGAAGGCAACCACCCGGTCGCCGGGCTTGAACCCGGTGACCTTGCCGCCCACCGCCTCGACGACGCCGGCGGCCTCGCTGCCAGGGGTAAAGGGCAGGGCGGGTTTGGTTTGATATTTGCCCTGCACCATCAGCCCATCGGGAAAATTCACGCCCGCGGCCTGGACTGCGATGAGAATGTCGGTCTCGCCGATCTCGGGGCGTGGCGCCGCGCCGATGGTCAATGATTCAAGGGGCGCGAAGGCGGCGCAGATGACAGATTTCATCCCGTGGTCCGTTTCCAGTATTGCATACAATCGATTAAAACAAATGTTTGACGTAATTTAGAGGATCTGTCAATATTTTGCTTTGCGGTGCAGGGGGGGCGGATGGTGCGAGGCAGACTGGCGGACATCAAGCCGGCGGCGGTAGCGGAGGAGCCCGGCGCTGGGGTTGTGGAGCGGCTGTTTCTGGCGGCCGAGGCCTTGGTGGCCGAGCACGGTTTCGAGGCGGTCTCATCGCGCGACATTACGGCCCGGGCCGGGGCCAATCTGGCCGCCATCAACTATTATTTCGGGTCGAAGAATCTGCTTATGTTCGCCATTTTCAAGGCGCGGGCGGCGGAGTTGAACCGCGACCGCGCGGCCTTGCTGCGCCAGGCCGTGGCCCGCGATCCGGGGGATGCGCGCGGGATCCTGCGCGCCCTGATCGAGCCGCCAACCCTTTGGGTCAGCGATGAACGCAAAATGGCGTTACGCTTTCTCAACCGCGCGCGCGGCGAGGGGCCGCGTGAAATCCGTGAGGTGATCGAGACGGATGTCCGCCATTTGCGCCGGTTTGCCGATGCGCTGGCCACGGCTTTGCCGCATTTTCCACGCGAGGATATCATGTGGCGCTTGCACTTTGCGCTGGGTGTTTTGCACCATAACAGCGCGGCGGATTATGCACGCTTGGCGCTTTTGTCGGAGGGGTTGTGCACACCCGATGACCGGGAGGCGCTGCTGCAGCGTTTATTGGTCTTCATCGCGGCGGGATTTGGGGTGTAGGCCGCCAGGGCGCAAAAAGGAGGGGATGTGGATGGTCGAGGTGACGTGGCAGGAGCGGATGATCAAGGCTGGCCCGGTGAGGCTGCGCGCGATCGAGCAAGGCAGCGGCCCACTGGTGTTGATGATCCACGGGTTTCCGGGATTGGCCTATTCGTGGCGCCATCAGATGGCGCCACTGGCGGCGGCGGGGTTTCGCGCGGTGGCGATCGACAGTTTAGGCTATGGCGGCAGCGACCGGCCCGCCGCGGCGTCTTTTTACACCGCCAATAAAATGCAGGATTATCTGCTGGCGGTGCTGGATGCTTACGAGGCAGCCGACGCCTTTGTGATCGGGCAGGATTTTGGCGCGCAATATGCCTGGAATCTCGCGGTGCGCGCGCCAGGGCGGGTGCGCGCCCTGATCGCGACGATCCCTTATGATTATGACATGGCCGGCCGGGCGATGCTGGGGGGTGCCCCCCGTCTGCGGCCCGAAGACCCCACGCCGGCGCAAGCCGCCGCGCCAGACCGGCTTCCCAGCGCGCGGTTTGCCGTGATGGCGCGGGAGCATTTCGTGCATCTGCATTATTTCCAGGAGGTTGGCCCAGCCGAGCGGGAGCTGGCGGCGGGGGGCGCGGAATTTCTCCACCGTATTTTTCATGCGCTCAGCCATGAGGGGGATCTATGGCGCTGGAAAACCGTTGCATCTCAGGGCAAGGGCTATCTTGATGTCTTGCCCCCCGCGCCGGCGCTGCCCTGGTCCTGGCTCAGCCAGGCCGAGTTTCAGGTTTTCCTGCGCGGCTATGACCATCCCGATCCGGCGCTGCGATTCATTGGCGGCCTGAATTCCTACCGGACGGCGGATGCGAATTGGGAGATTGGCCGCCCCTGGGCCGATGAGGATGTGCGGGTGCCGACCTTGTTTGTGTATGGCGCGGATGATCCGTCCTTTGGGTTTTTTCCCGATTGGGAGGCGCGCATGCGCCGCCGGGTGCCTGGGCTGCGCGCGATTGTGCCGGTTGCGGGAGCGGGACATTTCGTGCAGCAGGAAACGCCGCCTTTGTTCAATGAGGCGATCATACCGTTTCTGCGCGGGTTCAGCGCGCGGGCGTGATCCTGCGATTTTGCGGTGTAACATAAGAGTTGAAAATAAAGGGAGAAACAAACAATGCGGTTCGAGATAAGGTTGGAGTTGGCATCGTGAGCGCGATCCATTTTTCCCATATCGGGCTTTGTGTCGTGGATGCGGCGCGATCATTGCGGTTTTATACAGGCGCGCTCGGCTTTGAGGTGGGTGATAAATTCGAGGTGGACGATACCTTCGCCGATGTCATGGAAGTTGCGCGTCCGCTTAAGCTGATCTCGCAATTCGTGAAAAAAGACGGGGTTCAACTTGAGTTCCTGCAATATGTCTCGCCCGATCATTGTGGCGAGCCCGTCCGGCGCCCGATGAACCAGCTGGGGCTGACGCATCTTTCCCTTCGGGTCGAGGCCATTGAGCCCGTGGTGGAAAAAATTCTGGCGCATGGCGGACAGGTCCATCGTGAAACCTATCTGAATAATGGGCCGGCCGGCGAGTTCATCTACTGCACCGATCCAGACGGTATCCGGATTGAGCTGATGCGCCTGCCGGGCTGAACGCCCCGCCCCGCGAGGAGGGCGGGTAAATTTCATCTCGTCGCCATTTAAGGCGGCCGGTCCTGGCGGCCGGCCCGCTAAATGCCGGCCTCTTGCCTGTTCACGAACAAAATTGTGACATCAATGCCAGGGATGCTCGGGCGGTTGCGCCTGCTCTGTCTTGGGGGGGGCGGGGGCTTGTCATAAACGGTCCGGAATGGACCGCTTGCCGTGGCAAGACGGAAATGGCAGGAACCGGGCGGACGGCGAAGCGAGGAGATGATTTGTTGAAGCCATTACGTAAAGCGGTACTTCCCGTGGCGGGGCTGGGCACGCGCTTTTTGCCCGCGACCAAGGCAATGCCCAAAGAGATGCTCCCCGTTGTTGATAAGCCGTTGATTCAATACGCGGTGGATGAGGCGCGGGCCGCCGGGATCGAGCAATTTTGCATGGTCACTGGCCGTGGCAAGACCGCGCTGATCGATCATTTTGATATTGCTTTCGAACTGGAGGCGACCCTGGCCGAACGCGGCAAGCGCGAGGCCTTGGCGCTGCTGCGCGAGGAGGCGATGCCGCCCGGCTCCATCTCCACCGTGCGCCAGCAAGTGCCGCTGGGCCTTGGCCATGCCATCTGGTGCGCGCGCACCTTTATTGGCGATGATCCGTTCGCCATCTTGCTGCCCGATGACCTGGTGCTGGGCGAGGTGCCCTGCACGGCTCAGCTCGCCCAGGTTTATAACGAGACGGGTGGCAATGTCGTTGCCGTTTCGCAAGTGCCGCGCGAGCAGACCAACCGTTATGGCATTTTGAAGGTCGGCGCGGTGGACGGCGTGCGTGTGGAAGTGACCGGCCTGGTTGAGAAACCAGCCCCAGAAGAGGCACCCTCCGATCTTTCGATCATCGGCCGTTACGTGCTGCTGCCGGAAGTCGTGGCGCATCTCAGCCAGATGGAGCGCGGGGCCGGCAATGAAGTGCAACTGACCGATGCAATGGCCAAGATGATCGGCCATGCCCCCTTCCACGGGCTGAAATTTCAGGGGCGGCGGTTTGATTGCGGTGACAAAGTGGGGTTTCTGGAAGCGCAGATCGCCTTCTCCCTGGCCCGTCCGGATCTTGCCCCCCAGGTTCGTGAATTCTTGAAAAACTACGTTAATTCTTAAGGCTGACAGGAGCGTTTGCAGATGAGCTTTTCGCATCAATTCCACAAGAGCAGCCTGCGTGAGTACGATATTCGCGGCATTGTGGGCGAGACATTGGGCGAGGCGGACGCATTCGCCATCGGCCGGGTGTTTGGCTCCATGGTGGTCGAGGCGGGCGGCAAGACCGTGGCGGTTGGGCGCGATGGGCGGCTGTCCTCGCCGATGCTGGAAGCGGCGTTGATCGAGGGGCTGATGGCCAGCGGCGCGCATGTCATCGCCATCGGCCAGGGGCCAACACCGATGCTCTATTACGCCGCCTTCGCCACGCCGGCCGATGGCGCGGTTATGGTGACTGGCAGCCATAATCCGCCGAATTATAACGGCTTCAAGATGATGCTGCAAAACAAGCCCTTCTTCGGCCCGCAGATCCAGGCCTTGGGTCGCCGCGCGACCGCCGGCGAGGTGGTGGACGAAGCGAAAGGCGATGTCGTGCGCAGGGATGTCGCGGATGCCTATGTCGCCCGGATGCTCCAGGATTATGACGGCGAGAAACCGCTGAAGGTGATCTGGGATAATGGCAATGGCGCCGCCGGCGATGTGCTGATGAAGCTGGTGGAGAAACTGCCTGGCCGGCATAAGGTGCTGAACGCCAAGGTGGATGGCACGTTCCCCGCGCACCATCCGGACCCAACCGTGCCGAAGAATCTGGAGCAGCTGATCGCGGCGGTGAAGGCGGAGCATGCCGATCTGGGCATTGCTTTCGATGGCGATGCGGACCGGATTGGTCTTGTCGATAATGAGGGGCATATTCTGTTTGGCGACCAGTTCCTGATCCTGATGGCGCGCGATGTTTTGCGCGCGCATCCGGGGGCGAGCATCATCGCCGATGTGAAGGCAAGCCAGGTTCTGTTCAACGAGGTGGCCAAGGCCGGCGGCAAGCCGCTGATGTGGAAGACTGGGCATAGCCTGATCAAATCCAAAATGGCCGAGATCGGCTCACCGCTGGCGGGCGAAATGTCCGGCCATATTTTCTATAATGACAAATGGTACGGGTTTGACGATGCGCTCTATGCCGCGGTGCGGATCCTGGGGGTGCTGGCGCGCAGCCCGCACTCTTTAAGCGCCTTCCGCGCCAGCCTGCCCGCAGTGGTGAACACGCCGGAGCTGCGCTTTGATTGCGCCGAGGACCGTAAATTCGCCGTGGTGGCCGAGGTGGCCGGGCGGCTCAAGGCCAGCGGGGCCGATGTGTCCGACACTGACGGCGTGCGCGTGAATACCGAGGATGGCTGGTGGCTGCTGCGCGCCTCCAACACCCAGGCGGTGCTGGTGGCCCGGGCCGAGAGCCAGTCGGAATCTGGACTGGTCAAGCTCAAATCCGCGCTGGCGGCTCAGCTTTCAGCCTCGGGCTTGGCGCCGGATTTCTCCGCCACGAACGCCGGGCATTAAACAGGCGCTTTAGGGGGGGGCTTTACCAAAAAGTCCCCCTGTTTCACGGTCAGCCTTCCACGGCCTTGCGGGGAAGGCTGAAACCGTGCGCACGCAGCGCGCGCGCGGCACCCGGGTGGAAGGTGAGTCCGGCCGCCAGCAAGGGTTTAAGCGAAGGGGGCGATGCCGCGGCGGGGACGAAGCGCGACAAAGCGGCGCGGTGATCGAGCGCGGCGCGGGTGAGTTGCTCGGCGAGCTGCTCCGGCAGGCTGGCGCTTGCCACCGCCAGGGCCACGGTGCCCACACTCTGCACCGCGATCGTCTGGCCGGGGAAGGTGCCGGCTTTCAGCACCATCGGGCTCATGCCCGGCAGCACGCGGGCCGCCTGTGCTGCCTCGGCCGCCGACAGGCCGATGAGAGAGAGCTTGCGCCCGAGCGCCGCCCCGGCAATCGCGGGCATGGGCGGCGCACCGATGAAGGCGCAGGCATCCAGCTGGCCAGCCAGCATGGCGTTGATCTGCTCCATATAGCCGCCCGTGGCGGCCTGTCTGGGATAAACGCCCAGGCTGGCCAGCACCGCCGGAATGGTGGCGGCCCCGCCGCCGCCGGCGGGGCCGATACCAAGCCGTTGTCCAGCCAAGGCCGCCAGGGTGGCGATGCCACTGTCGCGCCGCGCGACGATTTGCAAAATGGCCCGAAAAATGGGGAACAATGCGCGGAAAGCGTGGAATTTAACCCCCGATGTCCAGGCCGCGGTGCCAAAACGCGCCTCATGGGCCACGGCCGTGCTGGTTAGGCCAAGCTGGACCGCATTTTCCTCGATCAGCAACAGGTTGGCTGCCGCTCCATCCGTGGCACGATAGGCGATATGTGTGCCGCTTTGGGCCTGGGCCAGTTCGCCCCAGCCTTGCGCATAAAGGGGAAAGCTGCCGCCCGCCCGTCCCGTGCCCATGACCAACGCGGTGGGCCAGGCTGTTTGCCCCAAGGCAAAGCGGGCCGGTACCGTGGCGCCCAGGGCCAGCACTGTCCGGGCCAGCAGCGTCCGGCGTGTTAGTGTCACCTCAGATCTCCGTTAAGCTTTTATGACCTAACCTTACCCCTGTCTTTCATGTCAAATGCCGGCAGCGTTCCAGTGCAGCGATCAGCGCCAGCCGCACGCCGGGCTCCAGGGCCGAATGGCCGGCATCCGGCACCAGGGTAAAGCGTGCCAGCGGCCAGGCCGCGGCGAGGTCAAATGCCGATTGCGCGGGGCAGATCATGTCGTAGCGGCCTTGCACGATCTCGCCCGGAATATCGGCCAGCCGGTGCATGTGGGCGAGCAGCCCGCCTTTGGGCAGGAACAAATCGTGCTGGAAATAATATGCCTCGATCCGGGCGAGGCCCACTGCCGCGCGGTCCTGCGCGAAGGCGGAGACGGCCTCCAGGCTGGGCAGCAAGGTGGAGCAGGAGCCTTCATATAGGCTCCAGGCGCGCGCCGCCGGGCCGTGAAGCTGCGGGTCGGGGTCGAGCAGGCGCTTCATATAGCCGCTCAACAGGTCGTCGCGCTCGGCTTCGGGCAAAAACTGCGCGAAGGCGGCGTGCGCGTCCGGGAACACACGGGCCATGCCGTAGAGAAACCATTCCACCTCGGCAGGCCGGCCCAAAAAGATCCCACGCAGCACAGCGCCGGTCACGCGCTCAGGGTGCGCCTGGGCATAGGCCAGCGCCAGGGTGGAGCCCCAGGAGCCGCCGAACAGCAGCATCCGCTCGATGCCCATGAAGTCGCGCAGGGTTTCGATATCGGCGACGAGGTGCGGGGTGGTGTTGGACGCCAGCCCGCCGAGCGGGCGCGAGCGTCCGGCCCCGCGCTGGTCGAAGATGATCAGGCGCCAGAAGGCGGGGTCGAAGAAGCGCCGATGCACCGGGCCGGCCCCGGCCCCCGGGCCGCCATGCAGGAACAGGACGGGTTTGCCCTGCGGGTTGCCGACCTGCTCCCAATACATCACATGCCCGTCGGAGAGCGGCAGGTAGCCGGTCTCGAAGGGGGCGATTTCGGGGAACAGGTCGCCGCGCGGCATGGCGCTTAAGCGCCCAGCGCCGCGCGCAGCGTGGCAACCACGCGGGCGGCCTGGGCATCGGTCAGGTCAGGATGGATCGGCAGGGCGAGGATGCGGCCGCCAAGCGATTCGGCCACCGGCAGGCTGACGCCATCGTGGCAGGCGGCATAAGCGGGCTGCTGGTGCAGCGCGCGGGGATAATAAACCGCATGGCCGATATTGGCCGCGGCCAGGGCGGCCTTGGCTTGATCGCGCCGAGCGGTATCTGGCAGCAGCACGGAATAGATGGCCCATGCACTTTGGCTGTTTGGCACCCGGGCGGGGATGGTGAGCAGATCCGCCAGGGCGGAATCATAGAATTTGGCGATTTCTTCACGCCGTTCGATCTCGGCGGGGAAGATGTCCAGCTTTGCCAGGAGCACCGCGGCCTGCATGGTGTCCAGCCGGCCGTTCATGCCAATGCGCAGCACCTCGTAGCGGGTTGTGCCCTCGCCATGGGTGCGCAGTGAGCGGTAGAGGGCGGCGCGTTCGGCTGATTCGGTGAACAGCGCGCCGCCATCGCCATAGGCGCCGAGCGGCTTGGAGGGAAAGAAGCTGGTGGCCGTGGCATCGGCCGCGCGGCCGAGTTTTTCGCCATGCAGGGCCGCGCCGAAGCTTTGCGCGCAATCATCCAAAGTGAACAGTCCCGCGCGCGCGGCAAAGGCGCGCAAGGCGGGCCAATCCGCCGGCTGGCCGAACAGATCCACGCCGATAAGGGCGCGCGGGCGCAGCCGCCCGGCGGCCTTCACCGCCTCCAGCCTGGCCTGTAGACTGGCCAGATCGGTCTGGAAGGTCTGCGGATCGACATCGACGAACACCGGCGTGGCGCCAAGCAGCAGCGGCACCTCGGCCGTGGCGGTGTAGGTGAAGGCGGGCAGGAACACGGCATCGCCAGGGCCGATCTGCTCGGCCATCAGCGCGATCTGCAGCGCATCGGTGCCGGAACTGACGGTGACGCAATGTGCCGCCCCGCAAAAGCTGGCCAGCTTTGCTTCTAACTCCGCCACCTCGGGCCCGAGAATATAGTGCCCGTGTTCCAGCACCGCATCGAGCCGGGCGCGTAAGGCGGGGCCAAGGCGCGCCTGCTGGGCCTTGAGGTCGAGAAAGGGAATGGGCGGGAGGGGAGCTGCGTTCATGCGCCACATTTAGCCCGACGCGGCGTCGGGGGCGAGAGCGGCGGCGGGTAAAAATTCAGGCACAAGATCGCGCAGCACCGCCAGGGCGGCGGCCTCGTCGCCGGCCTGAATGGCGGCGTCCAGGCTTTGCATCGCCAGCGTTACCGCGCGCAGATCGGTCAGGCGCGGGCGGGCCATCAGCAGCCCTTCATGCCGGGTGGGCAGCGGCTTTTCGCTGCCATGGAATAGTTCCTCGAACAATTTTTCGCCCGGGCGCAGGCCGGTAAAGACGATCTTTACATCCTCGTCAGGGCGCAAATCCGCGAGCTGGATCATTTGCCGGGCCAGATCCGCGATCTTCACCGGCTCGCCCATATCGAGCACGAAGATGCCGCCATCGGGGATCTCCTCGCCGCTGCTGCCAACACAAGAGGCTTGCAGCACCAGCCCCACTGCCTCGCGCACGGTCATGAAATAACGCTGCATGTCGGGGTGGGTGACGGTGAGCGGCCCGCCTTGCGCCAATTGCCGGCGGAACAAGGGCACGACAGAGCCGGTGGAGCCCAGCACATTGCCAAAACGCACGGTCACGCAGCGCATGCTGGCATGGCCGTGCCGCGCTTGCACATCCAGCGCCTGGGCATAAATTTCCGCCAGCCGCTTGGACGCCCCCATGACTGAGCTGGGATTGACCGCCTTGTCGGTCGAGATCAGCACCATCAGCCGCGCGCCGGCGGCGGCACTGGCATCTGCCACAATGCGGGTGCCAAGCGTGTTGGTGCGCAAACCTTCCAGCCGGTTGGCCTCCACGATGGGCACATGTTTGAGGGCGGCGGCATGGAACACCAGCTCGGGTCTGAAATCGCGCGTGATGGCAAGCATGCGCGCGGCATCGCGTACATCGGCCACCAGCGCGCGGCGGGGCAGGGCCGGGGCCAGCTCCGCGATTTCGAGATCGATTTGCCACAGGGCGAACTCGCTATGGTCGAGCAGCAGCAATTCGGCCGGGGCCAGCGCCGCCACCTGGCGCGCGAGCTCTGCGCCGATGCTCCCGCCCGCACCGGTTACCATTACGCGCTGGCCCGCGATGAGTGTCGCCATGCCCGCCCGGTCCAGCCGCACCTGCTTGCGGTTCAGCAGATCCTCGATGGCGATGGGGCGCAGCTCCATCTTCTGCTCGGCCGGGGCAAGGCGGGTCAGGCTGGGTGCGCGCAGCACGCGGATGCCCAAGCCCTCGGCCGCGCGCAGCAACCGGGCCAGGGGCGCGCCCGTGAGTTCGTGTGTGGTGATGATCAGCAAATCGGGCTTGTCCGCCATCCGGTTGAGCGCGGCTTCGGGTGTGTCCACCGCGCCCAGGATGGTCAGCCCATGCACGCGCCGTCCGGTATGCTTGGCCGAGAGGGCAAGCAGGCCGCTCACCCGGTAGGGGGCGGCGGGCGCCCGGGCCAGGGCGGCAAGGAACAGTTCGGCGCTCTCGCCATTGCCGACCAGAACAGCGCTTTGTTGTGCCGCTGTGCCACCAGCCCCCCGCTCGCGCGCCAGACGGTAGATGAGTTTGGGCGCGGTCAGTCCGAAAATCAGGACGAGTGCCAGGATAACGGGAAAGCCGGATGACGGCAGGGGGAGCCCGGCGCCGACCATCAGCAGCACCAGCATCAGCGCGGTGACGAGGCCTGCCGCGGCCAGCATGGCGAGATCGCGTAAGGAGACGAAGCGCCAATGCAGGCGCGCCAAGCCAAAGGGCACGCCGCTGAGCCAGATGGCGATGGCCCCCGCCAGCGGCAGGCTGAGCGGCCGCGGCCAGGGATTGCCCGGTGTGGCGAGCCAGAAGCTGAGCGCCACGCCGGCGGCGGCAAGCAGGCCATCCAGGGCGATGTTGAGGGCCATGCGGCGCGGCAGGTGCGAAGGGGTGCGGCTCATATCCAGCTTATAGACATGCCGCCCGCGCCTGATCCAGATTCTAGCAGAGCTGGAGCTTCTCCGTGCCGTGCCGTTCCGCCAGCGTTTTCCGCCGGTGCTGGATGGTTTTGAGCAGACGTTGTTCGAGCGAGGGGCCAAAGCGCGGCAGGCGCCGCAATTTGCCTTCATTGGCGGCGGCTTCCAGCTTGTCGAGCGTGTCGATGCCAAGTTCCGCGTAAAGCAGATATACGCGCCGGGGGCCAAGATCTGGCAACATGAGCAGGGCGGCCAGTGTTGGTGGAAAGCTTTGGCTGAGTGTGTCCAGCAGGTTGGGGTGTTGATTATGGCCCAGCGCAATGACATGCGCGGCTAGATCGCGCCTGATGCCAGGAAGGCGCGTGACCTCCTCGTCGAACAGGCTGTCATCGATGGTCTTGGGCAGATTGTCTCTGAGTTTAGCCGCGGCGCGCCGGTAGGAATGACTGAGCAGCGGGTGCGTTCCCTCGATCGTTAGAAGATCGGCCACCATCTCCAGTTGGCGTATGACATGTCCTGTATCGATCATTTTGTTCTGCCGTTTTAGACGGGACGCAATGCGTGTTAGGAGCGCGATCCGCCGTGTTATATGCCATGCCCACGCCAGTGCTTCGGAAAAGAAAGTTACGCGCCGGTACGGGGCAACAAAAAACAGCAATAATCATGCCAATGAAGCGACGTGTGCCATGTTTTGCAGAATTTTAAAAAATGCCGTAATATTCAATAACCAATACAATAAAACAAAAATTAAGTCTGTTGCTCGTACACCTTTTTTGTTACAGATTTACGTAAACCGAAACAACATGTTGGTTTTTAACGGGTGGGTCTTTCATCCCAAGACCGCGCGGCAGACATCATATGCACCAGCATGGCAAGGGATTTAGCTTCCATCTTGCGCATGACGCTTTGGCGGTGATGTTCGGTGGTGCGTTCGCTGATTCCAAGATCGGCGGCGATATTCTTATTCAGTTCACCATTGACAACACGCTCCAGCACCTCGCGTTCACGCCGGGTAAGGCGGGCAAGGCGCCGGGTTATGTCTTCGTGCTGGGCGTGTTCGGCGTGCGGGGTGCGCCCATTGGTCAATGCCGCCGCCACACTTTTTAGAAGAGCTTGTCCCTGCACAGGCTTATGCATGAAATCGACAGCACCGTTACGCATGGCCCGTACAACTGTCTCAAGGTCGGCATTGCCCGTCAGGAAGATAAGCTGCGGCCGGTCAGGCAGAAGATTGAGCCGATCTTGTAGTTCAAGACCGCTCATGCCCGGCAGCGTAATATCCAAAAGCACGCATTTAAAACGAGTCGGCTTGGCATCAGCAAGATAGGATTCAGCCGCGTTGAATGTCTCTATCTTATAACCGCCCGCTTCCAGAATGGTGCGTAGCGCGTCGCAAATGCCAGGCTCATCATCAATAATCGCGATTTCCGATTCGGATGAGGCCGGTGCTGGCATATTGACCGTAATCAGGGGCTTGCTGGATAGGGCATGCCGCCAGCCCGGATCAAGCGCGCCGAAGGCGCTTTCGATGGCCGCCAGCAGGGTGGCCGGGTGCGCGGGCTTGTCGATGAACTGAATATGAGACGCCGGTTTTTCCATTGTATCATAAGAATGTTTGCGTTTACCCAGAAAGACGGCGGGAATGGCGCGGCGCAGCGTGTCACGTATATGCTGCACGAGCTCGATTCCGTTGAATCGGCCAGGAAGATCAGCTCCCGCGACAATGATGAGCGTGCAATCCGGGGGAATCTGCGCCAGACATGAGAGCGCCTTGGCGGCATCCGCTGCCGCAATGGTATGAAACCCCTCCATTTGCAGAAGCATATCCAGGGCTTCGCGTTGTGTCGTATCGGGTTCCACAAGTAGGATAAAGGGATCACCCGTGCGGGGGGTGCTGTCGGTGGCGCTTGGCGCGGTCGTGAATTGCGCAGCAGCGATCATGAGTGCGAATAAATTTCTTTTACCGGAATCAGAACGAATTTCCACCTTGTAGCCAAGATGCGCGGCAAAACGAAGCACGATATAACGGCTCAGCCCCAGTATATGAGACAGAGAGGGGTCGTTTTGATTGCTCGTCAATGGTGAAAGATTGGCATGCAGGTCATGTGATGACAGGCTAATGCCTGTATCCCAGATCTCAAGGCGTATGCAGGAGCCTTGACGGCGGCACCCAACAAGAATTTTACCATTTTCGGTATGCCTGATTGCATCAGCCAGTAACATGTTCAGCAGGCGCGTGAGCAACCGACGGTCGCTGTGCAGGATAATTGGCGGTACCACGCCACGCAACTCAATGCCTTTGGTAAGCGCCGCGGGTTTGAAATCATTAATTAGACGCATGAGAAGAGGTTTAAGCGCCAGGGATTCAATCTCTAGATTTACTGTTCCGCTTTCGATCTGGTTGGCGTCAACCAGCGACTCAACCAGATCTTGCATGTGCAATAGCGCATCGCCGAGTTTTGTGAGGGTCGCCATGGCTTGTGGACTGATGACTTGGCGTTCGAGCACGGCCTTTAAAAGCCCGATGACCTGCAAGGGTTGGCGTAGATCGTGCCCCGCCGCAGCGAGAAATTGTGTTTTAATACGGTTAGCCTGTTCCGCGGCTTGTTGCGCGATACGCAGTTCGGTTTCGCTCTGCGCGCGTTCAATAAGGTCGGCGGCCATGCGCAAGCCTAAATCGCTCAGTTGTAGATCGTACGCTGAAGGCGTGTGGATTTGAGCAAAATGAGTTGAAACAACACCTTTCACGCAACCAGTTCGTGTGTTGATGGGGCTGATTTGCATAGATTGAAAGCCTACCTCGCCGGCAAGGGTAATATAGGGCGCAAAATCTTGATCATGTGTGATGTCGGGGATGATAACCCGTTTTCCATGATGAAAAACACGCATGAATATGGACTCATCATCCTGGCTCGGTTCAAGGAAACGTTGGATCAGGCCTGGTGTAAATCCCTTCTGCGCGGCAAGATGTAATCTGCCATTCTTGGAATCGTAAAGCTGTAGGATACCAAAATCAGCGTTCTGAAGCTTCATGATGGTCTGAAGACTATCAGCCAGCGCGGCATGAAGATCCATGCTCTCAACGAGGCGGGTGGCCAGCTCGTGAAGCTGGCGCATATCATCTAGCTCTTTGGTCCATCTATTTTGCAGCTTGTCGTGCTTGGCATCTGTATTATGGATGTAGCGAAGATCGTGAACAATAACTAGGATTTGCGGGCCATCAAATGTGCCGATCGGGCTAAGACTGATATACAGAGGCAGTTTTATGCCATCTCTGTTGATGCCCTCAAAGTGAAAGCCAGAAGCCACAGTTCGTCGCGCGAGATTCGTGAGGTCGTCTTGATATAAGGCTTCATGCCCTTCGCGTATATCTAGCGGTATAAGAAGATCGATTTTACGGCCCTCGAGATCACGGACATGATAGCCAAACAAAGCGGCCATTGGCGCGTTAACGAAACGCATGTTGCCATATCGATCAAGGGCGCAGCCGGGAATAAGAAGTGACTCGATAATTAACCGAATCTGACGATCATTGATTTGATTTTGACTGGTTATGGCTTTCTGATTCCGATCATCATTAAGATTGGCGAATTCGTTCAGTAAGGAGATGTTTTTTGAGTCAAGGATGTCTGTAAAAGTAAGGATAACGCCGTTTCTGATATCATCTTCCATGTAATATGGCGTTATTGAACATATATAGCGAGTGCCAGAGAGAGTATGGATTTCACGTGTACTTGACTGGCCTGCCACTGCCGCGGCGATAATGCTTGTTCCAAGCCCAGGATCGCCGAGTTTTGGTAGAATGGTAGAAAATGGCTTGTCGATATCCACGTCAAGTAGCCTAAAAGTCTTAGGCGTCCGCTTGCTAAAAAATTTTAGATTCAGCTCTAAATCAAAAAAAATCACACATGCTGCATCGTTTTCCATGATGGCACCGGCATGATTTCCTTTCGGACAATTCGGGAATGATTTTTTTTGTATTTTCAAGGTTTAGACGCCTAGCCTGTATGACTAAATTTTGATCATGATTTTTTGAAGTCGTTTTGTTGCTTGAATTTCAAAAACATATGATTATTGATAATCAAAGAAATTCTTTGTAGAATCCATATTGATTATATGCACCCATTGGCTAATGGGCTTAAGCCTGACGCTGGGTATCCGCAGGGTAAATATACGCGTATGTGTGTAATAATGCATAATCAAAATTACATAGTGTAAGTGCAATTAGACAGAAAAATGGTTTTAAAGATTTTGTGCCAAGAATGGCTTTTGCACGAGATTTCAAGAAAATCATTGATATAACTCATTAACGCTGAAAATTGAGGTACAAATGTTCTTCTGGCTGAAGTCTTTGATAGTCTGAAAAAGACCATTTTATAAAACAAGGCAACAATCCTAACATACCACGTCGGCGTCCTTCGGACGCTCTATTTTGTTTCTTTTTAGCGTGTGTCTTATGGAATACATGATCCGTCTCGAAATGATTGTTTCTTTATTCTGTTTTCATCATATATTATTATGTATTAAATCATTTTGATTTTATTTATTAATTATTGTTAACTTTCTGGATCTTGTCAGTCTTGAACTAGGCGAAACTACCTAGACGAAATCCGATTCTAGAATTCCTGACCATAAGCATCAGAATATCAATATTCAAATTCCCAAGAAGAGTAATTCAAATGAATGATCTTATGATTTGGATATGCCAAGAAAATATAAAGATATTTTGCAATCAATTAGCTAAAGGTGAGTTTGGATCTGATGATAAGATAATCTCTGAACTACTGGAAAACGAACGGAGCATATTGAAAGAATTGCTCCAACAGAGAAGTTTAGGTAGAACTTCTGGAAGAACATTTTAGCAAGTATT
The DNA here is from genome assembly GCA_021808545.1 of Pseudomonadota bacterium. GTDB lineage: Bacteria > Pseudomonadota > Alphaproteobacteria > Acetobacterales > Acetobacteraceae > Acidocella. Next base: position 7,154 of record JAKBBM010000012.1, on the reverse strand, counting down.
TCTACCTTAGTAAGAAAATCATACGCTGAATAGCAATCTAAAAACGTAAGATATTTTCTATCTTAGGTGGAATAATTCAAATCAAGGAAAGAATTATAACCCTAGACTGAATTTGTTTTTTGTGAATCAAAATTTTTAAAAATGAATTTTGCTTGGTTTTGGATCTTATGAATCCTGTTGGTCTGTTCTGAAATGAGGAAGACAAAAATGCCGGATTATAATAAGGTTCGTGTGGCAGAAAAAACAAAATCAGAAGAAGTTATATTTAAAACGACTTTTTTTGATCATGATATACATTCATCTCCAACCGAAGAATTTATGGTTGGAGAGAGCGCGGCCATGAAAAGCATATTCAATATGATAAGGCGACAAGCGCCGACCAGCGCGCCAATTTTAATTACAGGAGAGAGTGGAACGGGGAAAGAGTTGGTGGCAAGAGCCATTCATCAACGCTCATCTTTTCAATCAGGACGCTTTGTTGCTATAAATTGCGCGTCTCTTCCGCCATCCCTCATTGCTTCAGAGCTCTTTGGATATGAAAAAGGAGCATTTACAGGCGCCAATAATCGTAAGATTGGTCTTATCGAGTTGGCGAATAAAGGTACAATATTTCTTGATGAAATAGGAGATCTTCCTTTAGACCTGCAGGGCCACTTACTTCGCTTCTTGCAGGAAGGAACAATTATAAGGGTTGGTGGGCATCAAGTTATTCAGGTTTGCGCGCGCGTTATATCCGCCACACATGTTGATCTTCGTCGCGCGGTGATGGAAGGAAAATTTAGAGAAGATCTTTATTATAGGTTGAACGTTCTTCCTCTGCATCTTCCAGCTCTGCGTGACAGAGATGGCGATATTCTTCTATTGGCGAATTTTTTTCTGCATAAATTCGCTGTTGAATTGGGCAGGAATATTGTTGGATTTTCTGAAAGAACAAAAATATTTATGGAGACCTACCCGTGGCCAGGAAATATCAGGGAAATGATTTCAGCCATTCGAAGGGCGGTTGTTATGGGGCAGGATGAGTTTATCTCTGTATCAGATTTATCATTGGAACCAATCAACATGGAATTTTATCAGAAAGATAAAATAAGCGATCCGAGCTTTTCCAAGAAAAATTTTTTGCCGGGGTCCAAAGAAGAAAAGTACTATTTGAAAGACGCGATTTTAAATTCCAAAAGCAACTTAAGTCTTGCCGCGCGTCATATGGGAATTTCGCGCGTAACATTATATCGTATGATGAAGCGCAACAAGATAAGCCGTGAAGGCGTTCTTGATGAGAAAGTTTGAATTTCAAGACATGGTTTTGTTGTTGCGATGTTGTTGATCAAACATGATTACTCAATGCCCGAGAGCGATTAACACGGGCTTCCCCTTTTTTGTTGTTTCCACGCGGCGCGTCTTACATCCCGGCTCAGCCGGCCTGGCGGCCCCGGATCATATCGGCGGCCTTCTCGGCGATCATCATCACCGGCACGTTGGTATTGCCGCCTGGCACGCGCGGCATCACCGAGGCATCGACAACCCTCAGCCCCTCCACCCCATGCACGCGCAATTGCGGGTCCACCACGGCCATGGGGTCATGTCCCATGCGGCAGGTGCCGGTGGAATGAATATCGGGAGCGGCATTGGCGCGCAGATACTCATCCAGCGCCGCATCGCTCTCCACGTCAGGGCCGGGTGCGAGTTCTGGCCCGCGCAACTCATTGAACGGCGCCTGCGCGAAAATCCTGCGCACGCCGCGAATGGCCGCGCGTCCCAGCGCCATATCGCCAGGCGTGGCCAGGATGTTGGGGTCGATCGCGGGCATGGTGAACGGATCGGGCGAGGCGAGGCGGATCTGCCCCACGCTCTCGGGCGCCAGCAGGTCGATATGCGCGAAAAACCCATGCTTCATGGTCAACTCGCGGCCCATCGCCTCATACAGCGCCATGCTGAAATGAATTTTGATGTCCGGCTCCGACGATCCCGGCATCACGCGCATATAGGCGACCGTCTCCATCGGCGGCTGCGCCAGCATGCCCCGGCGGAACAGCAGGAATTTCGCCGCCTCCCGCGCCGCGATCACGGGGTTGAAGAAATTATACAGCGAGACCGGCTTCAGGCAGGCATGTTTCACCGACACGGCCACATGGTCGCGGTAATTCTGGCCCACACCGGGCAGGTCATGCACCACGGGCACGCCGAATGCGGCGAGCTGGGCCGCCTCGCCCACGCCCGAGAGCATGAGCAGGTGCGGCGAATGGATGGCGCCCGCGGACATTATAACCTCCCGCCGCGCCCGGGCCTGTTTTAGCTGGTTCCCCTGCCGGAACTCCACGCCCACGGCGCGCTTGCCCTCAAACAGCACGCGCGTGGTCTGCGCATTAGTGACGATATGCAGGTTGGACCGCCCGCGCGCGGGGTCGAGATAGCTGTGCGCGGCACTAAAGCGGCGCCCGCCCGAGGCGGTCACGTCGGTCGGGCCAACACCCTCGCGCGTGGCGCCGTTCATGTCCTCGTTATGGGGCACGCCGGCGGCCACCGCCGCGTCATGAAAGGCGCGCGCCAGCGGATGGCGGATGCCGGGGCGGCTGACCCGCACCGGCCCGCCGCCGCCATGAAACTCATTCGCCCCGCCATGGTAATTTTCGAGTTTCTTGAAGTAGGGCAGTACATCCGCGTAGCTCCAGCCCTCATTGCCGAGCTGGCGCCACACATCGTAATCGGTATGGGTGCCGCGGTCATACACCATCCCGTTGATCGAGGAGGACCCGCCCAGCACCTTGCCGCGCGGCACATAGACCACTCGGTCATTGGCGTTTTTCTGCGGCACGGTGGCGTGAATCCAGCTGAACCAGCCCTGATGCAAAATGGGCAGCAGCCCGCCCGGCGCGCGGATGAAGATGCTGTTGTCGCGCCCGCCCGCCTCCAAAAGCAACACCCGGCAGTTCGGGTCTTCCGAGAGGCGCGCGGCCATCACGCAGCCGGCTGAGCCCGCGCCGACGACGATATAATCGTATGTGTTTTGGTCGTTCATGCTGTTTGTTATCCTCCCTGGGGCGGCGGTTCAGCCGATATTGCGCCGGTTGAGCGGACTGCAAACGCCGTATTGCTGCCGGTACAGGCGCGGCGTGAGGCCGCAGGCGCGCCGAAAGGCGGTGGCGAAGCTGCTGGGCCGGGCAAAGCCGAGTTGGGCGGCGATCTCCTTCAGCGGCAGGCTGGTCTCGGTCAGCATCCGCCGGGCGCGCTCGGCCTGGGCGCGCTCTATATAGGCGGTGACCGTCTCGCCGGAAAAATTGCGGTACAGCCGCAGCAGATGGCGCGGGCTCAGCCCGCACAGGCCGGCGAGTTCGCTGACCGTTGGGGGAGGGGCGTCGTCATTCACGCGCTCGCAGATGCGCCGGTATTGCCAGGGCGAAAGCCGCCCGCCAACCGGCATTTCGCGCAAGCCATGCAAGCGGCGCGCGGTCTCGATGATCAGGGCCGTGGCATAAGCCTCCACCAGGGCGGTGCTGGCCATGCCGGGCGCGGCCAGCTCATCGTGCAGGCGGCGCAGCAGCAGGCGTTGGGTCTCGCTGCGCAAATCCAGGCAGGCGCGTAATTCCCGCTCCGACCATTCGGCGTCATGCGCGCTCAGCGCGGTGAAGGAGTCCGGCGTCACGGCGCAACGCACCACGCGGTTATAGCCGCCGGGGCCGCGCGCGCGCAGCAATATGCCGGCCGGGCGCAAGAACATGCCGCCAATATTGGTATAAGGTTGCGGCGCGATCTCGGGAAAACAGCCCAGCCCCTCGGTTGCGTGCGGCGGCAACGACATTTCCAGCATATGCCGGGTCTCGCGGGCCTCGGTCTCCATTGGTGTTGGCCAGTGCCATTCGGTGATCTGCGCATCAGCGATTGGTGTGCGGATTTCAGCGAGGATATGTGGGGTCGGGTTCATGGGCGTTTCTTGGTTTGCATCATATCGGGCGGCGGCCAAGACCGGCTTGGCGGGGGATTATGGTTTTTGTCCGGTTTTGCGCTTTTTGGCTGACCGGAAGACGTTTGCTGGATGGCCGCCTGCCCCTATGCATGGAACCGTTGCGGACAAAAATCCATAAAAAACGGCCCGCAAGAGGGCGGGCCGTTGGCAAGCCTATGGTGTGGCCTGCTTACTGGCCGATCAGCTGCTTGGCTTGTTCGCTTAAATGCGGCGCGCTCTGTTCGCGGAAGAAGGCTATGCGCGCCTCCAGGCTCTGCGCGGTCATGTCCGGCTGGGTCGAGACCCAGAATTTTCCAGCGGCGATCTGCTCCATCACAACTTTCGCGGCGTCGGCCAGCTCCATGCCGTAATTCGCCATCAGCTCGCGCATCACGGTGCGGTGGTGGCTGGCATTTTTGGGTTCGCCGGCGCCCGCGCTGGCATCGAAAATGCTGGTCTTGACCATGCCGGGAACCACCGAGCTAACGTGGATCGGCGCCTTGACCAGTTCCATTTCCAGATACAGGCACTCGCTAAAGGCCTGCACGGCGTGTTTGCTCATGATATAGGCGGTTTGGTCGGGCATCATGCCGAACGCGCCAATGGAGGCGAGGTTGGCGATCCAGGCCTCTTTGCCGGCTTTGAGCATATAGGGCACAAAGGCGCGCACGCCATGCACCACCCCGTGAATGTTGATATTGAGGGTGGCTTCCCAGCGCGCGGTGGGAATTTCCCAGACATGGCCGATCGTCTCGATCCCTGCATTGTTGATCAGCAGCCGGACATCGCCAAACCGCTCATGCACCAGGGCGGCCAGGCGGTCGAGCTCCTCGGGTTTGGAGACATCCACCACCACCGGCTCGGCCTTGCCGCCTTGGGCGCGGATTTCCTCGGCCACGGCTTTGGCCCGCTCTTCGGAAATATCGGTCACCACCACGGTCATGCCCAGCGCGCCCGCGCGGCGGGCCAGGCCCGCGCCAATCCCCGCACCCGCGCCGGTAATCACGGCGACGCCGCCTGAAAACACAGTTTTATCCTGGGCCATTGATCCCTCTTCCCTCATTTTGTTGTTTCACTTAACGCGGGACGGGCATTATACGTGCCGCCCCAAAATCTTTGTCGGTTCAACAGCGAAGCTTAACCATGCTCCCGCCGCAAGACAATAGGGATGCGTTGCCTGGCGCTTGTTTCATTACGCAAACATATATTCCACTTGCTTTTGGCCAATCCCGCCTCCTAATGGTGCCAAGCGCGCGTGCCGGGGCCGTTTGGGCGCCGGCATTGCGCCATGACGGCGAAGATAAAGGGAGGAACTGGAATGCAGGCAAGCCATTGCCGCCGGCTTGAGGGCAAGAGTATTATTGTCGCCGGAGGGAGCTCCGGCATTGGCCGGGTTTCGGCTTTCCGCCTGGCCGAGGAGGGGGCACGGGTTATCGTGGCCGCGCCCGAGGGCGAGGTGGCGCGGCTTGATGCCGTGGTGGCCGAGATCGCCGCGCGCGGCGGCGCGGCGCGGGCCCAGATTTTCGACGCCACCTGCGATGATTCCGCGGCGGCCCTGGTGGCCCGTGCCGAGTCCGAATTTGGCGCCTTGGATGCGGTTCATGCCAATTTCGCCGATCTGCGGGCGATCCACGACGATAGCGACGCGGTGGAGGTCAGCGACGAGATTTTCGACCGCACGCTCGATGTCAACCTCAAGGGCATGCTGCGCCTGACGCGCCATGCGGTGCCGGCCTTGCTGCGGCGGGGCGGCGGCGCGCTCATCTACACCTCATCCACGGCCTCTCTGGCGGGAGAGCCCACGCGCCCGTGCTATGCCATGAGCAAGGGGGGGCTGAACGCGCTGGTGCGCCATGTGGCGGTGCGCTGGGGGATCAACAATATTCGCGCCAACGCCATCATGCCTGGGTTCATCGTTACGGATGAAAATCGTGATGGTATTCCCTCGGACTGGCTGGATTACATGATGGCGCAGACCCGGGCGGTGCGTCTGGGCCGGCCCGAGGATATCGCGGCCATGGTGGCGATGCTCGCCTCCGCCGATGGGGAATGGATCAATGGGCAGACCATCGCCGTCGATGGCGGGTCCATTCTGCACTAGAGCAATATGTGTTTAGGTTGACGCGGTAGCGTCAAGATAAACACATGAAATTGCTCGTTCAAACATAAAGCGAGAGCCTTGAGCTAAAAGCTGAAGGTTCTAAGCCAACCCAGGGCGCGTAAAATCATGCGCGTATAAGCATGGCCGGCTTGGCCATGCCTATACGCGGCGGCTCATGCCTCCGGCTTGACGATGCTCGCCTTCACGCTTGCGTCTGTCAGTGTGCCATCGGCGATCAGGCGCGGTGTGTGGCGGGATTTGGCGATGCGCCAGCCCGCGGGCGTGCGGCGGTATTCATCCTCATACAGCCCGCTCATCAGCCGGAATGCGCCGGTGCGTGGATCATAGGTGGTAAAGCCCAGATTCCAGCGTGCCCGGGCGTGGTCCGCATCCACAATCTCGATCTCGCCATTATGCATCTGATGGGAATCGACGATAGGCTGCTCCACCGCGAATTTTGTGAACACGGCGATCAGCTGATCCAGGTTGAATTGCCCCATGGGGGCATAATCCAGCGCGGCATCGTCGGTGAAGCAGCCACGGATGGCAGCCACATCCTTAAGATCACAGGCATTCAGATAACGCGCCTTCAGCCTACGGATTTCACTTTCGGCTTCTAGCCGGGCGATCCGCGTTTCGAGATCAGAGGTCATTCAGTTTCACCAATTTTGTTGTGGGAACCGGATGCTCCTTAGCACCGGTCCAGCGCAATAGCATGGTGCCATGTGCGTGCCCGGCGGTATCAATCCAATTCCCAACCCCTGTATCATGCGGGGCGAGCACCAGGGTCAGCGTGCCGTCGGCGTTCAGCTTCGCGCTATGCGCGTTCACATGGATGCGGTGATGCCGGTAATCGAGTGATTCGAACCACACATTGTCGCACTGGAAATTCCAGAACACACAAGCAGGCACGGCGGTTTGTATAACCAGCGCCTCGTCGGGCGCCAGCTTCCAATAGCCATGCAGGTAGAAGATCGCGGGATCTCCGCCAGCCTTTTGGAACATCGCCTGATCGGTGGTGGCGAGCTGGTTATATTGCTGTTCCACCAGCATGTTGGTCCAGTTGGCAAAGGTCTTTGCCGTGCCTTCCACAAAGCCCACGGTACGGGTGAG
>JAKBBM010000073.1 GCA_021808545.1 Pseudomonadota bacterium | reverse complement strand
CCAGCTTCACCATGCAGTTCCACCATTACGATCCGGTGCCGCGCAACATCGCGGACGAGATCATGGCCAAGAGCGCGTAAGAGGCGTTACAGTAAAAGCCGGGAAGCGAGAGCTTCCCGGCTTTTTTTATGTGGAGGTGGGTGTGGCGTCCGTCGATATTGCTGTTCCGACCTATAATTGTGCCCGGTGGCTTGATGAATTCATGGAATCCATCCTGGCCCAGGATTTCACGGATTGGCGTATTGTCACGCGGGATGATGGTTCGACTGATGATACGGTTGCGCGCATGGCGGCATGGAAGGCGCGTTTAGGAGGGCGGCTGGAAATTATTCCCAACGAAACAAAAGACAATCTTGGCCCTGTTGGTTGTTATAATATCATTTTATCGTCTGTGGATGCGCCCTGGGTCTTTCTTGCGGATCCTGATGATGTTTGGAAGCCGCACAAAATTAGAAAAAGTCTGTTATCAATAAATGGAACACAGATAGATAGTGGTGTTACAACACCAGTTTTGGCCTTTACAGATGCAGAAGTTATTAATGAAAACGGCGAATTTATTTGCTCGTCCTATTGGAAGTGGCAGCGTCTGCGTCCGAATAATGTTTGTTCATTTTCTCGGACAATTATGGAGAGTCCTGCGATCAGTTCGGGGATGATCATGAACAGGGCGCTTTTGTGTAAGGCTTTGCCGATAGAAGGGTCTTATTCATTTCAAGATTGGTGGCTTGTGTTGGTTGCGGTAGCCTTTGGAAAAGTAATTCCTGTTTATGAAAAGACTTTTCTATATAGAAGGCATGGTGGAAATGATTCCAATGTTCCTATTACATCGAGTTTTTTGACAATTATGAGAGGGCTTAGGTCTTCTCGTGCAAGGTTAAAAAAACTGTTGTTCGATATTAGTAGGCAGTCTGAAGTGTTTTTGTTACGATTTCGTAGTAATTTGGATGGTGTAAGTATCGGAATTTTGAAAGACTCAATGGTGCTGTCGCGTTCTGGCTATGGGCAACGATGTTGTTTAATTCTTAAAAGACAACTTTTGTTTGGTTCGATTCTTAAAAACATCGGGGCGCTACTGCTGCCATGACGAATTCTTCTAATGAGCATGTTGGAGTAGCTGATCTCCGTTTAAGACGTGCTCGTGTTGTTGCATTTTATCTCCCGCAATTTCATCAGATTCCAGAGAATGACCGCTGGTGGGGGGAGGGTTTTACGGAATGGACAAATGTAAAGGCGGCAAAACCTTTGTACCCGGGACACTCGCAGCCTCGTATTCCGACTAGCTTAGGCTATTATAACCTCTTAGACTCGGATGTTCGTGTTGCCCAAGCCAACTTGGCGCATGAATACGGAATAGAAGCTTTTTGTTATTGGCACTATTGGTTTGGGAACGGTAAGCGACTATTAGAACGGCCATTTCAGGAGGTTCTTGAAAGCGGAAAGCCTGATTTTCCATTTTGCCTTTGCTGGGCTAATGAATCATGGACGGGAATTTGGCATGGTGCACCCAAACATATTTTGGTTGAGCAGACATACCCAGGCGAGCAGGACAGCAAAAGGCATTTTGAGACATTGCTGCCGGCTTTTTTGGATAAAAGATATTTTAAAATAGAGGGAAAGCCGCTTTTCGCTGTATATAAACCAGAAAAGCTTCCTAACGCAGAAGAGTTTGTTGGTAATTGGCAAAGAATGGCGCGAGAGGTAGGGCTTCCAGGATTGTTCCTGGTTGCAATGAGTAATAGCCCACAGGCATCTTATCTCAAACCGTTTGATGCTGTAGTCAATCATGGTCCTGGTGACTTTTTAGAAAGAGCTAAAACACGTCAATTTTTTTCCAGATTTTTGCGATATATTTTTCGTGGCCGTATAGCTGAGTTTTTTCCATTAAAGTTAAAAAGTTATGTTAGGAGGCCTTTACGATTTTCATTTAATGAAGTTGTAGAAAATGTGTTGCCTGATATGGGTAATGGAGAGCGATTCCTTCCATGTGTTTTAGCGGGTTGGGATAATACCCCACGCAGCGGATATCGCGGTGTTGTGTTTGAGGGGTTTTCTCCCGAGCTTTTCCGTCACTGTCTGCGTAAGGCGTTTCGCCGGGTTGAAAATAATCCGCTGGAGCGTCGTCTTGTTTTCATAAAGGCGTGGAATGAATGGGCGGAAGGAAATTACCTTGAACCAGATACACTCTACAAATATAACTTATTAGAAGAAATTAGAAAGGAAGTGTTCTAAAGTAGAATGTATTCTTCTGGTGGTGTTAGAAGAGTTTTATAAAAAACAGGAATCCACTTTTCTAATTATGGCGAATGGACATGGGCATAAAAAATTGGTTGAGAACTTGGCCTAAGACTAAGTTTGGACAATCTCCAAAGATACCGATTATCATTCCTACGTTCAATAACCCGACCTATTTGGAAAATATGGTTGGCCAACTCCGGTCGCGGAACTGTCATGATATTTTTGTTTTTGACAATTCATCTAATTTTCCACCCATGCTAGATTGCCTGAAGAAACTTGAGCGGTCAGGCGTTGTTGTAATTCGAAGTCGAATGAATCTTGGGCCGCGCTTATTCTTAAATCGCTTTATTTATGCTGCGTTGCCTGAATATTTTGTATTGACGGACCCGGATCTTCAATTGAATGACGCGCTTCCAAATGATTTTCTTGACCAACTTAAGGAGGCAACTCAAACGTATAAAATTGGAAAGGCTGGCTTTGCTCTCGATATAAGTAATGTTGAACAACTTAGGTCTGGCCTGTTTGAGGTTGAAGGCCAGAAGCTTAGTATAGTAGATTGGGAAAACCAATTTTGGGTAAGCCCTTTGCCTCCTCTGCCGGGTGGCGACCCTGTCTATCTTGCTCGCATTGACACGACATTTGCTCTGTACAACAAATCATATTTCTGTCGTAGACGCTATGGACAAGCCATAAGAATTGGAGGCCGTTTTACCTGTCGTCACTTGCCGTGGTACAATAACAATGGCCTTCCACACGATGAAATTGAATACTATAGTCAGACACAGAGACATTCACATTATTTGGTGCGAAAGCATCGCATTCGGGATATTCTAAAGAGCTTTACTCTGAGGCATTAAGTTTAATTGGCTTGTTGCTGGAATCAGTTCCAGGCCTACCGTTTACCGACAGACCAATTTGGTAAATGCCGCTTTAAGACTCTAAGCAAAAAGATGGTTGAGCGATTGCTGTCCAGACCATCGTGATCCTGTCTATTGTTGAAAATTGGAAAAATCGTAACCGGTTGAAATATATTCACCGCCTTTTGCGTTTAAGGTCTTAGATAAACCACTCGAGTGGGTCGCACTCTATTACATTTTCGCCCAGATGCCGCCGCAATGCCGTCACAAGCCGGGGCTAGCCTCGCGCATGAAAGGGCACTGACATGACCATCACCCCAAGGCCGCGTTCGGCGCGGCTGCTCCGCGCCGCCATTGTCGCATTGGCCGGGCTGTCGCTTGCCGGCTGCGTCTATTACCCGTCCGGCTATTACAGCACCGGCTATTACGCGCCCGGCTATTATGCCGCCCCCGTCTATGTGGCGCCGCCCTCGATCACGATCGGCGGTTGGTGGGGCTGGGGCGGGCATCGGGATTGGCGTTAAATGCGCCGCAGAATTTCCGCCACCAGCGCGTCGATATCCTCTGCCCGCGTGCGGTGGTTGACGATGGCCGCGCGAATCGCAAGCCGCCCGCCGATCATGGTGGTGGAGGGCGCGAAAAGCCCCTCTTCCTGCAAATCGGCCACCAGTTCGGCGGTTTGCGCATCGCTGTAGCCGGCCACGCCGAAGCAGACGATGTTCAGCTTCACCGGGGCGCGCAATTCAAGCCGCGCGCTGGCCTCCACCAACCCGGCCAAGCGCTGGGCCAGGGCACAGGTATCGTCCACAATCCGCCCCAAAGCCCCGCTGCCATAGGCTGAAAGCGTCATCCAGACTTTCAGCGCGCGAAAGCCGCGTGAGAGATCGGGCCCCAGATCGCACGGCCAGGGCGCGCCGCCGGCCAGCCCGCGCGGCGCATGGGCCAGATAATTCGTGGCCTGGGTAAAAGTGGCGCGTTCAATCTCGCGGTCGCGTACCAGCACGCAGCCGGCATCGTAGGTGACTTGCGCCCATTTATGGAAATCAAACGCCACCGAATCGGCGCGCGCAATGCCGTTTGTGAGCGGCTTCAGACGCGGCGAGAGGGTGGCCAATGCGCCAAACGCGCCATCGACATGGAACCACGCCCCCTCGGCCTGGGCGATGTCCGCCAGGGACGCCAGATCGTCGAACGCGCCCACATCCACTGTGCCGGCGGTGCCGACAATAAGAAAAGGCCTGTGGCCCGCCGCCCGGTCCACAGCGATGGCGGCGCGCAATGCCGCGAGGTCCATGCGGAATTGCGCATCCACGGGGATGAGACGCAGGGCTGATGTGCCGATCCCGGCCATGTCCAGCGCATCTGGCACGCAGCGATGCACCCCCGCCGAGGCATAGGCCACCAGCTTGCGGCCCGCGACCCCCTGGCGGCGTCCATCCTCGCCCAGCGCGTAGAAGCGCGCGCACAGAACAGCGACGAAATTGGCCATCGACGAGCCGGTAAGCAGCACGCCGCCGGTGCTCTCGGGCAGGCCCAGCATTTCGGCGGCCCAGGCGATGACCTGGCGCTCCACAACGATGCCCGCATGGTTGCGTCCGCCGCAATTGGCGTTCATGGCGCCGGCCAAGAATTCGGCCAGCATGGAGACGGGATTCCCCCCCCCATGCACCCAGCCCATGAAGCGTGGGTGGGTATTGCCGGTGACATAAGGTTGAATCGTGCTTTGGAAGGTTTCGTACAAGGTTTCGGGGGCGCTGGGCTGCGCGGGCAGGGGCGCGGTGAAGCCGGCGCGCGTGGCTTCGGGCATGGGCTGCCAAACGGGGCGCTCCCTGAGTCCGGCGAGATGGTTCACCATATCGTCCATCATTTTATGGCCAAGGGCGCGCAGGGCGGACCAGTCCGCGGGGTCGAGAGTGCTCATGCGCGCGGGTATAGGGGATTTTGGGATGGGCTCAAGCGGGGAGGGGGGGAACGGCGTGTAGATCCTGCCCATCTGCTGTCCAGCAGACCCCGCCGCCCTCTTGTTCGGCGCAGCCCAGGGCCCGGTCGGCCATAGCGGTCAGCTCAATGGCCTTCATGGGCAGGCTGGGCGCGCTCAGCACGGCAATCCCCTGGCTGACCGTTAATGCTTCTCCGGGCCGTGTCGAATGGGCCAAATGCAGCCCCGTTACCCGCTGGCGCAGGCGCGCGGCCACGGTCATGGCGTCCTGGGGGGTTGCCAGCGGCAGCAGAACCGCGAATTCATTGGCGCGGTAGCGGCCTACCAGGTCGCTGGGCCGGCAGGCGGCCGTGATGGCCTCGGCCAGGGGACGCAAGCGTGCATCCGTGGCGCTGGCCAATCCCTCGATGCTGAGCAGGATCAGCGCCAGCGGCGCGGCCTCGTACTGGGCGCGCTGAATGTGCCGACGCAAGCATGCCTCGAAATATTTGCGATTGCTTAGGCCGGTCAGGAGGTCGTTGTGCGTATGGTCGCGGTACCAGCGCACGGTTTGGTCCTGGGCGAGGGCGATTATGCTGGCGCCCAGGATCAGGATGAAGCCCATCAGGTCGAGCATCAGCACCTTAAAGCCGGGGGCGGCCTCGAATCGCGCGGAGACAACATGCGGCCAGATGAGCGAGCGCACCGCGCGTTGAAGCAAGAGCAGTATTTCAGCCGCCATCACGAGCAGCACGGCGCGGCGAAGAATCTGGGCGTTTAGCCGGGTGCGCCATAGCTCGCCCATGGCCAGGCTCAGAGGGATCAGGCTCAGGAAGATGCCAAGGCTGATGCGCAACGCCATATGCGTGCGAAAGGCGGGCGAAAAGCAGAGGCCAAGCCAGATAAGGATGGGAAGAAAAATCACCGCGGGTTCGGGCGGGTGGTTGTTGAGCGCGCGAAAGGCGGTCCAGATCAGGCCAAACCCAAGCAGCAATCCCGATGTCGCGAATATGACGCCCGGCATAAAGGCAAGCGCGGCGCGCCCCGCCATGGCGAGCGCAATGAACAAGACGGCCAGCCCCATCCAGAGCAACGCCTCTTGCCGCCGGTCTTGCAGCCAAACCAGCCAGCATCCGGCCCCGGTCATGGAAACGACCAGGAGCATGGTCAACAGAAGGGTCGGCGGATCCAACGCCATGGTCAGACTTCTCCGGTTGCGTGGCTGAATGTTACCGCACCTTGAGGTGGGCGATAACGGCTAGCCGCGAGAGGCTGACAAGCGCGAAAGGGGTTAAGGGGCAAGTGCATGAAATTAGAAGAGAAATATCCTTCTTGGAGGAAGTTTTTGAAATTAAAAAATGTTAGGAATTGCGCGGGGCGCGTGCTTTCCACCGGGCGGCGGCGTTTTAGGCCGTGTTGCGCGCGCGTAAAGCCGCGGCCAGCGTGCCTTCATCCAGCACCTCCAGCGCGCCGCCCATGGGCACGCCCTGCGCCAGGCGCGAGACAGCAATGTCGAACGGCGCCAGTAATTCAGCCAGATAATGCGCTGTGGCGGCGCCTTCCACGGTGGCGGGCAGGGCGAGAATCACCTCCTCCACGCCGCCTTGCGCCACCCGGGCGCGCAGCGGGGCGATGCTGAGATCCTCCGGCCCGCGCCCGGCAATGGCCGAGAGCGTGCCGCCCAAGACATGGTAACGGCCATGATAGACATGCGCGCGCTCCAGCGCCCACAGATCAGCGACACTCTCGACCACGCAGATATATGGCTCGCGCGCCGTATCGACGCAGATGCCGCAAGGGACGCGTGAATCCAGATTGCCGCAGGCGGGGCAGGGGCGCACGGCGGCTTCGGCGGCGCGCAGGGCCTCGGCCAGCGGTCGCAAGCGTGTTTCGCGTGCACTTAGCAGCTTCAGCACAATGCGCCGGGCGCTGCGCGGGCCCAGGCCTGGCAGCCGCGCGAACAGCCCGATCAGATGGTCAACTTCAGGCCCGCCCATCCCTCAGAAGGGCAGTTTCAGCCCTGGCGGCAGGCTCATGCCGCCCATGGCGTTCTTGGTCTCTTCTTCCATCATGGCATCCAGCTTGGCCTTGGCGTCGGCATGGGCGGCCACCACCAGATCTTCCAGCATCTCGGTCTCCGCCGGATCGGCGAGCTTGGGATCGATCTTGATCCCCTTCATCACGCCCTTGCCCGAGAGCCGCACGCGCACCAGCCCGGCCCCGGCCACGCCCTCGATTTCCACCGCTTCCAGCTTGGCCTGCATGTCGGCCATTTTCTGTTGCATTTGCTGGGCTTGCTTCATAAGACCGGCGATATTCTTCATTCATACTCTCCTTCATAGAGGTCATCAGGCGGAATGAGGGCCGCCCAGTCGTCGGGTAATTCCGGCTCTGGCGCGGTTTCATGCGGGGTTTCCACCCGCGCGCCGGGAAATTCAGTCAGAATCGCCTGCACCAGCGGATGGGCGAGGGCGGCATCGCGCGCCTGGGCGGTGGCGACGCCCTCGGCCTCGTCCAGCGTTGGCGCGCCGGGCTGGTTGGACAGGGCAATGGTCCAGCGCCGCCCGGTTTCGGCCTCCAGCAGGGCGGCGAGCCGGGCCGCCGTGTCACGCGGGGCGGTGGGCTCAAGCCGCATCTCGATCACGGGCGGGGCAAAGCGTACCAGATGCACAGATTGCCGCAAATGCGCATACAGCATCACATCATGCCGCGCCGCCGCCAGGGCCACGACATCGGGAAACCCAAGTGCCCGGGGGACTGGCTGCATCACCGCGCCGCCGCCGGCCACGGCGCGCGCGCCGCCGCCAGGGCCGCCATCCGGGCTGGGTCCAGGCGTGCCCAAGGCGCTGCCGGATTGTTCGGTCAGCTTGCGGATGAGCTCGCCCGGCGGCGGCAGATCCGCGACATGGCAAAGCCGGATCAGGATCATCTCCGCCGCCGCCCGCCGGTCGGGGGCGGTTTCCACCTCTTGCAGCCCTTTCAGCAGCATCTGCCAGAGGCGCCCGAGGAAGGGGATGGAGAGCATCTGCGCCAGTGCCGCGCCGCGCGTACGCTCGGCTTCGGGCAGGCTGTTGCCGCCATTCAGCCCGGGCACGGATTTCAGGCGCGTGAGTAGATGCGCCAGGGCCAGAAGATCGGCCAGCAGCACGCCCGGATCGGCGCCACGCGCATAAGAATCGTCGGCGATGGCCAGCGCGCGCGCTGCATCGCCCGAGACCAGCGCGTCCATCAGCTCGAACACCATGCCCCGGTCGGCCAGCCCCAGCATGTCCGCCACCATGGCTGCGGAAATCTCGGTCCCGTCCTCCGCCCCGCGTGCGATGGCCTGGTCGAGCAGCGATAGCCCGTCGCGCACCGATCCATCGGCCGCGCGGGCGATATGGGCGATGGCATCCGGCGCGATCGCCACCTGCTCTAGCCCCGCGATGCGGGTGAAATGCGCGGCCAGCACGTCGGCGGGCACGCGGCGTAGGTCGAAACGCTGGCAGCGCGACAGCACGGTGACGGGCACCTTGCGGATCTCGGTGGTGGCCAGCACGAATTTAATGTGCGGCGGCGGCTCTTCCAGGGTTTTCAGCAACGCGTTGAACGCCGCCTTGGAGAGCATGTGCACCTCGTCGATGATGAACACCTTGGTGCGGGCCGAGAGCGGCCTGAAGCGCGTGGCCTCGATAATCTCGCGCACATCGTCCACGCCGGTATTGGAGGCGGCGTCCATCTCCACTACGTCGGGATGGCGGTCAGCCAGGATCGCCTTGCAATTGTCGCATACGCCGCAGGGCTCGGGTGTGGGGCCGCCTTGGCCATCGGCGCCCGTGCAGTTGAGCGCGCGGGCCAGAATGCGCGCCGTGGTGGTTTTGCCAACGCCGCGCACACCGGTGAGCATGAAGGCATGGGCGATGCGGTTCATGGCGAAGGCGTTGCGCAGGGTGCGCACCAGCGCATCCTGGCCGATCAGATCGGAAAAGCGGGTGGGCCGATATTTGCGGGCCAGAACACGGTAGGCTGTGGCCTTGGGCGCGTGATCCTCCGGTGCTTCGCCAAACAGCGACGGGCCCGGCGGTGGCGCATCGGCCTGCGTCTCGTCGTCGAACAAACCCATGGATGGCACTTACCTAAACGCTGTCTGGCACGATGAGCGGCGGGGTGGGAGGCCGGACGATGACCCACGCAAAACTCGTTGCGGCTGCTGCCTTCCGGCCCTGACCGGGTTGGCGAGGTGCCATGTCCACCGCCGACCTCCCGGAGCCTGTTATCCTCTTTCCCGGCGATGAGTGCAAGCTTGGCAAGACAGAGGCGGCATGCGAGGAATAGGACATGTTTCCTCGCCCGATTAGCCCTGAGCGGCCCAACCCGTATAGCGGCGGCGCGCTGGACCGTGCCGCGCATCTGCGTGATGATGCCGATTGGCTGGCCAAGGCCCGCGCCGATGCCGGCAGTCTGGCTACCTTATATTGGCGGGGGAAGGCGCTGCTGAGCGGGCGCGAAGCCCCCCGCGCGGTGTTGTTGCCATTGCCGCCAGATGCTGCGCCCACCTTGTTCTTGGGGCTGGCCGAGGGGCGGGCGGTGTTCGCGCTGGATTTATCCGCGCAAGAGACGCCGCCCGATTTTGGCGTGGGAGAATTTGGTGAGTTGCACGGTCTGGCGGCGCTGCTGCCGGAAACAGACGCCACGATTCTCGCGACCGCGCGCGGCCTGTTGAATTGGCATGCGTCGCACCGTTTTTGTCCCGCTTGTGGCCAGGGTCTCAGCCCTGTTCGCGCCGGTTGGGTGTTGCATTGCGCTTCTTGCGGGCGCGAGCATTTTCCACGCACTGATGCGGCGGTGATCATGCTGGTTGTGCGTGATGGGCGCGTGTTGCTGGGGCAGTCGCAGAATTTTCCGCCCGAATATAATTTTTATTCCACGTTGGCCGGGTTTGTGGAGCCGGGCGAGGGGCTTGAAGATGCGGTGCGCCGCGAGGTGTGGGAAGAGGTGGGGGTGCGCGTGGGCGCGGTTGCGTATCATTCCAGCCAGCCCTGGCCGTTCCCGGGGTCGCTTATGCTGGGCTATTATGCCGAGGCGCTGAGCGAGGATATTATTTTGGATGCGGCTGAAATGCGTGATGCGAAATGGTTCTCCCCAGAGGATCTCGCCAATCGCGCGGCGTTGGGATTTTCCTTGCCGCCGCATGATTCCATCGCGCGCCGGCTGATCGAGGATTGGCTGGCGCAGCAAGCCTGAAAATCCGGCCTAAAAACGAAATGGGCGGAGGGTTGCCCCTCCGCCCATTTTTTTTGAGATTGCCGGTTAGACCAGATCGTCCGGCATGGTTCCCAGAATCGGCAGAATAATCGTTTCCACATCCATCTGCGAATCCGTTTGCATATCCATCTCTGGCTCGGTGGGCATCATCAGCACCTCCGGTGCTGCGGTGGTGGCCTTGCGTGGCCGCCGTGTGGCGGGTTTCTTCGCCGTTGCGCTCTTGCGCGTGGCTGTGGTGGCCTTCTTCGTGGCGGCGGGTTTCTTCGCCGTTG
>JAKBBM010000072.1 GCA_021808545.1 Pseudomonadota bacterium | reverse complement strand
GTGATCTCGACCAGCTTCATCATCGGCACGGGATTGAAGAAATGCATGCCGATGAATTTGTCCGGCCGGCCGGACAGGGTGGCGAGCTTGGTGATGGAGATGGAGGAGGTGTTGGAGGCGAGCAGAACCTCGGGCTTCAGCACCGGGGCCAGCTCATCATAAATCGCCTTCTTAATCTCCAGCTGCTCGGGCACCGCCTCGATGACGATATCCGCATCCTTGAGCTGGTGATAATCGGTGGAGGTGACAAGCCGCGCCAGCGCCGCCGTCTTTGCCTCGGCGGTCAGGCTGCCCTTGGCCACCTGGCGATCCATGTTCTTGGTCATGGTCGCCAGGGCCTTTGGCAGGGCCGCCTCGAACGCGTCCACCAAAATCACGTCAAAACCGGCGGTCAGCGCGGCATGCGCGATTCCATTGCCCATGAGGCCGGCGCCGATGACGCCGATTTTGCTGATGCTCATAATGCCTTCTCAAGCTCCGGCAGTATGGTGAAGAGATCGCCAACCAGGCCGTAATCGGCGACCTGGAAGATGGGGGCGTCCTCGTCCTTATTGATGGCGACGATGACCTTGGAGTCCTTCATGCCGGCCAGATGCTGAATGGCGCCCGAGATGCCAACCGCGATATAGAGGTCCGGGGCGACGATCTTGCCGGTCTGGCCGACCTGGTAATCATTCGGCACGAAGCCGGCATCCACCGCCGCGCGCGAGGCGCCGACAGCGGCGCCGAGCTTGTCGGCCAGCGGGTCGATCAGCTTGGTGAAATTCTCGCCATTCTGCATGCCGCGCCCGCCGGAGACGATGATCTTGGCGGCGGTCAGTTCCGGACGCTCGCTCTTGGAGAGCTCGGAGCCGACATATTTGGATTTCGGCGCGCTGGCCGTGACGGCGATTTTCTCGATGGCGGCGGATCCGCCCTCGGCCGCAACCGGGTCGAAGCTGGAGGCGCGCACGGTGAGCACCTTCTTCGGATCGGCCGATTTCACGGTGGCGAGCGCGTTGCCGGCATAAATCGGGCGCACGAACGTATCGGCATCCACCACGTCGGAAATGTCGGAGATCACCTGCACATCGAGCAGGGCGGCGACACGCGGCATCACATTCTTGCCCATGGCCGTGGCGGCCTGGAGGATATGGTCGTATCCTGCAGCGAGTGAGACGATGAGGTCGGCGGCCGGCTCGGCCAGCTCATGGTCCAGGCTGGCATCCTCGGCCACCAGCACCTTGGCGAGACCGGGGATCTTGGCGGCGGCTTCGGCGATGCTGCCGGTATTGCCGCCCATGACCAGGCCATGAATCTCGCCGAGCTTGGCCGCGGCCGCGATGGCCGAGCGGGTGGGCTGTTTGATGCCGTTGGCATCGAAATCGATTACAACAAGGGCTGTCATGGTTAGATCACCTTCGCTTCGTTACGCAGTTTCTCGACAAGGGTGGCGACGTCGGGCACCTTGATACCGGCCTTGCGCACCGGGGGCTCGGAGACGCTGAGCGTGGTCAGGCGCGGGGCCACATCCACGCCCAGATCGCCCGGCTTGACCGTGTCGATGGTCTTCTTGCGGGCCTTCATGATGTTGGGCAGCGAGGCATAGCGCGGCTCGTTCAGGCGCAGATCGGCGGTGACCACGGCGGGCAGGCCCAGTGCCAGCGTCTCCAGCCCGCCATCCACCTCGCGTGTTACGGTCGCGGTGCCATCCGCGATCTCGACCTTCGAGGCGAAGGTGCCTTGCGGCCAGCCCAGCAGGGCCGCCAGCATCTGGCCGGTGGCGTTCATGTCGTCATCGATCGCCTGCTTGCCCAGAATGACGAGATCCGCGCCTTCCTTCTCGGCCACGGCCTTTAAGAGCTTGGCCACGGCGAGCGGTTCCACCGCCACGTCGGTTTCCACCAGCACACCGCGGTCGGCGCCCATGGCCAGCGCGGTGCGGATGGTTTCCTGGCACTGCGCAACGCCGATGGATACGGCCACGATTTCGGTGGCAATGCCCTTTTCCTTCAGCCGTACGGCTTCTTCGACGGCGATTTCGTCGAACGGATTCATGGACATTTTCACGCCCGCGGTCTCAACGCCCGATTTGTCCGATTTCACCCGGACCTTGACGTTGTAATCGACCACGCGCTTCACGGCGACGAGCAATTTCATCTGTGCATTTACCTCGATCTATAGTCTTAAAATTAAGTCTTTGCCTTGATATTGGATGTTTTGGCCCCTGCAAAGACCCAGGGGGGTCGAATTCATGGGCGGGTCTGGCTTGCGTGGGCCAGGCGGCGCACCGCCTCTTCGATGTCGGCCGACGGCGCGCAATAGCTGATACGGAAGAAACCGCCGCCGCGCGCCGCGTCAAAATCATGGCCCGGGGTCGTGGCAATTCCGTGCGCCTCCAGCAGATGGTCGCAAAAGGCGGCGCTGTCATCGGCATGGCCGGTGAGATCGGCATAGATATAAAACGCACCATCTGGCGGGGCAAACCGGGTAAAGCCGGCCGCGCGCAGGCCGTCGGCTAGCAGGGTGCGGGCAATGGCGTAAGTGGCGCGGTTGGCCTCCAGCTCATCTGGGCAATCCAGGGCCGCCAGGGCCGCGCGCTGCGAGATATGGGGGGGCGAGATGAAGAAATTGGCGGCCAGCCGCTCCACCGGGCGTACCAGGGGCTCGGGCAGCACCATCCAGCCCACGCGCCAGCCGGTCATGGAAAAATACTTGGAAAAGGAATTGATGACGATAGCGCTGCTGGAGAATTGCGCGGCCGAGGCCATGGGCTTGCCATAGGTGAGGCCGTGGTAAATCTCATCCGAGATCAGGCGGATGCCGGTTTCATGGCAATATTCCGCCAGCGCGCGCAAGGCGCTGGGGGCCAGCATGGCGCCGGTGGGGTTGGCCGGGCTGGAGACGATCAGCCCGCGCGGGCGGCGGGGCAGGGCTTCCAGCATGGGGATGGTTGGCTGAAAGCCGGTTTCAATCCCGCAAGGCAGTACCACCGGGCGCATACCAAGGGCGGTGAGGATATTCACGTAAGGCGGATAATAGGGGGCGGCGAGCGCCACCTCGTTGCCCGGCTCGAAGGCGGCGAGATAGGCGAGCGGAAACGCGCCCGAGGCTCCGGCGGTGATCGCGATCCGTGCGGGAGGGAGCTCAACACCGTACCATTCAGCCGCATGGCGGGCGATGCGCGCGCGTAACGCGGGCAGGCCCAGCGCCTCCGTATAGCCGAGCGAGTCGCCGCTTCGCAGGGCCGCCGCCACGGCCTCTCGCGCGCCCTTGGGCAGGCCGGTGCCGGGCTGCCCGGCCTCCATGTGCAGGATTCGCGGCGCGCCCGGCGGCAAGCAGGCCGCCAGGGTGTTGGCCTTGGCGATTACATCCATCACCCGAAAGGGTGGAATCCGTCCGCCCACGCCGGTGCGCAGCCCGCCCGGTATGGCGGTATCAGCGCCCGCCAATGGCAAGACCTTGTCCGCGTGGATCGGCGCTGGCCGTGCAGCTGGCTTCACCGCCGGGCACGTCCTTGGGGCAGGAGATGACATTGGCGCGGCCAGGGTTTGGCACGGGCTGGTTGGGATGCCCGGCCAGTGCATCGCGCAGGGCGGTGGCGGCGGCTGTGGCCGCCGCGGTCTGGCCGGTGCCGGTGGTGGCGGCGCGGAAATCCAGGTTGCCTGGCGCATAGGCGATGGCGGCGGCCAGTTGCGGGGCGGGCACGGTGCGGGGCGAGGCGGCGAGCAGAACGCCCGTGCCCGCGGCATAACGTCCGGTGCCAAACAGATTATTCATCGAGCTGGCGCAGGTGACCACACCGCCATTCTTATCCAGCGCCATGAACCCGGCGGAGGCGGGCAGGGTTTTGCCCTGGGCGCTGGCGGTGGGCAGGGCGGCGGTGGCGTAGCCATCCTGCATGCCGCTGACCGGGGCGCTGTAGCGCGGCAGGCCAAGGCTCATATCCGTCATGGTCAGCCCCGCGCCCGCGGCATCCGCCGCCTGCGTGAATTGCGTGGCAAAGCCGCCGGCATACAGGCCAGACACGCCCTGCGTGCGCAGAATTTCCAGCGTGGCGGCGAGGTTGGGCTGGTGAATGGTGGCGCCGGCCGGCAGCAGCTGGCCATTGGGGGCGAAAATGGCGGCGGCGGCCGGGTCGGCCAGCAGCGCGTTGCCCACCACTTTCAGGTCGGTCTCCAAAGCCGGAGACAGCTGGGCGCTGGCTGCCAGCCGCTCGGCCGGGACGATGATGGCGGAGAGCGGCAATTGCCCATAGCGGGCTTGCAGCGCCAGCAGCCCGCGCGCGAAGGCGGGCACGGCGGCCGGGCGGCTGCCGGATGTGCTGGCTGGACTGCCGGCCGGAAACAGTAGCGCCACGGGGGGCTGCATGTCGCCATTGGCGTTGGGCATTTTAATGAGGCAGGCGCCACCACCGCCCAGCCCCGCGCGCGAAGGCAGGGTAACCGCCAGGGCCAGCCCCTCGGCGGCGGCGGCATCGGCCGCGTTGCCGCCTTCATTCAGGATCTGCCGGCCGACCAGGGCGGCCTGCGGCTCATCCGCCACCGCATAGCCGAATACGCTGGGCGGTGCCTTGCCAAGGCCAAGCTGGGCCTCGTTGGCATTGCCGGTCAGGCCAAGCCCCTGGCCCAGCCCACAGCCGGAGAGAAGAGAAAAAGAGGTAAGGGCGGCAAGGCGGAGAAAACGGCTGCGCAAGATGGTTCATCCCTGGATTATACGGAAAAAACGGCGGGTCCGGCTGCGCGCCTGCTTAGCCCCGAACGCTTGTGGCGGCAAATCGGAAGGGGTGGGGCATTTGCGCCAGCCGCGCGCGCAACCCTTGGCGGCATTGGCCGAAACGCCGCACCCCGGCCAGCCGCCGGTCAAGGAAGCCCAGTGTTTTTTCGTGCGCGGGTGATTCATCGCCCAGCCAGTAGAGCAGGGTGGGCAGCAAAATGGCGCTTAAGGTCGCGCGCTTGGTGTACCAGGAAAAATCGGCAGATTTGTCGCCGGCGGCAAACCACACCGCATCGGCCATGGCGGCGATGAGGCGCGCCAGGTGCCGCGCCTGTGCGGGCAGCGCCAGCCAGGAGAGCGCGCGGCGGATGGTTTCGCGCTCGCCCGCCATCTGCTCCAGCCGCAGCGCCAGCACGGCGCGCACCCGCGCCCCCACGCCGCCTTCGGGCGGGTTGGCCCGCACGGCCGCGATCATGCGTTCATCGGCCAGGGTGAAATAGGCCTCGATCATCTCGCCCGCCCCGCCGGGAAACAGCAGCGCGGCATCTTCCGGGGCCCGGCCCAGGCTTTCCAGCGCCAGCGCCAAGGCCTTGCGGGTCCAGCCATCGAACGGCACGTTGGGGGCAAGCGCATCCAGCAGCGCGGCCGTATTTTCGTCGATCTGCATCACATCTCCTCTGGCAGCGCCATCGGGTTACGGTCCAGCTCCTCATTATAGCCAAAGAAGCGGAAATCCTCCATGCGCGCGGGGTAGAGCACTCCGTCCAGATGGTCGGTCTCGTGCTGGACCACGCGCGCGGCAAAACCGCTCAGCTCTTCATCCAGGGGCGCGCCGGTGGCGGTTTGGCCGGTCAGGCGGATGCGGGCGTGGCGCGGCACGGCGGCGCGCAGTCCGGGGATGGACAGGCACCCCTCCCAGCCCAGCACCTTATCCTCATCCTCGCTCAGTGGAGTGATTACGGGGTTGATGATCGCGCGCAAAGGGATGGCCTGCCCGGTATCGCTGCGGCTGGTCGGCACGTGGAAGATGAACAAGCGCAGGCTTTCATGCACTTGCGGGGCGGCCAGGCCCACCCCGCCGGCATCGGCCAGGGTTTCGGTCATGTCGGTGATCAGGCGCTGGATTTCGGGCGCGCTGGCGGCGCTGACCGGGTCGGCCTGGCGGCGCAGGATGGGGTGGCCCATGCGGGCAATTTTCAGGATCGCCATATTTGCATATTTGCCCTGGCAGAAATGATTTGGCGTGTGCGGAATCTGTGCTATAGGCCCGCACGATGTTCGCGGAACCGGCTTTGGCGGCCGTGTTTCGCTGTTTTATTTTTGGCTATTTTTTGAGGGGTTGGCAACCAGGTGCAAGTTCTCGTTCGTGACAATAACGTCGATCAGGCGCTGAAGGCGCTCAAGAAGAAACTTCAGCGCGAAGGCGTGTTCCGCGAGATGAAGCTGCGCCGCCATTACGAGAAGCCCTCCGAGCGCCGCGCGCGTGAGGCGGCCGAGGCCGTGCGCCGCGCCCGCAAGATGGAGCGCAAGCGCATCGAGCGCGAAGGCTTCTAAGTCAAGGTTGCAAATCCTTGCCGGCCGTGGCCGTGGGCGCCTTGGGGTGTCCGCGGCTTTTGCTGTTTGCGGGTTGGGCTGCTATCCCTTCTGGATGACCAGAATAAAGCTGCCATCCGGTTGCGCCAGCAGCTCCAGCGGGTCGTGCCCCTGGTCGGCGGCGGCGCGCGGCACGTTGCGCAACGGGTCCTCGCCCTTTAGCCGTACCAGCAGAATTTGCCCTGGTGCGAGCGTATCGAGGGCCAGGCGGGTGCGCACGAACGTCATCGGGCAGGTCTCGGCCGTGATGTCGATGGCTTTGTCGTGCGCGGGCAGGACGGAGAAAGGCATGAGCGACTCCAATAAGACTGGACCAGGGCAAAAACTTGCGCCACAAGGCACGCCGATGGATATAAGCATCGAGCGCCTGTGCATAGAGAACGGGCTGAAGATGACAGGGCCGCGCCGGATCATCGCGCGGGTGTTGTCGGAGGCGACCGACCATCCGGATGTGGACGAGCTGCACCGGCGGGCCAATCGCGTCGATAGCCGGATTTCGCTCGCCACCGTTTACCGCACCGTGCGCTTGCTGGAATCCAAGGGCATTCTCTCGCGCCGGGATCTGGGCAGCCGCCGCGCCCGCTATGAGCCCAGCGGCGATAAACATCATTTTCATCTGGTCGATAAGGATAGCGGCGCCGTGGTCGAATTTGCCGCCCCGCAGGCTGAGGCCATGCTGCGCGAGATTGCCGCCGGGCAGGGATTTGAGGTCGATGTCATTAAAATCGAGCTGTTCGGGCGGCGGACGGCTCGATGAATGGTGAAATCTCGTTTGGCCCGCCGCGCCTGGCCGTGGGCGGCGCGGGGCCAGCCTTCGCCGAATTGCGCACTGGCAATCTGGGGGTCCGTCTGGCCGCCAGCCCGGCCGATCTCGAGGCGGCTCAGGCGCTGCGTTACCGCGTATTTTACGATGAGATGGGGGCCAAGCCCGATGCGCGGGCCATGGCCACCCGGCGTGACGATGATGAATTCGACGCCATTGCCGACCATTTGCTGGTGGTCGATCACGATCTGGGCCAGGGGCCGCAAAGCGTTGTGGGCACTTATCGGCTGATCCGTCAGGATGCGGCGGATGCGTTCGGGCGGTTCTATTCGGAAAGCGAGTACGATATTTCCCCGCTCAAGCGCTTCTCCGGCCGGCTGTTGGAGCTGGGGCGCAGCTGCACGGCTCCGGTCTACCGCTCGCGCGCGGTGATGCAGCTACTCTGGCGCGGAATCGCCGCCTATGTGTTCCACTACAATATTGAGCTGATGTTCGGCTGCGCCTCGCTCGCGGGCACGGACCCGGATGCCCTGGCCGAGGAGCTGACCTATCTGGCCGCGCATCATTTGGCGCCCGAGAACATCCGCCCGCGTGCCTTGCCCACGCGTTATGTGGAGATGCGCCGCCAGGATGCGGCCGCGCTCGACCCCAAGCGGGCATTGATGCGCCTGCCGCCGCTGATCAAGGGGTATTTGCGGCTGGGCGGGTTTGTGGGCGAGGGCGCGGTGATCGATGCCCAGTTCAACACCACCGATATCGCCGTTGTGGTGCAGACCGATCTGGTGACGGATAAATATTACCGTCATTACGAGCGTGAATCGCGCTGATATGGGCCGTGCCAACAAGATCATGCGGGGCCGAAGGGATTAGAATAAAATGGAAGATGACGATTTAACCATACCCGACTCGTTGCTGCCTTACGATGAATGGACGCAGGATGCGCTGCGCCAGGTGGTGGTGAGTGCGCTGCGCCATGTGGCCCATGCCGGGCTGCCGGGCGAACATCATTTCTATGTCACCTTCAAGACCGCCTATCCCGGCGTTTCCATCCCCGAGCGGCTGCGCGCGCAATATCCGGATGAGATGACCATCGTGTTGCAGCACCAATTCCACGCGCTGAGCGTGGATGAGGCGGGTGAGACCATGTCGGTCGGGCTGTCTTTTGCGGGCGTGCCCTCCACGCTGGTTATTCCCATTGCCGCCATTACCGGCTTTGCCGATCCGCAGGTGCGCTTTGGCCTGCAATTCGAGGTGGCCGTGCCCGAGCCGGTGAAGGTGGCCGATCTGCCAGAGCCGCAGGGCGATGATGTGCCCGCCCGCCCGAATGAAGGGCCCGCCGCCGTGGTGAGCCTGGACGCCTTCCGTAAGAAACAGAAAGACTGACGACATGAACGCTGAGACAAAGCGCCACTCTGGTTTTGCCTATTCGCCCATGTTCCCGTTGGGAGACGATGCCACCCCCTATCGCAAGCTACCGATCGAGGGTGTGTCCAGCATCGAGGTGGAAGGCAAGGCAGTGCTGAAAATCAGCCCGCGCGCGCTGGAGGAGTTGGCATTTGCCGCGTTCCATGATGTCTCGCACCTTTTGCGCCCGGCCCATCTGGCCCAGCTCGCCAAGATCTTGCAGGACCCTGAAGCCAGCGAGAATGACCGCTACGTGGCGTTGGAATTCCTGAAGAACGCCACCATCGCCGCGCGCGGCGTGCTGCCCATGTGCCAGGACACCGGCACCGCCCTCGTGTTTGGCAAGAAGGGCCAGCGTGTCTGGGTGGAAGGCGATGAGGAGGAAGCCTTCAGCACCGGTGTCGCCCGCACCTATACCGAGACCAATCTGCGCTATTCGCAGATGGCGCCGCTTTCCATGTTCGAGGAAAAGAACACCGGCAATAACCTGCCGGTCCAGTTCGATATCATGGCCGCCCCCGGCGAGCACCATGCGGATGAATTCCACCTGCAATTCATCGCCAAGGGCGGCGGCTCGGCCAACAAGACCTTCCTGTACCAGGAAACCCGCGCGACCCTGACGCCTGAGAAAATCTATGCCTTCCTGGAATCCAAGATCAAGACGCTGGGCACGGCGGCTTGCCCGCCTTACCATCTGAGCATCGTCATCGGCGGCACCTCGGCGGAGCTGAACCTGAAGACCGTGAAGCTCGGCTCGACCAAATATCTGGATAATCTGCCCACGACGGGCGATGCCACCGGCCATGCCTTCCGCGATCTGGAGATGGAGCGCAAGGTGCTCGAGATCACCCAGGATATCGGCATTGGCGCGCAGTTTGGCGGCAAATATTTCTGCCACGATGTCCGCGTGATCCGCCTGCCGCGCCATGGCGCGTCCCTGCCCATCGGCATTGGCGTGTCCTGCTCGGCCGACCGGCAGATCAAGGCCAAGATCACCAAGGAAGGTGTGTTCCTGGAGCAGCTGGAAACCAACCCGGCCAAATATCTGCCCGAGATCACCGATGAGCATCTGGGCGGCGAGGTGGTCGCGATCGACCTGAACCGGCCGATGAAGGAGATTCTGGCGGAACTCTCGCAACATCCGGTCAAGACCCGTGTGGCGCTCACCGGCACCATCGTGGTCGCGCGCGATATTGCCCATGCCAAGCTGAAAGAGCGGCTGGATGCGGGGCAGGGCCTGCCCGACTACCTCAAGAACCATCCGGTTTATTATGCGGGTCCGGCCAAAACGCCCGAGGGGCTGCCCACCGGCAGCTTTGGCCCCACCACGGCTGGGCGGATGGATTCTTACGTCGCTGAATTCCAGAAAGCCGGCGGCTCGCTTGTCATGCTTGCCAAGGGCAACCGCAGTAAGGCCGTGACCAACGCCTGCAAGGCATATGGCGGGTTTTATCTGGGCTCCATCGGCGGCCCGGCGGCGGTGCTGGCGGAGCAGAACATCACCAAGGTCGAGGTGCTGGAATATCCGGAGCTTGGCATGGAGGCGGTGTGGAAGATCGAGGTGAAGGATTTCCCGGCCTTTATCGTGGTCGATGACAAGGGCAACGATTTTTTCGCCGATCTTACATGAAATTCACCGTCGACCGGATCGACCATGTCGTGATGACCTGCCGTGACCTCAGCGCCACGGCGGGCTGGTACCAGCGCGTGCTGGGCATGGAGCGCGAGGAATATGGCGGCAATAACCGCACGGCCCTGCGTTTTGGCGCGCAGAAGATCAATCTGCACGAGGTCGGGCACGAGGTTTCGCCCCATGCCGAGGAAGCAAGGCCCGGCACGCTGGATTTATGCTTGGTCGTGGCCGTGGGGCCGGATGAGGTGATCGCGCATCTGCATGCGTGCGGCGTGACGGTGGAGCGCGGGCCGGTCTCGCGCATTGGCGCGCTGGGCGATATCATGTCGGTCTATTGCCGCGACCCGGATGGCAATCTGATCGAGCTTGCCTCCTATCTGGGGGCTTGAGTGGTGGGTCGGTAGCGCCCGTGAATCTGTCGGATTTCGATTATCATCTGCCAGCAGAGCGGATCGCGGTGGAGCCCGCCCGCCCGCGTGATTCCGCCCGG
>JAKBBM010000071.1 GCA_021808545.1 Pseudomonadota bacterium | reverse complement strand
CGCCAAGGCGATCCAGTCGCCAATTTTGCATGTGAATGGCGACAACCCGGAAGCGGTGGTGTTCGCGGCCAAGCTCGCCGCTGAGTTCCGCAATGAGTTCGCTGTTGATGTGGTGATCGACCTCGTCTGCTACCGCCGCCATGGCCATAATGAGAATGACGAGCCGGCCTTTACCCAGCCGATCATGTATAAGGCGATCAAGGGTCTGAAGACGACCCGCGCCCTGTATGCCGAGCGCCTGGCGCGCGAGGGCAGCGTGCCGGCCGAGGAGGCGCAGGCCATGCTCGATGCGTATAACAAGACGCTGGAAGAGGCGTATCAGGGCGCGCAGGATTACAAGGTCAACAAGGCCGACTGGCTGGAAGGCCATTGGAGCGGGCTCAACCAAGCCGGTGAAGAGGAAGAGCGCCACGAGGAGGCGACCGCCGCCCCGCTGGCGCAGCTGAAGCAGGTAGGCGCGGCCTTGTCGCATCAGCCGGAGGATTTCGACCTCAACCCCAAAATCGCCCGCCAGCTCGACGCCAAGAAGCAGATGATCGAGACCGGCGAGGGCATCGACTGGGCCACCGGCGAGGCGCTGGCCTTTGGCACGTTGATGCTCGATGGCCACCGCGTGCGCCTGTCGGGCGAGGATTGCCAGCGCGGCACCTTCTCCCAGCGCCATGCGGTGCTGGTCGACCAGACCAACCAGAACGAATATGTGCCGCTGAACAATATCGCCGAAAAACAGGCGAATATTGAAATCTTCAACTCCCTGCTCTCCGAGGCCGGGGTGCTGGGCTTTGAATATGGCTATGCCCTGTCGGACCCGAATGTGCTGGTGCTGTGGGAGGCGCAGTTTGGCGATTTCGCCAATGGCGCGCAGGTGATCATCGACCAGTTTATCGCCGCAGGCGAGACCAAGTGGCTGCGTATGTGCGGCCTGACCATGCTGTTGCCGCATGGGCATGAGGGGCAGGGGCCGGAACATTCCTCCGCCCGGCTGGAGCGCTATTTGCAGCTCTGCGCCGAGCACAACATGACCGTGTGCAACCTCACCACCCCGGCCAATTATTTCCACGCGCTACGCCGCCAGCTTAAGCGTAATTTCCGCAAGCCGCTGGTGCTGATGACGCCCAAATCCCTGCTGCGCCATAAGTTGGCCGTATCGGCCTTGAGTGAGATGGCCGAAGGCACCAGCTTTAAGTTCGTGCTCCCCGAGACCGACGAGCTGGTGGCGGCGGAGAAGGTCAAGCGCGTGGTGCTGTGCTCGGGCAAGGTCTATTACGACCTGCTGGCCGAGCGGCGCGAGCGCGGTATTAAGGATGTTGCCATTGTGCGGCTGGAGCAATTCTACCCCTTCCCGGCCAAGAGCCTGAAGGCGGTGCTGGCACCTTATAAGAAGGCCGAGATTGTCTGGTGCCAGGAAGAGCCTGAGAATAACGGCGGATGGACCTTTGTGGATCGCCGGATCGAGAAAGTGCTGACCGCCTTGGACCATGCGGCGCGGCGCCCGCGTTATGTCGGCCGTGTTGCCGCCGCCAGCCCGGCGACCGGGCTGGCCAAAGTTCATAATGCCGAGCAGGCTGCCTTGGTCGATGAAGCGTTGAGCGTTTGAATAATCTGGCATAAGCGCACCACGAAATTGTGCGATAACCCATAAGAGCAGGAGTAGTCATGGCCGCCGATATCGTAGTTCCCACCCTGGGCGAGAGCGTGACCAGCGCGACAATCGCCCGCTGGATGAAAAAGGCCGGGGACGCTGTTGCCGCCGACGAGCCGCTGGTGGAGCTGGAGACCGACAAGGTCACGGTGGAAGTGAACGCCCCCGAAGCCGGTGTGTTGAGCGAGATTGTGGCCGAGGAAGGGGCCGAGGTTGAGGTGGGCGCGCTGCTCGGCCGGATTGGGGCGGGCGACGGAAAGGCCGCCGCTGCCCCCGCCAAGGCGGCTCCGGACAAGGACGTGTCAGCGCCCGCGCCGGCTTCTGGTGTGCATGCGCCCAAGGCCGCCCCCGGCCCGGTTGGCCGCCCTGGTGTTGGCGCGCTGCCGGCCGCCGCCAAGCTGATGGAAGAAAACAAGATCGCACAGGGCGATATTCAGGGCACCGCCAAGGATGGCCGTATCTCCAAGGGCGATGTGCTGGATTTCCTAGACCGTCCGGCCGCGAAGCCGGCCGCGGCCGCGCCCAAGGCGCCGCGCGTGGATGATGCCCGCGAGGAGCGGGTGAAGATGACCCGCCTGCGCAAGACCATCGCCACCCGGCTGAAGGACGCGCAGAACACCGCCGCTATGCTTACCACCTTCAACGAGGTGGATATGAGCGCGATTATGGGCCTGCGCACCGAATATAAGGACGCGTTCGAGAAGAAGCATAAGGGTATCCGCCTGGGCTTTAACGGTTTCTTCGTGAAGGCCGTCTGCGCGGCCCTGCAAGAGTTCCCCGCCGTGAATGCCGAGATCGATGGCGATGACATCGTCTACAAGCATTTCGTGAATATGGGCATTGCCGTCGGCGGCGCGAACGGGCTGGTGGTGCCGGTGATCCGCGATGCCGACCAGAAGAGCATTGCCGAGATCGAGGCCGAGATCGCCGGTTTCGCCAAGCGCGCCAAGGATGGCACGCTGAAGCTGGAGGAACTCTCCGGCGGTACCTTCTCGATCACCAATGGCGGTGTGTATGGCTCACTGATGAGCACGCCGATCCTCAACCCGCCCCAGTCGGCGATTCTGGGCATGCATAAAATCCAGGACCGTCCGGTGGCGGTGAACGGGCAGGTCGTGATCCGCCCGATGATGTATCTGGCCGTGTCCTACGACCATCGTATCATCGATGGGCGCGAGGCGGTTTCCTTCCTGGTCCGCGTGAAGGAAAGCCTGGAGGATCCGCGCCGGCTGCTGCTGGCCATCTGATCCCGCACCTCCCTCGGTGCCATGTTCGCCCCGCGCCGCAAGGCGCGGGGTTTTTTTGTGGCGGTTGGAAGGCCAGGGCCCTGCCCTGGCCCCGCTGGGGCCTGAGGCCACAGACCCCCATGACGGGGACACGGGATTTGACGCCAAGGGAAGCCTATTCATGGAATCACGGCCCGTGGCCTGCAGGAGCAAAAGTTTTTGGCGCGCCTTTTTTCAAAAAGGCGCATTCTTGCTGAAATTGCTCAGCCTCCTCACACAAAAAAACCGCCCCTTTTTGGCAAAAGGGGCGGTTGTCTTGTCGTGTTATTTAATCTCAGGCGGCGTCGTCGGCGCGGCGCTCGGCCTTCTTGCGCTCATGCGGGTCCAGATAACGCTTGCGGATGCGCACGGCGGACGGGGTCACCTCCACCAGCTCGTCATCCTCGATATAGGCGATCGCCTGTTCCAGCGACATCTTGCGGGGCGGCACCAGCAGCAGCGCCTCATCCTTGCCGGCGGCGCGGATATTGGTGAGCTTCTTTTCCTTAATCGGGTTCACGTCCAGGTCGTTTTCGCGCGAATGCTCGCCCAGAACCATGCCGACATAGACCTTCTCGCCCGGACTGACGAATAGCACGCCACGGTCCTGTAGCGAGAACAGCGAATATTGCACCGCCTCGCCATCTTCGGAGGAGATCAGCGCGCCATTGCGGCGGCCCTCGATCTTGCCTTTCCAGGGGCCGTATCCGGCAAAGAGCCGGTTCATCACCCCGGTGCCGCGCGTGTCGGTGAGAAACTCGCCATGATAGCCGATAAGCCCGCGCGAGGGGATGCGGAAGGTCAGGCGCTGCTTGTCGCCGCCGGAGGGGCGGATATCGGTCAGCTCGCCCTTGCGGCGGGACATTTTCTCCACCACCGCGCCGGCATAGGGCTCGTCCACGTCGATCAGCACTTCCTCATACGGCTCCTCGCGCTCGCCGCTCTCCTCGTTGAGGCGAGTGAGCACGCGCGGGCGGCCGATGGTCAGCTCGAACCCTTCGCGGCGCATGGTCTCGATCAGCACGCCGAGCTGGAGTTCGCCACGGCCGAACACTTCGAACGCGTCGGTCTCGGTGGAGGCGACCACCTGAATGGCGACATTGCCTTCGGTTTCGCTGAACAGCCGGTCGCGGATCTGGCGGGAGGTGACCTTCTTGCCTTCACGGCCGCCGAGCGGGCCATCATTGATGCGGAAGGTCATGGACAGGGTTGGCGGGTCGATCGGGGTGGCGGGTAGCGGCGTGCTCACCTCCGGCGCGCAGATCGTGTAGGGCACGGTGGCATCGGTCAGCCCGGCCACGGCCACGATATCGCCGGCGGAGACTTCATCCACCGGCACGCGCTCCAGCCCGCGGAAGGAGAGCAGCTTGGTCAGGCGGCCGGTCTCGATCGTCTTGCCGTCCAGCCCCAGCACCTTCACCGGCATGTTCACGGTGGCGCGGCCCTGCTCGACGCGGCCGGTCAGCACGCGGCCCAGGAAGTTGTCGGACTCCAGAATGGTGGCGACCATGGCGAAAGGCGCGTCAGGGTCCAGTGCCGGGGCGGGGACATGGTTCAGGATCAGGTCGAAGAGCGGGGTCAGGCTCTCGCGCGGATCGTCCAGGTTCGCCACGGCCCAGCCCTGCCGGCCAGAGGCGAACAGCATGGGGAAGTCGAGCTGCTCCTCGTTGGCGTCCAGTGCTGCGAACAGGTCGAACATCTCGTTATGCACATCGTCGGGGCGGGCATCGCCACGGTCGATCTTGTTGACCACCACAATCGGCTTCAGCCCGCGCGCGAGCGCTTTGCCGAGCACGAATTTGGTTTGCGGCAGCACACCCTCGGCCGCGTCCACCAGGATAACCGCGCCATCGACCATGCTCAGGATCCGCTCCACCTCGCCGCCGAAATCGGCGTGGCCGGGCGTGTCCACGATATTGATGCGGACATCGTTCCACACCACCGAGGCGACCTTGGCCAGAATGGTGATACCGCGCTCCTTTTCCAGATCGTTGCGGTCGAGCGCGCGCTCGGCCACGGCCTGGTGGGCGGCGAAAGCGCCGGATTGTTTGAGCAGCTGGTCGGTCAGCGTGGTCTTGCCATGGTCGACATGCGCGATGATGGCAATGTTGCGGATTTTCGGCGCGGACATAAGATACGAACCCATTGTTTGAGCAAATCTGACCTGGCCGCGGCAGGGTGTGCCGCGGCCAGGCCAGGCCGCTCGTTGACGATTTCTGCCCCCGCATAGCGATATTGCGCTGCGAAAGCGAGGATTAAATCAACATGGTTGCCTTGCGGCGGGTATCGCGAGTCCGGGTATCACTTAACGGATGGCGCCATGCCCGGGCTGGCGGGCGCTATTGGAGACAGGCTTGTGGATGGCGGGCGAATGCCGGGCGCGCCCGCGGACATAGGTGTTGCCGGGGCTGGCCCCATGGCCATGGCGGTTTCTTTCGCGGCCTTGGTGTAGTCGCCCGCCTCGACCGCCTTGCGTGCCCGTTCTATGGCGGCGATGGCGGGTGACTGGTCGGGCATGGTGGCCTGTGTTTGCGGCACGGCGCGGGTCAGCAGCCGTGTTTCGGCCTGAGAGAGGGCTTCGCTGGCTTTGGCCCGGTCATGATGCGCGATCGCCTGTTGCGCGGTTTGCAGGCATTGCGCCGCATCGTTGGCCCCAGAAGACGAGGCGGGTTGGGCCCAGGCCATGCCGGCCGAGAGCAGAATAGCGGCCGAAGCCATCCATAAAGAGCGCATGGGCAAACTCCCTTGGTTTTGCGTTTCACAGTAGCAGGCTTGTCTCAAACTGGGCTGGATTTGGGCTTTTTTCACCTCATGCCTGGATTAAACCCTCGTCATGTCGGGGCGCGGCGCGGTAGAAGGCACGAGAGTGGGCGGGGAATGCTGTTGAAACATTGGCTGTTGGCCATGATGCTGGTGGCGGGGATGGCGCCCGCGCGGGCCAAGGCGTCCGCCGCCGTGAGCTGTGCCGTGGCCGGGCGGGCGGCGGCGCAGCTGGAAGGGCTGCCGCGCAATTTGCTGCTCTCCATAGGCTTGGTGGAAAGCGGGCGGCCCAGCCCCGTGAATGGACAGCTACAGCCCTGGCCCTGGACCGTGAATGCCGATGGCCAGGGGCAATATTTTCCGACCCGTGCCGCGGCCGAGGCGTTTGTGCATTTTGCCGAGGCGGCGGGCGCGCGGGATATTGATGTCGGCTGTTTTCAGATCAGCCTGCAGCATCACCCGGATGCCTTCGCCAGCCTGGATGAGGCGTTCGATCCGGCGGATAATGCCGCTTATGCGGCGCGGTTTCTCCGGCGGTTGAAAAGCCGCGCGGGCAGTTGGGTCGCCGCGATCGCGGCCTATCATTCCGCGCAGCCGGATTTGGGCCTGCCCTATCAGCGCCGTGTGCTGGCGGCGTGGCGGCGGCTGGGCGATATGCCACCGGATCTGGCCGTGGCCGAAGCCGTGCCGGCGGGGCCCGGGACGGGTGTGATTTTGCAGGCGCCAGAGGCGCGGCGCGTGCATGTTTACGAAGGCAGCGCCCCGGCCAACGCCGCCTGGCGCCCGGGCTTGCCGCAGGTCATTGGTGGCGGTTGAGCAAAAGCCGCTGAAGGGGGCTTTATAAAAAAGAACGGCGTCTTCGAGGGGGGGCGCCGCGCCCTATTTCGCCCGCTCGGAAATTTTATGAGGGGTCCGTGCGGCCAGGCGGGTTGGCGCGTTTGCCGCGCCGGGTCAGCAGGGCTGCGGTCAGGCTGATGAGTGCGGCGGCCAGCTCGATGGTGGGGCTGGGTTCGGCCTGTTTGCGCCGGCGCAGCACGCGCTGCCCATACAGCCCAACCAGCCCGGCCAGCACCATCAATACCAGGCCGGTCAGTCCGGTAGCGGCGGCGGCCCCCAGCAGATGCGTCAGCCAGATAAGCAGGGAAGCCGCCAAAAACCCCAAGGCCGCCAGGACCAGGAGCAGGACGACCGTGGCAAAACCGCTCCACAGGGCGCCATTTTGGGCGCGTCGTGCCAGACCCATGGGGCTTATCCGCGACGCAACAGTAGCATGGCCAAGGCCCCGGCGCCAAAGGCCAGCGCCAGGCTCGCCACGGGGCGGGCCTCGACTTCATGCGTCAATTTATCCACCGTGTCGCGGCTGCCGTCTTTCAGCCGGGCGGTCAGGGCGGCCAGTTCATCCTCCAGCGCGGCCACGCGCGTGGACAAGCCCCCTTCGGAAAAACTTGCATTGAGATAGGTGGTGAGCTCCTCCAGCGCGGCTTGCGCATTGTCGCTCAATTGCGCGCGTACATGCTCCAGCCCGGCTCGGACTTTCTCAAATTCCCGCTTCAGCAGGTCGATATCGATGGCGTGCGGGTCGATCCGCTTGGCATTCATGCTCCGGTTCCTCCACGCTGTGAACAAGGGACATTGTTCCGCAAGACGCTGGCTTCAACGCCATAGGACGCCAAAAGCTGGTATTGTGCAACCGCTTTGGCAATGGCGTGGCGGGTTTGCCTTGCGTGCGCCTGGGCTGGGTGGCATGCCAGATCCTCATGATCCGATTCTCCCGCTGGCATCTGCTTATGTTGCTTCTGGCCGGGTTTGGCGGCACTGGTCCGGCCCGCGCGCAGACTGCCCCGGCATTTCCGGGCGCGCCGGTTTCGCTGGCGCCGCTGGTGCGTGACGTGGCGCCGTGCGTTGTCGGCATCGCGGTCAGAGAAGCCGCCAGCACCACCGCCAAGGCCAGCACGTCATCGGCCGCGGGCGGAGCTCCAGCCATGGCCGAGGCGGCCGGCTCGGGCTTCATCGTGCGGGCCGACGGCATGATCGTGACCAACGACCACGTCATCGCCGGGGCGGCGCATATCGTGGTGACCCTGAATAATGGCGCGCGCTACCCCGCCCGGTTGGTCGGCGCGGACGACCTGACCGACATTGCTGTCATTAAAATCTTGTCATCTAAGCCGCTGCCCGTGGCGCGCTGGGGGGATTCCGACACGGTGCGCGTGGGCGACTGGGTGCTGGCGGCGGGCAATCCGTTCGCGCTGGGCAATTCATTCACGCTGGGCATTGTTTCGGCCGAGGGGCGGGATATTGGCGAGGGGCCATTCACGCATTTTCTGCAGCTCGACGCGCCGATCAACCCGGGTAATTCCGGCGGCCCCTCATTTGACATGTCAGGCCGTGTCATCGGCATTAATTCCGCCATTGTCTCGCCTTCGGGCGGCTCGGTCGGCATTGGTTTCGCCATTCCCAGCAACAGTGCCATCCCCATCGTGCAGGCGCTGATCGCGCATGGCGCGGTGGCACGCGGCTGGCTGGGCGTTGCCGTTGCCGATGCGTCGGGGGATGGCGCGGCGGGGGCTGAAATCACCGGGGTTGAGGCCGGCGGCCCGGCGGCGCGGGCCGGATTGCGGGCGGGGGAACGGGTTGTCTCGGTTAACGGAGAATCCATCTCTGGGGCGGCGGGGCTTACCCGGGCCATTGCCTCTCTGCCGCCAGGCACTAAGGTGCGGCTTGGCATGAGAAAAAACCAACATTTATTTCAGATTCCGGTTATCGTGGGGCGCAGGCCCGAGCAGCTGGAGGAGTAGTGATGCGGATACTCGTTGTGGAAGACGACAAGGATGTCGCCGGCTTCGTCGTGAAGGGGCTGCGCGAGGCCGGGCATACGGTGGAACATGCCGATAATGGCAGGGATGGTCTGTTCCTCGCCGCCTCTGAGAATTTCGACGCGATCATCCTCGACCGCATGCTGCCCGGCGGCATAGATGGCTTGCGCTTGCTGGAGACGTTGCGCGCGCAAGACAATGTCACGCCGGTCGTGTTCCTCTCGGCGCTGGGTCAGGTGGATGACCGGGTGAAGGGGCTGAAAGCCGGCGGCGATGATTATTTGACCAAGCCCTTCGCCTTTGCCGAGCTGCTGGCGCGGGTCGAGGCGCTGACCCGCCGCGGCAAGAGCGATGGCCCGACGACAAGGCTGAGTGTGGGCGATCTGGAGATGGACCTGCTCTCGCGCAGCGTGCGCCGCGGCGGGCAGAAGATCGATCTGCAACCGCGCGAATTCCGCCTGCTGGAATATTTGATGCGCCATGCGGGGCAGGTTGTCACCCGCACCATGCTGCTGGAAGGGGTGTGGGATTATCATTTCGACCCGCAGACAAACGTGATCGACGTGCATGTCTCGCGCCTGCGCCAGAAGATCGACAAGCCCTTCGATCTGCCGCTGCTGCACACCGTTCGCAATGCGGGTTATATGCTGCGCGCCGAAGAGGTTTGAAACCGGAACGCCCCCCTGTATGAGCGTAACGCCGCCTCGGCTTCCCGGTCTGCTGGTACCGCCGCGCAAGCGGCTGGGGGTGCGCGGTTGCCCCCGGCCGCTGCTCCGCTCGGCCGGCATACGTTTTGCGCTGCTTTATGCCGCCTTGTTTGGCGCCTCGGCGTTTTTGCTCGCCATTTCGCTTTGGTATTCCACCGTGGGGCTGCTGCAGCGCCAGGTGGAGGAGGCAATCCGCAACGATGTCACCGCTCTGGTTGAGCATCAGCAGCTGGGCGGGCTGAATTCGGTGGCCGAGGCGATCCGCGC
Source organism: Pseudomonadota bacterium (assembly GCA_021808545.1). Taxonomy (GTDB): domain Bacteria; phylum Pseudomonadota; class Alphaproteobacteria; order Acetobacterales; family Acetobacteraceae; genus Acidocella. Next base: position 1,232 of record JAKBBM010000071.1, on the reverse strand, counting down.
GCGCTTGAGCCAGCCCGCCGATGCCGGGGCGATTTATTTGCTGCACGACCCTTCCGGCAACCGCATTATCGGCAATCTGGACCAATGGCCGCGGGGGCTGAACCGGATGGATAGCTGGTACGAGCTGCCGGTTAGCCAGGCTGGGCGCAATTCCCAGGCGCTGTTGCGCGCGGTGGCGCTGCCCGGCGGTGGCAAGCTTTTGGTGGGGCGCGATGTGCGCGCGCGCGCGCAACTGCGCCGTGTGCTGCGCAACGGGCTGATCTGGGCGGCCTGCCTGATGGTGCTGCTGGGGGTTGCTGGCGCGTTGCTTGTGCGCTCGCTGTTCCGGCGCATGGTGGGCAACATTGCCACCACCACGCGCGCCATTGCCCGGGGGGATTTGTCGCGCCGGGTGCCGCAAACCGGCGTGGGCGATGAGTTTGACGAGCTGGCCGGCATTGTCAACGACATGCTGGAGCGCATCTCGCGGTTGATGGATGGGGTGCGCCAGGTGTCCAACGCCATCGCGCATGATCTGCGCACGCCGGTCGCGCGCGCGCGCGCGCGGCTGGAGGATGCCGCCTTGCATGCCAAGACGGCGGAGGAGATGCATTCGGCCATTGAGCGCGCGATGCTGGATTTGGACGGGATTGTGGGCGTGTTCGAGGCTTTGCTGCGCATTGCCGAGATTGAGGCCGGCTCGCGCCGCGCGGCTTTTGCCGCGATCGACCTGACCCAGACCCTGCGCGACATGGACGAGCTTTACCACGTGGTGGCCGAGGAGCGCGGGCTGACGCTGGAAACCGCCATCACCCCGCCGCTGCGGGTGCTGGGCGACCGCGAATTGCTGCAGCAGGCGGTGGCCAATTTGTTGGATAATGCGCTCAAGTTTTCTGAAGCCGGAACAAAAATCGGGCTGACCGCGAAGCTTGAGGAATCGGTTGTGGAGATTACGGTTTCGGACCGCGGGCCGGGCATTGCCGAGCAGGACCGCACCCGTGCTACGGAACGTTTTTTCCGCGCCGAAACCGCGCGCAGCACGGCCGGCTCCGGCCTGGGGCTGGCATTGGTGGCAGCGGTGGCGCAGCTGCATAACGGCACGTTGCAATTAACCGACAATAACCCAGGCCTGCGCGCGGTGATTTCGATTCCGGCACGGTTTTAGGAGGGTGTTTGGTGGCGGGAATGGGGGGAGATTTACCGTGGCTGAGGCTGTCGCGTAAATCCTAAGTTATGCGACAATTGAAATTGCC
>JAKBBM010000070.1 GCA_021808545.1 Pseudomonadota bacterium | reverse complement strand
GCCGGCATTAAAACCCTATTGAATGGCCCAGAGAGTTTCACGCCGGATGGCAATTTCATCCTGGGCGAGGCGCCTGAGTTAAAAAATTTCTTTGTCGGTGCGGGTTTCAATGCTTTTGGCATAGCTGCTGGGGGCGGGGCTGGTATGGCGCTGGCGGAATGGGTGGCAAAGGGTGAAGCGCCCTATGATTTATGGCCGGTGGATATTCGCCGCTTTGGCCGCCCGCATTTCGACACAGACTGGGTGCGGACACGCACGCTGGAAGCCTATGGCAAGCACTACACCATGGCCTGGCCGTCGGAGGAGCATGAGTCTGGACGGCCCTGCCGGAAATCACCGCTCTACGAGGCGCTCAAGGCCAATGGTGCCTGTTTCGGCGAGAAGCTGGGCTGGGAGCGACCAAACTGGTTCGCCGACCTCGCTTCGGGTGAAGCGCCGCGCGATATTTATACCTTTGGCATTCCAAACTGGCATGAGGCGGTGGGGCGCGAGCACAGGGCAGCGCGTGAGGCGGCGGCCTTGTTCGACGAGACCTCGTTTGCGAAATTCATCCTTAAGGGGCCGGATGCTGAGGCCGCACTGGGCTGGATCGCCGCCAATGATGTCGCCAAACCGGTAGGCTCGTTAATCTATACGCAGATGCTGAACGACAGGGGCGGTATTGAATGTGACCTTACCTGCGTGCGCATCGCACCAGATGAGTATTACATCGTCACCGGCACCGGCTTTGCGACACATGATTTCAACTGGATAGCCCGCAACATTCCGCAGGGGATGAACGCGCAACTCATCGACGTAACGTCGGCCTATTCGGCCCTGGCCCTGATGGGCCCGCGTGCGCGCGATGTCTTAAAGGCGGTGACGCGAGATGATGTGTCTAATGCCGGGTTCCCTTTCGGCACCACCAAGATGATCGGCATCGCGGGTTGCCCGGTGCGGGCGCTGCGCGTGACTTATGTTGGCGAATTGGGATGGGAGCTGCATCTGCCCGTGGAATACGCGACCGGGGTTTATGCGGCGCTGAAGGCGGCAGGTACGGCATTTGGCCTCAAAGATGCAGGCTATCGGGCGATCGAGACGCTGCGGCTGGAGAAAGGCTATCGCGCCTGGGCAGCGGATATCTCCCCAGACCACACCCCTCTTGAGGCGGGGATGGGATGGGCCTGCAAGCTGCGCAAAAACACTCCTTTCCGCGGGCGGGTGGCGCTGGAAGCGCAGAAACAGGCTGGCATAAAACGAATATTCGCCGCTTTCACCACGGAAGATCCTGGCATCGTCGTGCCCGCCCGCTCAACGATTTATCGCAACGGCGAACGCGTGGGATATCTCTCCAGTGCTGGGTTCGGCTACACAATCGGCAAATGGATCGGCTATGGATATGTTCGCTCAGTCCATCCGATTGACGCGGATTTTGTGCTCAACGGCACCTACGAGCTGGAGGTGGCGACACACCGCCTGCCCTGCCGGGTGAGCCTGGAGCCGCTCTACGACCCCAATGGCGAAAGGATAAAATGCTAGGGCGCACGTGCGCGGAGGATGTGTTCGATGTCGCCGTGATCGGCGGTGGGGTTGTGGGCTGTGCCGTCATGCGCCGCTTCGCCCTGGCGGGGGCCAAGGCAGTGCTCATCGAAGCGGCACCTGACATTTTGGCTGGGGCCTCGAAGGCCAATAGCGCAATTTTACATACCGGGTTCGACGCGCCGCCGGGCAGCCTGGAATGGCAGCTCATGCAGGCGGGCTATCGGGAATATCTGGATATCCATGCCGCCTATAACCTGCCGCTGCTGCAAACCGGCGCGCTGGTCTGCGCGTGGAATGAGGATGAGGCCGCGCGCCTTGAGGGCATCGTGGCGCAAGCGCGGCTCAATAACGTGGCGGATGTTCGGCCCCTCGGCGCGGGGGTGGCGCGGGCGCTGGTGCCCGGCCTTTCCCCCCGGCTGGTGGATGCGGTTGAGGTGCCGGGGGAATACGTGATCGATCCATGGTCGGCACCGCTTGCCTATCTCAACCAGGCGGTGGCGCTGGGGGCAAAGCTGCTGTTCAACGCCGAGCTGCTGGCCGGGCAGTTTGATGGCACATGGCAGTTGCAGACAAAGGCGGGCGCGGTGCGCGCCGCGGCGGTGGTGAACACAGCCGGGCTCTATGGCGACGTGGTGGATGCACGGCTCGGCTTCACGCCTGAATTTACCATCAAGCCGCGCAAAGGGCAGTTTGTGGTGTTCGACAAGGCGACGGCGCGGCACGTGCCGTGTATCATCCTGCCGGTGCCCAGCGAAACCACCAAGGGGATCGTGCTGTGCCCTACGGCCTTTGGCAATGTGCTGGTCGGCCCAACGGCGGAGGAGCAGGAGGACCGTACCCGCGCCACCGTGGAGGCAGAAACTCTGACTGCGCTCATCCGCCGCGCGGCTGAGATTGTTCCTGCATTGGCGGAGATGCCGGTAACGGCTGTGTATGCCGGGCTGCGCCCCGCCACGGAAACCAAGGCTTATCGGGTGGCATCCCGGCCGGAGCAACGCGCCATCACCCTGGGCGGTGTCCGCTCAACCGGGCTCACGGCTGCCCTGGGGCTGGCCGGTCATGCGCTCAGCCTGCACGCGCAATTTGGTACGGCGCTACCAGCCGCGCCGCCGGTGGTGCCGCCGGTCCGCCTGCCCAACCTCGCCGAGAGCCGCCCGCGCGATTGGCAACAACAGGGCTGCGGTGAGATCGTCTGCCATTGCGAGATGGTGACGCGCCGGGAGATAGAAGCGGCACTGGCGAGCGCGGTGCCACCAGGAGATTTCGGCGGGCTCAAACGCCGCACCCGCGCCGGGCTTGGGCGCTGCCAGGGGTTTTATTGCAACGCCAGGCTGGCGGCGATGACGCAAGGGCGGCTGCGCACACCCCTTGCGGTGCCCGCGGAGGGTGGCTGATGGGCGATGCCGCGGATGTGATCGTGGTCGGCAGCGGGCCCGCGGGTGTGGCGGCGGCGGTTGAATTGCGGCGCAATGGCGTTGAACGGGTGGTGCTGCTTGAACGTGAAGCAGATCTCGGCGGCGCAACGCGCCATTGCAGCCATTCGCCCTTTGGTATGCGTGAATTCGGGCGGGTTTATTCCGGCCCGGCCTATGCGCGGCGGCTGGCCGCAGAGGCCGTGCGCCATGGCGTGACGATCCGCGCCGGGTATTCGGTGGTATCCCTGCATGAGGACGCTCGCCTGACGGTGGCGTGCAACGGGGTGGTATCTGAGCTTGAGGCCAAACGGATCATCGTGGCGACGGGCGCGCGCGAAGCCTCGCGCGCCGCGCGGCTGCTGCCGGGGGACCGCCCGGTGGGCGTGCTCTCAACCGGCGCGTTGCAATCTTATGTGGCGCTGCACGGGTTGATGCCGTTTCGCCGTCCCGTGATCCTTGGCTCCGAGCTGGTGACGTTCTCCGCTGTTCTCACCTGCCTGCGCCATGGCGCGCGGCCGGTGGCGGTGGTGGAAACCCTGCCTTACGCGCTGGCGCGGGCACCTGCCTCGTGGTTTCCGGGCCTTCTCGGCATCCCGTTTTTTCGTGGCGCGGAGCTCCTCGATATCCAGGGGCGCGCGCGGGTTGAAAATATACGGATCAGCCATGGCGGTAACTTGCGCGATATCGCCTGCGACGGCGTGCTGGTCACCGGGCGCTTCCTGCCCGAGGCTTCGCTGTTCCTGAATTCCGGCATGGGGCTGGCACAAGGCGCGCAAGCGCCCGCGATCGACCAGGATGGCCGCTGCGCCAACCCGCTCTACTTTGCCTGTGGCAATGTGCTGCGGGCGGTGGAAACCGGCGGCTGGGCGTTCCGCGAAGGGCGAGCCATTGGGGCGGCGGTGGCGCGGGACCTCGCTCACCCGGTTGCCGTGCAGCGTGTGGCGGTGGAATTCGCGCCGCCGATCAAACTGGTGGTGCCCGGCTATGTGCGCGCTGGCGATGCCACAACGGGGGCGCTTGGTGAGTTCCAGCTAAGGTTCACCGCGCGCGTGCGGGGGGAATTGTCGTTGGAACTTGATGGCGTGCCTGTATGGGCCCGGCGTCGCGAATTTCTGCCCGAACGGCGGGTTTTGGTGCCGATGCCAGCCGGTCTGCAAGCCGCACAGCGCATCAGCTTCTGTTTCCGCGAGGGCTGAACCATGCGTGTCGCCGCAATCGACCAGGGCACAACATCAACCCGCTGCATCGTCGTCGAAACCGGCGGGCGTTGGCATTTGAGCGGCACGCGCGCCCACGCGCAAAACCACCCGGGGCCAGGCTGGGTGGAGCATGACCCCGAAGAACTGCTCGCCAATATCCGCACGCTGCTGCGCGCCGCCGGCCCGGTGGATGCCATCGGCATCGCCAACCAGGGGGAGAGCTGCCTTGCCTGGGACGCGCAGAGCGGCGTTGCCTTCTCGCCGGTGATCGTCTGGCAGGATGCGCGCACCGGGCCCGCGCTGCAGGCGATGGACAGTGCCGCCCATGCGCGGGCGAAAGAGCTCAGCGGGTTGCCGCTGGATGCGTATTTCTCCGCCTCCAAGCTCGGCTGGATTCTGCGCCACAGCGAGGCGGCACGCGCTGCGCACGCCGCCGGGCGGCTGCGCCTTGGCACCACGGATGCGTTTTTTCTCGACCGGCTCTGCGGCGTATTCGCAACCGACGCGGCGACCGCCTCACGCACCGGGCTGCTCGACCTGCGCCGCGGCGTGTGGAGCGAAGAGCTTTGTGCCCTGCATGGTGTGCCGGTTTCCGCTCTGCCACCAATTCTGCCCGTGGATCATGGGTTCGGGGCAATCGAGGGCGTGCCGGTGAAAGTTTCCATCGTGGACCAGCAGGCGGCCCTGTACGGGCATGGCTGCCGGCAGCCAGGCGATACCAAGATCACCTTTGGCACCGGTGCGTTTTTGCTCACACTCTGCGGCGCAACCCCGGTACACTCACCGGCATTGCTGCCCACCATCGCCTGGCGCCAGGGCGGGCAGCCAAGCGTGCATGCGCTCGAAGGCGGGGTTTACGACGCCGGTGCGGCGCTGGAATGGGCGCGCGGCATTGGGTTGTTTGACGACGTTGCAGAGCTTGGCAGCTTCGAGGGGCCGTCGGCGCTCAGCCGCGGCCTGGTATTTGTTCCGGCACTCTCCGGCTTGGCCGCCCCTTATTGGGACCGCGAGGCCGCGCCGCTGTTCATTGGCATGCGCCATGAAACCGGGCGTCGGGATATGATCCGCGCGGTGCTTGAGGGGATCGCCTTGCTCACCGCCGGGCTTATCGGCGAGGCGGCGGCGGCATTGCCGCTCTCGCGCGGCATCTCGATTGATGGCGGACTTTCCCAGAGCGGCTATTTCGCGCAGTTCCTGGCGGCGGCGGCCGGGGTCGATATCCGGGTACCCGCCATGCATGAACTTACCGCCCTGGGACTTGCCGAGCTGTGCGGGGTGGATTGCGGGCAGATCCGCGCGGCGGCTGCGGTGTTCCAACCGGATGGCTCGGTGCCCGAGGCTCTGCGCGCCCGGTTTAACGCCGCACTGACGCGCGCCCGCGCTTGGCATGGGGCGTGAGCAAAGGTACCCGTCGGCTTCTTGGGCCGATCGCTGGTTCCTAAAATTGGCAAGAAAAAAGGCTCTCCGGCGTACCGGAGAGCCTTTTCAGTGACTCAAGTTTTGCTAATCAACCGCGCCTTTGAGAGCGGCTTCCTCCGCGCTGATTTCCGCAGCGCGGGCAGCGATTTCCGTGGCGTTGATCGGTGGGCCAGGGAAACGGGTTCGGGCGATGCCAAACCAGATAACCGCCAGCAGCACCAGCAGACCGATGAAGTAGTTGTCCAGAATGTCGTAAGGCGGGCGGGTGCCGACATAGATGATCAGCAACGCGCCCAGCACGGTGATGATCGCGAACGGCTTGGAAAGCCCGCCGAGGCGGAACGGCCCGAACTCGGTCCAGGTTTTGCCTTCCGCGAACAGCCCGGCGAGGATCGGCATGGAGTAGGAAATGTAGAGGAACATGGCGCAGCCCACGGCCAGCGCCGCGAAGGCCGGCGAATACAGCGTGGCGGCGATGGAGAGCGCCGCGGTTGCCCAGATCGCATAAACCGGCGAACGGTGCTTATGGTCCACCTGCTTGAGATACTTGCTGCCAGGCAGGCCGCCATCTCGTGCGAAGGCATAAACCATGCGCGACGTGGACGTGACACCGGCCAGTGCGCAAAGGAAATTGGCAAGCACGATACCAACGTAAAGCACATCCTTCAGCGCGGCGGGCACTGGCAGGCTGGCCATCAGGTTGAAGATGACATTGGCGCCGTCCGCCGCCGCCTTCACCGGATCCGGCATGGCGAGAATGAAGGAGCTCAGCATCACCAACCCACACACGGCCGACCAGAAGATGGCGTTGAGAATACCGCGCGGCACGTTGCGCCGTGCGTCCACGGTCTCTTCCGAGGTATGGGCCGAGCCGTCGAATCCGGTGACGGTGTAGAGCGGGTAGAGCAAAGCCAGCCCGAAGATGTAAAGGTGGCTGTTGCTTTGCGGCAGCACGCCGCCACCGGCATTACCGGTAAAATTGGTGAAGACGAAGAGCCGGGGAAAATCGAAATGTTGCACTGAATATAGCATTGTGGCGGTGAGCAGCGCTGCGATAAACAGGATGAGATAGCCTGAAAAATCGATCAGCTTGGTCGTGCTCTTGATTCCGAAATGGTTGAGCAGCCCTTGCGCGCCGGTAATGAGCACAACCGCTATGGTCTGCTGCTCGAACCCCCAGTTAGCGGTGTTAACGCCAAAAATATTACCCAGGATGAGGCCGTTGAACAGGCTGTAGACGCCCACATTCACCGAGGCGATAACAAAAATGAGGCCAAGCAGGTTGAACCAGGCCGTGACCCAGCCCCAGGCGCGGCCGCCAAGGATCGAGGACCAATGGTATAGCCCGCCTGCCGTGGGGTAGGCGGAGGCGATCTGCGCCATTGAACAGCCGACAATCAAGGCAAAGGCACAGCCCACAATCCACCCGACCACGGCGGCAAAAGCGCCACCGCCGCTATAGGCGCTCTGGAAAGCGGTGATGCCGCCCGCCAGGATGCAGATGATGGAAAAGGATACGGCAAAGTTGGAGAAGCCGTGCATGCGCCTGGAAAGTTCCTGCGCATAGCCCATGCGATGCAGGGTGGCGGCATCGGCGTCGAGGATCGCTTGTTCGGTTTTGTCGGTCATCTCAAGTCTCCCTCAGATTTTGCGTTAGGGGTTGGAATCTCGTCGTGGCAACCCGGAAAGCAGCAGCCACACGCCTGGCGCGCACCAGCTCCTCTCCTCATCCGTGACAATTCGGACACCTCCCCCCGACCGCCTATTTTCCCGACCGCCTATTTTAGAGGCCGCGGCAGGTTTTCTGGTTCATGAGAGTGTAGTGTAAGCGGTTAACCGTTGCGCCTGCAAGCGGGTGTTTTGGGGCGTTGCGGTGCGCTCATTTGCTGAGCGAAGCCTAAGTCATCGCGCTCTGACGGTGCAAACTCCGGTCTCAGGCGGGCATGTCGGCGCAGAAAAACGCGACCGCCTGCGCCACCACGTCTGGCTGGTAGGCGTGCGGGCCGTCATATTCGACATAGGTTATGTCATAGCCTGCGTCTCTGAGCATCGCCGAATGTTTGCGGCCAGACCGCTCGATCGGAATCTGTTCGTCCCGGGTCCCGTGCGACATGAATATGCGCGGCACCCCTTGCTGGCGCTGGATGGTCAGGAACCCGGCAGAGGAGATAATGACATGGGTGACGAACTGCCCGTTGGTGAGGCCAAGCGACATCGCGTAACTGCCGCCGTCTGAATGGCCTGCGAAAACGAGATGGGCGGGGTCAAGCGTGAAGCGGTCCGCCACTGCCGCCAGCGTGATATCCAGGCGCTCGCGGTCCGGTCCGTTACCACCGATGACGATATCCCAGGTCGGGAACAGCGATTGCGGTGCCAGCAACAGAAACCTCCGCTGATGCGCATGCGCCTCCAGCATCGGCAGAATTTTCTGCGCGCTGCCACCGCCGCCATGGAACAGCACAACAAGCGGGGCTGGCCGCGCCGGATCAACGCGATCCGGCACCACCAGAACCGGGTTGCGTGCATCGAACAGGGCAAGATCATGCCGCCCCGGCGGCAGTGGCGGCAAGGTGGGCTGACGATGCGTGAAATCGAGATGCCCCTCGAGATAATGATCCATCATGCCCTCCCGCGGTGATGGCCTGCCTGCGGCGCATTGTGGCGGGTGACGCGGTGCAGCGTGTGGCGTGTGATCAACATGCTGATATGTCTAGCGAATGATGCTGGCAGAGAACAGCCCCCCAGAACCGACTGGCTGGCAACGGGCCGGGATTATGCGGCGTGCCGGGCGCGGCGAACACCGCTGATCAATGATTCGCGTTCATGCCCGGCAAGGCGGTGCCCGGCCCAGGCAGCGCACCGGCAGAATATGTCTCACGGCATCGCAGGCGAAGCCTGAATCACCCTCGGCGGCGGATTTGACATGACAGATTGACTGAGATATGCGCCTCGGTATTAAGAATAATTATCATTCTTAACTACACGTCAGGATCAGCCTTGTCCCAACCCGCCTCGCCCGCCCGCCGCGCCGCTTTGCCTTTCCTGGCTGTATTCGGGCCGGGGCTCGTCGTCATGCTGGCCGATACCGAGGTAGGCAGCATCATCACCGCCTCGCAATCTGGCGTGGCCTGGGGCTACCGGCTGCTGCTGCTGCAGTTCGTGCTCATCCCCATCCTGTATGTTGTTCAAGAGCTTACCGTTCGGCTGGGCATCTTCACCGGCAAGGGCCATGGGGAGCTGATCCGCGACACGTTCGGCAAGGGCTGGGCCTGGCTTTCCGCTTGCGGGCTGGCGGTGGCTACCGTGGGGGCGCTGCTGTCGGAATTCTCGGGCGTGGCGGGCGTGGGCGAGCTTTACGGCGTGCCGCGTGCCGCCACGCTGACCCTGTCCGTGTTGTTTTTGCTGGTTGTCGCACTTACCGGCTCCTACCGCCGGGTGGAGCGCGTGGCGATCGCGTTGGGGCTGTTTGAGTTCGTATTCTTCGTCATCGCCTTCGTCTCGAAGCCTGACGGACACCAGATCGCAGCGCAGATGTTTCAGCCCGCTTTGGCCAACCGGAATTACCTCTATCTCGTTGCCGCCAATATCGGCGCGGTGATCATGCCCTGGATGATTTTCTACCAGCAATCCGCCATCGCCGACAAAAAATTATCCCCGGCGGATTTCCGTTATGCCCGGCTGGATACCGCCATCGGCTCGATTGTTACCCAGCTGGTGATGGCGGCGGTGCTGATTGCAACCGCAGCGACGATCGGTCTGAAAAACCCCAGTGCCAGCCTCAATACGGTGGGAGATATCGCGTCGGCGCTTATTCCGTATCTCGGCATCACCCTGGGCAAGCTGGTCTTTGGCATCGGGGTGCTGGGGGCCGGGCTCGTTGCCTCTATCGTCGCGTCGTTGGCGCTGGCCTGGGGGTTAGGTGAGGTCGCTGGCTATCGCCGTTCGTTGGAGGACCACCCCTTCCGGGCCAAGTGGTTTTACGGCGTTTATGCGGCCTGCCTTATCTGCGGCGGGGTGCTCGTGGGTATGGTCCCAAATCTCGTGATTCTGAATATCGCCGTGGAGGTAATGAACGCGTTGCTGCTGCCCTTGGTGCTGGGTTTTCTGGTGATGCTGGGGCTGAAAGCGTTGCCGGCCGAAGTTCGGCTGCGCGGCTGGTACGCCGGGCTTACCATTCTGCTTTCAGTGATCACGGCTGGGCTGGGGGTTTACGGCGGCCTCTCTGGCGCAGGGTTGTTTTAAAGGCTGTTTCAAAAGTCAGCCCGCCTCACGTTTCAAGGCGGATCGCTCCGTAATTCAACCTGAAACAATCCGGGTCTAAGAGGGTTGATGGGTTGAATTTTCTCGGCCTTTTGCGCGAGGAGATTTGGATGAAGTTATCCAAATACAGCGAGCCTCAGATTTTGGGGGTATTGCACCAGCCTGCTGGCGGGACGCTTTTGTCTGCGCTTTGCCGCAAGAATGGCATGAGCAGCGCATTATTTTGCCGCTGGCGGTTCAAAGTATGGCTGGCGGGACGTCTCGATGCCGTCATAGATGAAGGCGATTGAGAGCGAGAAGCGTCGCTTGAAGAAGTTGTTTGCCGAGCTGAGCATGCAGAACGAGCTGCTCAAGGAGGTCGTGTCCCCGCTGGTGGTGTAGGTGACCGGTAATCGGCCTGCCGTCGCGACCGCCACGAGTCTGGCGGAGGCGGGCCGATTGGCGGTCACCGGGGCGATTTTTGGGTAGAATTGGGTTGCGACTCTCAACGCTAATCCAAAGAACCACCCCGATGACCGATGACAAGATTGCGCTTTCCACGCTTTTAGAGAAGTCCTCCGACGCCAGTTTTCTGCGCGAGATGATCGGCTTTGCCGCCGAACGGCTGATGCAGCTGGAGACGGCGGCGATCTGCAATGCCGCCCCTGGTGAGCGTGCACCTGACCGCCTCAACCAGCGCAATGGTTATCGCGACCGGGACTGGGAGACGCGGGCCGGGACGGTCGAGCTGCGCATCCCCAAACTACGCCGCGGCAGCTACTTCCCGGCCTTTCTGGAGCCGCGCCGGATGGCCGAGAAGGCGCTAACGGCGGTGATCCAGGAAGCCTATATCCAAGGCATATCAACCCGTTCGGTCGATGACCTAGTCAAGGCCATGGGCATGGAAGGCGTCAGCAAGAGCCAGGTCTCCCGGCTTTGCGGCGAGATCGACGAGCGTGTGAACGCCTTCTTGACCCGTCCCATTGAGGGTGATTGGCCCTATGTCTGGCTCG
>JAKBBM010000069.1 GCA_021808545.1 Pseudomonadota bacterium | reverse complement strand
CGGGCAGGTAAAACGGGGTCACGCCGCGTGGCACGGCAATATCCGGAACATCTGGTCGGCTGGAATCAAGAAAGGTTGGAAGTTCTGTCATCACTCAGAGAATAAGCATGTTTTCATGCCGTTGCCATAAGGGCGCGCCCAGGTTAGCGGTTGCGCATGACCGCAGAACAAATCCCTGCCCCCAATCAGCATGATCTTGGCGCCTATGTCAGGAAACTCAGCCGCGCCAGCGTGCTTGTGGTCGGCGATGCGATGCTGGACCGCTATGTTTATGGCAATGTTGGCCGCATCAGCCCGGAAGCCCCGGTGCCTATTCTCACTGTCACGCGCGAGATCGCCATGCCCGGCGGTGCGGGCAATGTGGTGCGCAACCTCATCGCGCTGGAGGCGTCGACGGCCTTCGTCTCCGTGGTGGGAGACGATCAGGCTGGCTCCGACCTCACCGGCCTGGTTGGCGGACAGGAGCGTGTGGAGCCCTGGCTGCTGGTGCAAGGCGGGCGGACCACCACGCTAAAAACACGCTATATCGCGCAAGGCCAGCACCTTATCCGCGCCGACCGCGAGGAAACCCTGCCCCTGCCCGAAAAGCTGACCGAACGGCTGGTGCGCATCGCACTCGATGCCATGGCCGCCACCTCGGTTACGGTGCTGTCAGACTATAATAAAGGCGTGCTGAGCGAGGCAGTGGCCACCCAGCTCATCGCCGGGGCCAAGGCGCTGGGGCGCAAGATCATCGTGGACCCCAAGGGGCGCGATTACACGCGCTATCGCGGCGCCGACCTGGTCACCCCTAACCGCAAGGAACTGGCCGAGGCCACCGGCCTTGCGGTGGAGAGCGAGGCTGGAATTGTCGCCGCCGCCCAGGTGCTGCTGGCACGATATGAATTCGGGGCCGTGCTTGTCACCCGCTCCGAGGATGGGATGAGCCTGATCTCGCGTGACGCCGTTTTGCATTATCCCGGCGCCGCAAAAGAGGTTTACGATGTCTCGGGCGCTGGCGACACGGTGGTGGCCGCCGTCGCCGCGGCGCTCGCGGTGGATGTGCCACTGCCCGAGGCGGTGCGGCTGGCCAATATCGCGGGCGGCATCGTGGTGGGCAAGGTCGGCACCGCCGTCGCCCGGCCATCCGACCTGCTGGATGCCATCGCGCCCGCCACCGGCACGCTGCGTAAGGTGGTAACGGCCGCCACTGCCGCCGAGGCGGCCGAGCGCTGGCGCATGCGCGGCTACAAGGTCGGCTTCACTAATGGCTGTTTCGATTTGCTGCATCCGGGCCATGTGCATTTGCTGGAACAATGCCGCGCCATGTGCGACCGGCTGATTGTGGGCATTAATTCCGACAGCTCGGTGCAGCGCCTGAAAGGCCCAACCCGCCCCGCCCAGAACGAGGCCGCGCGCGCCGCCGTGCTGGCCTCGCTTGCCAGCGTGGATCTGGTCTGCCTGTTCGAGGAGGACACGCCGATCGAGCTGATCAAACGGATCAAGCCCGATTTGCTGATCAAGGGCGCCGATTACACGCGTGAAACCGTGGTGGGCGCCGATCTGGTGGAAAGCTGGGGTGGGGCGGTCGCACTGGCCGAGCTGCTGCCCGGCCATTCCACCACCGCCACTTTGGCGCGGCTGCGCGGATGAGCCTGCCACTTGGACCCGCGGTCGATTCCTGGCCGCGCCCGCTGCCCGCGCGCGAAAAAATGCAAGGCGGACGCGTGGTGCTGGAGCCACTGCACCGCCGCCACGGCGCGGAGCTGGCCGAGGCCGCCGATGGCGCGGATGAGAGCTTCACCTACATGTCCTGCGGTCCCTTCCCCACCCGCGCCGACATGAATAATTTCATCGCCCAGAATACCGCTCGACTGGACATGGCGTTCTGGGCCGTGCGCCCGCTGGTCACGGGCCGGGCCTCAGGCTTTCTCGCCCTGCTCGATATCGCGCCGCACCACGCCACAATCGAACTTGGCTGCATCTGGTTCTCGCCCGAATTGCAGCGCACCCGCGCCGCCACCGAGGCCATGTTTTTGCTCCTGCGCCACGCCGCCGATGAGCTTGGCTATCGCCGCCTTGTCTGGAAATGTGACAATCTGAATGACGCCTCCAAACGTGCCGCCCAGCGCCTTGGCTTCGTGCATGAGGGCACGCTGCGCGCGCATAAGGTGGTAAAGGGCCGCGCGCGCGACAGCGCGATATTCTCAATCACGGCAGAGGAATGGCCCGCCCGGCGCGATGCCATGATCGCCTGGCTGGCGGCGGAGAATTTTGACGAGGCCGGTAACGCCCTTCGCCCGCTCGCCTCATTCCGCGGTTAGAGCGCGATGACTTGAGATACGCGCGCATTGCGCGCGCTTCGAAAGTCTGAATCGCCCTCTCGCTCATTGATTTTAAAGGCGGATTCAGATTTTTGAGCGGCTCGCGGCGTGCGCCGCTCAAAAATGATCCGGCTCTAGCCGCGCCATTTCAGCCCGCAAACGAGGCAGAATCTCCGCGCCAAACCAAGGGTTTTTGCGCTCCCAGCTCACTGTGCGCCAAGAGGGATGCGGCAGCGCCAAATAGCGCGGATGCGCGGCATGAGCGCGCACATGGCTGCTCATGCCGCCCCGGCCCAAATAACGGCGTTGTGCGTACGATCCCACCAGCAGGGTCAGTTCCACCGCCGGCATCAGCGCCAGCAAGGCGTCATGCCAGGTGGGCGCACATTCGGGGCGGGGCGGACAATCTCCGCCCTTAGGCAACCGGCCCGGATAGCAGAACCCCATGGGCATGAAGGCGATACGCGCCGCATCGTAAAAACGCTCGCGCCCAATCCCCATCCAGCCGCGCAGCCGATCGCCCGAGGCATCATCAAACGGTAGGCCGCTTTCATGCGCCCTGGTCCCCGGCGCTTGGCCAATCACCAGCACCCGCGCCGTGGAAGAGACACGAAAAACCGGCCGCGGCGGCAATGGCAAATGGGCGGCGCACAAGCTGCAGGCACGCACCCGTGCCGCCAGTTCATCGAGCGCGCTCAGGTCCGCTCCCGCCAGATGCGCCGCTTGGCCCCCAGCGCCACGAAGCTGAGGAAGATAAAGAATAGCACCGCGCGCAGGCCGATCTCGTGGCGTGCGGTCAGGTTCGGGTCGGCGGACCAGGCCAGGAAGGTAGCCACATCCGCCGCCTCCTGCCGGGTGGTGGCAGGTGTGCCATCGGCATATTTCACCGCATTATCATGCAATGCTGGCGGCATCGCCACCTGCCCGCCGGGAAAAGCGGTATTGTAATAATGGCCGGGCCGCAGCGTTACCCCGTCAGGCGCTGGGACATAGCCGGTCAGAAAATCATAAATATAGCGCGCCCCGCCCTTGCGCTGAGCGGCGATGGTGGAGAGATCCGGCGGCACCGCGCCGCCAAAATCAACCTTTCCCGCCCCTTTCAGCCGCGAATCCAGCGTGGCTGGCGGGGTGGCGGCGGCCGCGATTCCGCCCGCCTCAGCCGGGGTTAACCCCAGCCTCTCCAAATCACGGTAATGTAGCGCGTTCATGGTATGGCAGCTTGCGCATACGCCTTGGTAAACCAGAAACCCGCGCTGGGCAGCGGCAAGGTCGGTATGGCTGAGCGGCCCCTGGGCCAGGGGCATGGGCGGCGCATCCGCCCGGGCGGCGCCAGACACCCCCACACCAAGGGCAAGCAGCGCGGACAAGCCTATGCGGCGCATTCCTACAGGGCGCATCAGGGGGCCTCCATCGCGGTCACCACCGGGGTGAGCACCAGAAAGTGGAAAAAGAACCAGAATACGAGCAGATCGGCGAGCCAGCCTGGCCGCGCCAGACCCAGCCCCACCACATCCAGCGCCAAAAGCCAGATCAGCGCGCCATAAAGCCAGCCCTTGCGTCCGCCGTTGGAACGGTCCAGCCAGGGCAGCGCCAGCAGCACGGCCAGTGCCGCCACCACGGCAATGATGCCCCCGCCCAATCCCGGCACCGCATCGGCCACCGCCCCCAGCGGCGCCAGATACCAGGGCAATGCAACATAAGCCGGAGAAGCCAGCGCCGCCGCTGGCACGGCGCTCAGGGCCGGCTGGCCTGCATGCGGGGCAAAACAGGCGAACAGCGTGAAAATAAGCCCAAACACAGCCAGCGCCACCCCATATTGCGCGGCATAATAGGGGAAAAAGGCAACGCCGCGCCCGGCCTCAACCGGCGGGCGCACCGCGCGGCGCGCAAGGCCATACAGACCCAGCACAATAATCGCCCCGCCCCCCAGTACCACATGCAGCACCTCAAGCCGCATCAGCGTGCCGGGGCCCGCCGGGCCGCCAAAAATCCAGCGCGCCACAGCACCTGGCGCGCTGGTAAGCGCCTGGGCCGCACTGGTTGCCACCACAAGCGAGACATGCCCGGCCAAGCTGCCCGTAAGCGTGAACCCAAGCCAGCCCAGCAGCAGCAATATTATGTACAGCTTACCCCCCAGCAGCCAGACCAGCTCGCCCGGCGCGCGGTAGGCGCGGGTGAGCATGGCGCGCAGCAAAGTGAGGTAAATGAGCCCGAAAATCATGCTGGTGCCAGTGGCGTGATAGGCCTGCACGAGCCAGCCCTGATGCACCCCGCGCCGGATAAAGCCGATGGAGGCAAAAGCGTGCCAGGGATTGTAATACACGGCCAGCACCAGGCCAGAGACGGTCAGCAGCGCCAAAGTCACGGCAGTCAGCCCGGGCAGCAGGTCGAGATACGCCCCTTCAGGCGCGCGGGTGGGCGCGAACAAGGTGGTGCAGGCCGCGCCCAGGCAAGGCATGCGCTGCACGGCCCAAGCGCCGATTGAGGAGTCTTGCAGTGCCTTGGTCATGCCTATGCTCCCCGGCCAAGCTGAATTTGCCCGGCATTGATGAAATGGTACGGCGGAATGGCGAGGTTGCGCGGCGCTGGCCCGGCGCGCAGGCGGCCCAGCGCATCGTATTGGCTGCCATCGCACGGGCTAACCCAGCCACCGAACGGCCCGCGCGGGGCGGATGGGTCATTACCTTCCAGCGCGCAAGCCGTGCCGGTATTCAGCCCCACCACCACCACATAATCCGGGTAGCCGTGATTCACCCGCGCCATGAAACTGGCCGGATCCGGCAGCTGCTCCTGCGCCACGGCCCGGGCCTCGTCCATCTGCTTATGTGTCAGCCGGCGGATGATCACGGGCACGCCGTTCCAGTCCACGGTTTTGCCCCCGTTGGGCGGAATATCGGCGACATTGACGATGGGATAAGCCCGCGCCGCGCTCTTCGCATCGGGGTTCAGCGCATCGAGCATCGGCCAGATGATGGCGGCCGATATCACGGCCGCCCCGGCCATGGTGAGGATGGACAGGAAATCGCGCCTGGAGCTAGCGCGCGCGGGTGGTTTTTCTTGTGCAGCTGTTTCAGCCATGTTTTCTCCCCGGAGCAAAAACCCCTTAATGCAAGGCATGACGGCAACGTAAAAAAATTTCAAGAGTGGATAGAAACGATCCACGCATCTAAAAGCGCCCCATGAATAATCCAGCCCCGCCGCAAACCGCCCTCAAACCCCGCGCCGAAGCCTGGTTCCGGCAATTACGCGACCGGATTTGCGCGGAATTCGAGGTGATCGAGGATGCGGCCGGGCCGCATCCGGGCCGCTTTGTCCGCACCGCCTGGAGGCGCGAAGAGGGCGGCGGCGGCGAGATGAGCCTGATCCACGGCCAGGTCTTCGAGAAAGCGGGGGTCAACATCTCGGTGGTGGAGGGCCATTTCACGCCTGATTTCGCCGCCCGCATCCCCGGCACCGAAACGGGAGCGGCCTTCTGGGCGGCGGGGATCTCGCTGGTCGCGCATCCGCGCAGCCCCAAACTGCCGGCGGTGCATATGAACACCCGCATGATCGTGACCGCCAAAGGCTGGTTTGGCGGCGGCGGCGATTTAACCCCCCTGCAGCCCGGCACGGCGGAAGCGGCCGAGGATGCGGCCTTTTTCCACGCCGCCTACAAGGCCGCCTGCGACCGCCATGGCGCCGATTATTACGAAAAATACAAGACATGGTGCGACGAATATTTTTTCCTGCCGCACCGGGGCGAGCCGCGCGGCGCGGGCGGAATTTTTTACGATTATCTCGATACAGGCGATGCCGAGGCCGATTTCGCCTTTACCCGCGATGTGGGCGAGGCATTCCTGGCCGCGTATCCGCCCATCGCGCGGCGGCGCTTTGCCGCCCCCTACGCGCCAGAAGAGCGCGAGGCCCAGCTCATCCGCCGGGGGCGTTATGTGGAGTTCAATCTGCTTTACGACCGGGGCACGACCTTTGGCCTGAAAACCGGCGGCAATGTGGAGGCAATCCTCATGTCCATGCCGCCAGAGGTGAAATGGCCATAACGCCAAGCCTTACGGGGTAATGCCAATCCCGCCCGGGGTGATGACGATGGAAGGCGGCGGCACGTAATAAACCGGCGGCGGTGGTGGTGGTGGCGGCGGCGGCGCTGCGTAATAATAAACCGGCGGCGGGCCATAATAGCCATAGCCCGGCCCCCAGCCCGCATACCAATGCCAATGGCGGTCCCGGTCCCACCAGCCATGGCCATGCCAATCATGATACGGCGCGCCGCCGCGCCAGCCGCCATCATGGTCGCCACGCCAGCCGCCATGGTCGCCATGCCAATCGCCATGATCATGTCCGTCCGCCAGGGCGGGGGCTGCCCCCAGCAGCCCGGCCGTAAGCACCGCACAGGCGGCAAGACGTTTGAGCGTCATCATCTTTTTATCCTCAATTCCGCGCATAGGCCGGGCATCGGCGCCGCCCATGGCACGAACATGCCCTAAGCACGGCTGAATCATGGCACAGCCGCGCGGCGCCGTGCCTTACATTAAATTCATTAAAATCATGTGTGTATTACAAAAAATTCTTGCGGCACGGCGCCGGATGCGCCAGGATTCGCGCCACCAGGATGGTTTGGTTTCACGTCAAAAGGACTCTTCGCTTTGCGCGCCGTCAAGAACCGTCTTCGCGCTTTCGCGCCCCCGGGCATCTTCCTCGCGCTAACCTGCTATTTCGTTTGGAACGCCATCCATGGCCGCAGCGGGCTGGAGGCGCAGGTCATCCAGCGCGCCCAGATCCAAAAAGCCGCCGCTGATTTTCAGGCGGCGGAGGCCAAACGCGTGTTCTGGGCCACGCGCATCGCCGATCTATCGGGCCAGTCCATCCACCGCGACATGCTTGACGAACAAGCCCGCCAGGTTCTGAACCTCGCCAACCCCAACGATCTCGTGATCGACCTGCCGCCCGCGCAGAGCGGCAAATAATCCTTTATTTTTCAGCCCCATGCGGCCGATTATGGCTAAAAGCGGCGGGGTGCGCGCAATTTTATGTCGCGTCAAAAACCAACCCTTGCTTGCCAAGAGCCAATTAACCATTTTTTGGTTAATTTGAAATTTTGCAGCGCAACACGATCTTTTCTTAAAACCGCCCTTGCGCATACCCGCGCTCTTGGCCTAGCTGGGCACGGATAAAATGCCTGCGAAGGAGCTGCCGCTTATGGCCACCGCACCGGATAAGACGAGAAAACTCCGCAAGAATAGTGAGCCGATGGACCGCGACGAATTACGCGACGCCTATGCCAACATGTTGCTGATCCGCCGGTTCGAGGAAAAGGCCGGCCAGCTTTACGGCATGGGGCTGATCGCTGGGTTCTGCCATCTTTATATCGGCCAGGAGGCCGTGGTGGTGGGGATGCAGCATTGCATCGGTAAAGGCGACCAGGTGATCACATCTTACCGCGACCATGGGCATATGCTCGCCTGCGGCATGGACCCCAAGGGGGTGATGGCGGAACTGACCGGCCGCGCCAGCGGCTATTCGCGCGGCAAAGGCGGCTCCATGCACATGTTCAGCAAGGAGAAGGGCTTTTTTGGCGGGCATGGCATTGTCGGCGCGCAGGTCTCGCTGGGCACGGGGCTCGGCTTCGCCAACTGGTATCGCGGGAATGACCGTGTCGCCCTCACCTATTTCGGCGAGGGTGCTGCCAATCAGGGCCAGGTTTATGAGAGCTTCAACCTCGCCAACCTGATGAAGTTGCCGGTCGTGTTCATTATTGAGAATAACCGCTACGCCATGGGCACCAGCGTGGAGCGGGCCTCGGCCTCGCGCGATCTGTCGCTCAACGGCGTGCCCTGGGGCATGCCCAGCCTCTCGGTGGATGGCATGGACGTGCAGGCGGTGAAGGCCGCCGGCGAGGAGGCAGTGGCGCATTGCCGCCAAGCCAAGGGGCCATTCCTCTTGGAGATGAAGACCTACCGTTATCGCGGCCACTCAATGTCCGACCCCGCCAAATACCGCACCCGCGAGGAAGTGCAGCGCATGCGCGCCGAGCATGATCCCCTGGATGCCGCCAAGAAGCGGCTGGAAGAGCTTGGCATCGCCGAAGATGAGCTGAAAGCGCTGGATAATGCCATCAAGGCCCGGGTGCAGGAGGCGGCTGAGTTCGCGCAAAGCTCGCCCGAGCCCGATCCGTCCGACTTGTTTACCGATGTGCTGGTGGAGAGCTGAAACACCATGACCGATATTCTAATGCCCGCCCTCTCCCCCACCATGACCGAAGGCAAGCTCGCCAAATGGCTCAAGCAGCCAGGCGATGAGGTTAAATCCGGCGATGTGATCGCCGAGATCGAGACCGACAAGGCGACCATGGAAGTGGAAGCCGTGGATGAGGGCAAGCTGGCCGAAATTCTGGTGCCGGAAGGCACGGAAGGAGTGGCGGTGAATGCCGTGATCGCCCGCCTGGCCAGCGAGGGCGGCACGGCCAGCCCGGCGCCGGCGCCGGCGCAGGCACCTTCCCCCGCCCCTGCCCCGGCGCCCACCGCGGCACCCAAGGCCCCCGCGCGCCATGCGCCGGCCACGCCGCAAGAGCCGGCGGAGACGGATTGGGGCCCGACCAAGACCATGACGGTGCGCGAGGCGCTGCGCGAGGCGATGAGCCTGGAAATGCGCGCCGATGACAATGTGTTCCTGATGGGCGAGGAAGTCGCGCAATATCAGGGCGCCTACAAGATCAGCCAGGGCATGCTGGACGAGTTCGGCCCTAAGCGCGTGATCGACACGCCGATCACCGAACATGGCTTCACCGGCATGGCGGTGGGGGCGGCGATGAACGGGCTCAAGCCGATCGTCGAATTCATGACCTTCAATTTCGCCATGCAGGCGATCGACCAGATCATCAATTCCGCCGCCAAGACACTCTATATGTCGGGCGGGCAGATGGGCTGCCCCATCGTCTTCCGTGGCCCCAACGGGGCGGCGGCGCGCGTGGGCGCGCAGCACAGCCAGTGCTATGCCTCCTGGTACGCGCATTGCCCGGGGCTGAAGGTGGTGGCCCCCTGGTCGGCCGCCGATGCCAAGGGGCTGATGCGCGCCGCCATCAGGGATCCCAACCCGGTCATCTTCCTGGAAAACGAAATTCTGTATGGGCATAGTTTCGAATGCCCCACGGCGGAGGATTTCATCCTGCCCATCGGCAAGGCCAAGATCGAGCGGGCGGGCACGGATGTGACCATCCTCGCCTTCTCGATCATGGTGGATGTGGCCCTGAAGGCCGCCGATGCCCTGGCCGAGCAGGGGGTGAGCGCTGAAGTCATCAATTTGCGCACGATCCGGCCGCTGGATATCGAGACCATCGTGGCCAGCGTGAAGAAAACCAACCGCGTGGTAAGCCTGGAGGAAGGCTGGCCGTTCGCGGGCATC
The DNA here is from genome assembly GCA_021808545.1 of Pseudomonadota bacterium. Taxonomy (GTDB): domain Bacteria; phylum Pseudomonadota; class Alphaproteobacteria; order Acetobacterales; family Acetobacteraceae; genus Acidocella. The sequence continues at coordinate 1,368 of JAKBBM010000069.1, read as the reverse complement.
GGGGCCGAGATCATCGCCACCGTGGTGGAACATTGCTTCGACTGGCTGGATGCCCCGCCCGCGCGCGTGACCGGCGTGGATGTGCCCATGCCCTATGCCGCGAATCTGGAAAAACTGGCGCTCCCACAGCCTGAATGGGTTGTGGACGCGGTAAAGACATTCTTCTGATCTGGGAGGCGCACCATGGCCATTAACATTCTGATGCCCGCTCTGTCGCCGACAATGACGGAAGGCAAGCTTGCCCGCTGGCTGAAACAGGAGGGCGATGAGGTCAAATCCGGCGATGTGCTGGCCGAGATCGAAACCGACAAGGCAACCATGGAAGTGGAAGCCGTGGATGAGGGCTACCTCGCCAAGATCATGGTGCCGGATGGTACCGAGGGCGTGGCCGTGAATGCGGTGATTGGCATTCTCACCGCCGAGAAGGGCGAAAAGCTGGAAGCACCTGCCGCCCCCGCGCCCAAACCCGCCACGGCGGCAGACGCCCCTGCCCCGCACGCCACCGCCGCGCCGGCCGCAACACCAGCGGCAGCGCCCGCCGAGCCTCCCGCTGGCGGGCGTATTTTCGCCTCGCCCTTAGCCAAGCGCATCGCCCAGCAGGCGGGGATTGATCTTGCCAGCATCAAAGGTTCGGGCCCGAACGGGCGGATCGTGAAGGCGGATCTGGATGGCGCGAAGGCGACGGCGCCAGCCCCCGCCGCAGCACCGGCGCCCGAGCCAGCCGCGCCCGCCCCGGCCGCCGCCAAACCCACAGCGCCGGCCATGGCCATCGCCGCACCACATAAGGCGATCCCACATTCGACGATGCGCAAGGTGATCGCGCGGCGCCTGACCGAATCCAAGCAGACCGTGCCGCATTTCTATCTCACGGTGAATATGGAGCTGGATGCGCTCTTGAAGCTGCGGGCCGAGCTGAACGCGAAATCGCCCCAGGCGGGGCCGGGCGCGTTCAAGCTTTCGGTCAATGATCTTATCATCAAGGCCTGCGGCATCGCGCTCAAGCGCCATCCGGGGGTCAATGCCTCCTGGACCGATGAGGCGATCATCCAGTACGAGGAGGTGGATATTTCCATCGCCGTCGCCATTCCCGACGGGCTGATCACCCCCATCGTGAAGGGGGCCGACCGGCTGGGGCTGGCCGCCATTTCCGCCAGCATGAAGGACCTCGCCACCCGGGCCAAGGCCGGCAAGCTCAAGCCCGAGGAGTTCCAGGGCGGCGGCTTCTCCATCTCCAACCTGGGCATGTATGGCGTCTCGGAATTCTCCGCCATCATCAACCCGCCGCAATCGGCCATCCTCGCCGTGGGTGCTGGCGAGCGGCGGCCCGTGGTGAAGGGCGATGCCATCGTGCCCGCCACCGTGATGAGC
>JAKBBM010000068.1 GCA_021808545.1 Pseudomonadota bacterium | reverse complement strand
TTGGGATGCGGGCAATCTGGCCCGGCTGGACCCAAAAACGCAGCGTTTTACGGGGCGTGTCAGCGTTATTGTAAGTAATAGCCAGACCGCATTGGCCAATCTGACCAATGCGGTGGCTAAGCAAGATGGTGCTATTTCGAACCTTAAGGTCGTGCATCGGCAGCAGGATTTCTTTGAGGCGATTGTCGATGTCGAGGTGCGTGATGTACGGCATCTGGGCCAAGTGATCGCTGGTTTGCGCGCCGCGCCCGGAATCGCCCAGGTCGAACGCGCCAGGGCGTGAGCCGATGATTTTAGGATTCGGCACGGATCTTTGCGACATTCGGCGGATCGAGGCAGCACTGGCCAAGTATGGCGAGCGTTTCACGCGGCGGGTTTTCGCCGTATCAGAGCGTATGCGGGCCGAGCGGGCCCCGCATGCGCGCCCGGCTTCCTACGCCAAGCGTTTCGCGGCGAAGGAAGCGTGTGCCAAGGCTTTGGGTACGGGATTCCGTGATGGTATTTTTCTGTCTGACATAAGAGTGATCAACGATCAGGCAGGGCGGCCGATCTTGGACCTGCATGGCGCCGCGCGGGCGCGCCTGGAGGCGCTTGTTCCCTTGGGGTGCCGCGCGCGCTTATTCCTGTCCATGACTGATGAATATCCCTACGCGCAGGCCCAGGTGATTATTTCAGCGGAGCCATTAGGGGGACCTTAACTTTGTTCCCGCATCATACAGAAGAAACTGTTTATTAACCTGTTTCTTGATGCGGCGGGGCAAAATGGGCGCCTATATAATAATTCATGTCATGCAGGCGGTTGCGTTTCTGGCAATGGCATTCTTGGTCAACAATTTGTTTACTGCAACAGAGGATACGGTGCTTGGCCGCCGTCGGGCGGCACTGATGATTGTGCTATTATCAGGCGCATTGATGCAGGTTGGGCTGATCGCCGCGGCACCGCTGCGTTCCGCTATTTTCAGTCAAATTTTGGCATTCGCAGGCGGCGCTTGCCTATTGGCTGTGCCGCTTTATTTTTGGCCCATCGTGGCGCGCCTGAAGCGCGGGCATATGAAGGTGGTTAATAAGCGCCTGCAGGCGCGCGCATCCCGGGCTGAGGCCGCGGCACAAGCCGCGCAAAATTGGTTGGCGTTGGCCGAACAGGCGGCGCATGTGGGGCATTGGCAGTTGACTGTGCCAGATAATAAGCTGGTCTGGTCCGATGAAATGTTTCGTATTCATGGCCTGTGGCGTGAGCATTATACGCCGCGCCTGGAATCGGCTTTGGCGACACTGCATCCGCTGGATGGTAAACGTATTGGAGCGCTGCTGCAGGAAGTGGCGGCGCATGGCGGGCATTTTGAAGCGGCCGCCCGGCTGCGCCGTTTAGATGGAGAAGTTCGCCACGTGATTTTGCGGGCCCGTGCCCGCGTGGATGGGTTGAGTGCCGTGGTCTCCTTGGATGGGGTGATGGTGGATGTAACCGAACCTAAGCGGGCCGAGGTGCGTCCGCCCATGCATACGGGCGCGGTTGAAGCCGCGGAAGACCCGCTGACAGGGCTGGCGGATCGGCGGCAGTTTGATACCAGCTTGGGATATGAGTTTAAGCGCGCGGTACGTAGCCGGAAACCCCTGGGACTGGTGATTTTGGAAATTGATCAGTTCCATCAATATGCGATGCATTATGGCGGACGGCAGGCCGATATATGTCTGCGCACCGTGGCTCAGGCGGTGCAAGCCCTGCCGCGCCGCACGGGAGATATTGTTGCCCGTTATGGTGAAAATGAGGTTGCCGTATTGCTGCCGTTGGCCGATGCGGATGGGGCCTTGCGTGTGGCGGGACAGATCGCGGATGCGGTGCGGGCATTGGGATTACCGGATGCCGGACGTGATGAAGGTTTGTTGACGATAAGCTGTGGCGCGGCGGCCTTTATCGGAATGGACGATTTGTACAATCCCCTGGAATTGACGCGCCGTGCTGCCGCGGCCTTGGCCGATGCCCGATTGTATGGCGGGGATCGGGTTTGTGCTTATCGCGATCTCGCATTTACAGACGCGCTTGCACCACGGCCGCAAGGATAGGAATGATGCTGACTTATCCTGTTTGGTTGGGAGGATTGGTTCTGGGCCAAGTCATTATGGTGATGAGCCTGTGGCTGTTAGGCACTAGTTTACGCCGTGGGCCAAGTGGGTGGAAGGTCAAAGCGCGCGACGAGCTGACACGGGAGGCCATGTGCCTGCGCATATGGGCGGAGTTGGCGGGCAAGGCGACAGAGTTGGGCTTTTGGCGCCTGCACCGCAATGGCAAGAAAATTGTGGAATGGTCTGAGGGGATGTTCCGGCTGTATGGGGTAAGCCCGGCAGAATTCTCACCCGACCTGGATTCGGTTTTAAACGCTTTTCATGAGGATAACCGCAAGGATATAGCCGCTGGCTTGGCCGTGATTACGGCGGAAGGCGGTAGCCGTGTAATGCGTGCGCGGCTACGCCGTGCCGATGGGGTTTGGCGGCATATACAACTATATGTTCAGTCGCATGATGATTTTGTGCTGGGCGTGATGTTGGACGAGACAGTCCTTAAACTCGCCGAAGAGCAAATGCGCAATGCAAATGATGCGGTATTGCGCGCTAATGCGGCACTCAAGGAAATGAGCCAAGAGGACCAGCTGACTGGCCTTAATAACCGCCGGCAGTTTGATACTAGCCTGGTTGCTGAATTCAAGCGTGCCCTGCGCAGCGATACGCCTTTGGGGCTTGTGCTGGTGGATATGGACCATTTCCGCTCTTATAACGAGCAATACGGAAAAGCAGCTGGTGATGCAGTGTTGCGGCGTGTGGCCCAGGTGGTTAAATCCGTTCCCCGCCGGGCAGGGGATGTTGTTGCGCGCTATTCAGGCGAACAGATTGCGATATTGCTGCCGTTGGCAGATCATGCCGGGGCTTTGCGCGTGGCCGAGATAATTTTGGACAAGGTCCGCGCTTTACGGATTCAGCATCCGGGTGGTGAAGGCGCACGGCTGACGGTCAGCTGTGGTGCTACCTCTTTCACGGGATTGCAGGATTTAAGCAATCCGCTCGACCTTGTCCGCCAGGCGGATCAAGCCGTCTATCGCGCGAAGATGGATGGCCGGGATCGTGCCTTGGGGTATCGGCCCGGCATGGATGTTGAATTATCCACGCCTTATGGCCCGGCTTTGGCTGAGGATATGGAGCAATTCATCAAAAATCGTATGGAATAAAAGCCCCTTTTCCCACGTACGGTCCACCCACTATAGTAGTGCATGCCCAGCATCATGCACCGTCCGGGACATTTGACCTTTATCCCCGAAAAGCCCGCGCCGCGTGAACTCAGCCGGCCTTTGCGGGTGGTTTCAGATTATGAGCCGGCAGGCGATCAGCCCCAGGCCATCCGGCAATTGGTTGAGGGAATCACGGCGCAAGAGCGTGATCAGGTTCTTTTGGGTGTAACCGGCTCTGGCAAAACCTTCACCATGGCCAAGGTGATCGAGGCCGTGCAGCGCCCAACCTTGGTGCTGGCGCCGAACAAGACATTGGCGGCACAGCTTTATGCGGAGATGAAAAGCTTCTTCCCCGATAATGCGGTGGAATATTTTGTTTCCTATTACGATTACTACCAGCCAGAAGCCTATGTGCCGCGTTCAGACACCTATATCGAAAAAGATTCCGCGATTAACGAGACGATCGACCGTATGCGCCATGCGGCGACCCAAGCACTTTTAGAGCGGGGAGATGTGATTATTGTCGCCTCCGTCTCCTGTATTTACGGCATTGGCTCGGTCGAGACCTATTCCAAGATGGTGGTGCGGCTGGAGACAGGCGGACGCATTGAGCGCGATGATTTGACCAAGGCGCTGGTGGATTTGCAATATCGCCGCAATGATATGGCCTTTGCTCGTGGTTCATTCAGGATTCGTGGAGAAAATGTCGATATTTTCCCCAGCCAGTTTGAGGACCGGGCATGGCGTGTCAGTCTGTTTGGCGATGAGATAGAGGCCATCACAGAGTTTGACCCGCTGACGGGTGAGCAGACGGCAAAGCTTGAACATATCTCGGTCTATGCGAACTCACATTATGTCACCCCGCGCCCGACCCTGACACAGGCGATTGCGCGCATTAAAACAGAGTTGAAGACGCGGCTGGATGAACTGACCGAAGCGGGTAAGCTGTTGGAGGCGGAGCGGCTGTTGCAACGCACGACCTTCGATATCGAGATGATGGAAACGACAGGTGCGTGCAAGGGAATCGAGAATTACTCGCGCTATCTCTCTGGCCGTAATCCTGGTGAACCGCCGCCCACCTTGTTTGAGTATCTGCCGGATAATGCGCTGCTCGTGGTGGATGAAAGCCATGTAACCGTGCCCCAGATCGGGGGGATGTTCAAAGGCGATTTCGCCCGCAAATCCATTCTGGCGGAATATGGGTTCCGCTTGCCCAGCTGTGTCGATAACCGGCCTCTGAAATTTGAGGAATGGGAGGCTTTCCGGCCCCAAAGCGTATTTGTTTCGGCAACACCTGGGCCTTGGGAGCTTGAGCGTACGCAGGGCGTGTTTGCCGAGCAGGTTATCCGCCCGACCGGGCTTGTGGATCCGGTGACGGAAATTCGGCCCGTGGAGCGGCAGGTGGATGATCTGCTGGGCGAGTGCCGCGATGTGGTCGCCAAAGGCGGGCGCGTGCTGGTGACAACCTTGACCAAGCGTATGGCCGAGGATCTGACCGAATATCTGGGCGAGCAGGGTCTGAAGGTGCGCTATCTGCACTCGGATGTGGATACGCTGGAGCGGATTGAGATTATCCGCGATCTGCGGCTGGGGGCTTATGATGTTCTGGTGGGCATCAATTTACTGCGCGAAGGGCTCGATATTCCCGAATGCATGCTGGTTGCTATTCTCGATGCCGACAAGGAGGGGTTTTTGCGCTCTGTCACCTCATTGATCCAAACCATAGGCCGGGCCGCGCGCAATGTGGATGGACGAGTGATCCTTTATGCCGACACAATAACCCGGAGCCTGAAACAGGCGCTGGATGAGACCGCGCGGCGCAGAACCAAGCAGATGGCTTGGAATGAGGCGCATGGCATTACGCCGCAAAGCGTGCGCAAGCAGATTGGCGAGGTGATCCACTCTGTATTCGAGCAGGATTATGTAACCGTGGCGCCTGTAAAGGATGCCGGGATAGATGAATTTGTCGGCAAGGATCTGGCGGCGGGAATCGCCGCGTTGGAGACGCGCATGCGCGCCGCCGCGGCGGATTTGGAGTTTGAGGAAGCTGCCCGTTTGCGAGATGAGATTAAGCGTTTGGAAGCGCGTGCGCTTGGCTTGGCACCGGTGCTGGCCGTACCGCGTTCACCGTCTAAACCCAAAGGGCCCGTCCCTCTTGGCCCCGGCGGGGGTGGTTATGATCCGGCCTTGCGCAAGGGGCGGGGGCGGCGCGCGCGATGATGTTTGACGCGCAGCGCAGCCGCGGCATTATGCGGCTATGAAAATTGGCCTTGCTCTTTTCGCCTTGTTGCTCCCTGGCTTGGCCTGGGCGGCGGGTATAACCGGCCAGGATGCGCTTTATACGCTAAACCTGTCCAAATTGCGGACCCATGACATTACCGGCGCCACCGGGCAGATGAGCTTTAAGATTGTGGATGGTTGTACCGGCTGGGGAACAACCCAGCATATGACCCTGATTGTGCGCAATGTGGATGGGACGCTCAGCCAATCAATGACCAATTATGTGACATGGGAGAGCAAGAACGGAAAGCGTTTCACTTTTTCCGTGAGCGAGCGGGATAATGGCGGCAAATCAAAGATAGATGATGAAGGTACCGCCATTCATACAGGCCAGAACGATGCGGGAATTGTTCATTATACCGTGCCTGCGGGGAAGGTTGTATATTTGCCGCCGGGGACGCTCTTTCCCATGGCGCATACCGAAGCCATGCTGGCTGCTGGGCGCGAAGGCAAAAAATTCATCGCGCCGCTTTTGTTCGATGGCACAACAACAGCTGGTGCCCAGGCGACATTCGTTGGTATTCTGGCGCATCACGGGCCAGAAAAAACAACGTGGCCGGTGTTGAACGATATCCCCAGCACGAATGTCGATATTGCGTTTTTTCCGCGTACGAATAAGGATGAAATCCCGGATTTCCGTACGCGCATACGCTATTTCGAGAATGGCGTGGGGACTGGTATGGTTCTCGATTTTGGAGACTTTGAAATGACCGGAAAGCTAACGAAGCTGGGCATTCCGCCTTCGCCGTGTAAGGGATGAGCGTTTCTAACGCAGGCGCAGTTTTACACGGCCATATTCGTTGCCGCCATCCACAAGCTGAATCAGAAGGTTAAGAAATTTCTCGCGGTCTTTTGCGGCGAGCGGTTCAATAGTCCGGGCGTGGGCACGCTGTACTGGTTCTTGCATTTTGACCAGAAGATTTTTCCCCCGTTGGGTTAGGCTTAATAATTTTTGCCGCCGATCTAGGCGGCTGATGGTACGGCGCAGAAGACCGCCTGCCTCCAGCCTGGCCACAACATTAGCCAATGTTGCCCGATCCACGCCAATTTCCTCGGCAATGGCGGATTGGTCCATGCCGGGCTGGGCGTTGATAACAGATAAAACACTATACTGGACGGGGGTTACATCGAAGCCCGCGCATTCTTCAGCGAACAAAGAAATATGGATTTGATGCAGCCGGCGAATCAGAAAGCCGGGCGAAAGCTCAAAATGACGCTCAAGTTGGAGCGCTCCTGTCTCCGTATCCATTTGTTCCGCTAATCCCTTATCTAAAATAAAAATAAACTTTCGTGCCGCGCGATTGCTATGACGGAAGTCAAAAAACAACCAAGCGGCCGATTATTGTCGTAATAAACAACTTTTTGTTGAAAAATCATCTTATTGCAAGGGGGCTTTAGACGGAAAAGTATTTTGCGTGGCGGTTGAGCACGACAATTGCACTGGTTGATTGTTCGGGGTGGAGTTGGAATTCGTCTGAGAGTGAAATGCCGATCCGCTCGGCCTCCAAAAGGCGCAAAAGCTGGGCTTGGTCTTCCAAACGAGGGCAGGCGGGATAGCCAAAAGAATAGCGCGAGCCGCGATAATGTTGCTGGAGCAGCTTGTCCATGTCGCGGTCATCCTCTGCCGCAAAGCCAAGTTCGGCACGAATGCGCTTATGCGTGTATTCGGCCAGCGCCTCGGCCATTTCCACCGAAATACCGTGCAGATACAGATAATCCTGGTAGCGGTTGGCTTCGAACCAGGCGCGGGCGACGTCTGATGCGCGTTCGCCCATCGTAACCGCCTGCAGGCCGATAACCCCGCGGGCCGTATCGTCCACATCGGGGAAAAAATCGGCGATGCAGTCGCCATCCTGCTTAGGCTGGCGGGGCAGGGCAAAGCGCGCAACCTCGGTTGTGCCATCCTCGGCAAACAGGATGAGGTCGTTGCCCTGGCCGGCGGCTTTCCAATAGCCATATACGGCTTGGGGTTTGAGAATCTGTTCCGCCTCGCACAAATCGAGCATGCGCTTCATCACGGGGCGCAATTCCTGGCGCGCCCAGCTCAGAAATTCCTCTAATGATTTGCCCTGTTTGCGGAATCCCCATTGGAACTGGAAGAGCGAGCGCTCATTGATGAAGGGGATAATGGCCTTGGGCGCGGCTTCGATAATCCGGCTGCCCCAGAAGGGGGGCTCAAGCGCTGGCTCGTCGGCATTCAGCCGCCGCCGCCTGGCTTGCACCGTGGGAAGATCCACGGGCGCGAAAGCCTTGTCTTCAGCCTGGCCAAGCTTGCGCCGGGTATTGCGCGCCTTGCCCTGGCGTTTGGTTTGCAGGGCGGCGAGATAATTATCCAACTCCTGGCTGGTGATTTTATTCATCAGATGCAGGCCATCGAACGCATCGCGGGCATAGGCCACGCGGCCGGATTCATAGGCGGCTACGCAATCATCCTCGACATAATTGCGGGTGAGTGCGGCCCCACCCAGAAGGACCGGAATCTCCAGCCCCTGGCGGGACATTTCCTCCAGATTCTCGCGCATCACCACGGTTGATTTCACAAGCAGGCCGGACATGCCAATGGCATGCGCACGATGCTCCCGGGCGGCGCTCACCATGTCCGCAAGCGGGACTTTAATGCCCAGATTGACGACCTTATAGCCGTTGTTGGTCAGGATGATATCGACGAGGTTTTTGCCGATATCGTGCACATCGCCTTTGACCGTGGCGAGCACGATGGTGCCTTTTTCCTCACCATCCATCCGTTCCATCAGCGGCTCCAGGTAAGCCACGGCGGCTTTCATCGTCTCGGCCGATTGCAGCACGAAGGGCAATTGCATTTTGCCAGCGCCGAACAGCTCGCCCACTACCTTCATGCCATCGAGCAGGATGTTGTTGATAATGTCGAGGGGCTCATGGGTTTTGAGCGCTTCGGCCAGATCTTCATCCAGCCCCTTGCGGTCGCCATCCACAATCCGGTCTTTCAGCCGCCCTTCGGGCGTTTCGGCGCGCTTTTTAGCCGTGGCGTCAGCGGCTTTGCGTCCGGCGAATATTTCCAGCAGCTTTTGCAGCGGGTCATAGTCTTCCGTGCGGCGATCATAAATCAGATCCTCGCAAACCTTGACCTCTTTGGGGTCGATCATGTGCAGCGGGCGGATTTTGCTGACATGCACGATTGCCCCCGTCATTCCGGCCTTTACCGCATGATCCAGGAAGACGGAGTTAAGCACCGCGCGCGCGGCTGGGTTGAGGCCGAACGAGATATTGGAGAGCCCCAGAATGATCTGGATGTCGGGGAAGGCGTCGCGGATCAGGCGGATCCCCTCTAATGTCCACAGGCCGAGCTTGCGGTCATCCTCGTTACCCGTGGCGATGGTAAAGGTCAGCGGGTCGATCAGCAGATCCGATTGCGGTAGGCCGTATTGGGTGCAGGCAAATTCCACCAGCCGTTTGGCAATGTGCAGCTTGTCCTCTGGCGCTTTGGCCATGCCCACTTCATCGATAGTCAGCGCGATCACCGCCGCGCCGAATTTCTTGGCCAGAGTCAGGCGGTCGGCGGCGTGCTGCTCGCCATCCTCGAAATTGATCGAGTTGATGATGGGCTTGCCGCCATGCAGCTTCAGGGCGGCCTCGATCACCGGGGTTTCGGTGGAATCGATAACCAGAGGCGCGTTGACGGATGAGGTGAAGCGGGTGATGACCTCCTTCATCTCCGCACTTTCGTCGCGCCCCACAAAGGCGGTGCAGATATCGAGCGCGTTGGAGGCTTCGGCCACCTGCTCGCGGCCCATCGCCACGCAGCCATCCCAGTCGCCTGTCTCCTGCAGCTCACGCCATTTTTTGGAGCCATTGGCATTGCAGCGTTCGCCGATGGAAAAATAAGCGTTTTCCTGCCGCAGCGGCACAGATGAATAAAGGCTCGCGACGGAGGGAACCCAATGGAATTTACGCGCAATTGGGGCTGGGCGCGGCGCACCGAGCTTTTTCAGCATCGCATCCAACGCCTCGATATGCGGGATGGAGGTGCCGCAACAGCCGCCGATTAGATTAACCCCATCCTCGACCACGAAACGCTCGACCCAGCTGGCCATTTCGGCCCCGCCCAGGGGATAGTGGGTTTGGCCATCAACCAGTTCCGGCAAACCGGCATTGGGCTGCACGGAAATCTTGCCCGGCCAGTTTTGGGACAGCCAGCGGACATGCTCGGCCATTTCCTGCGGGCCGGTGGCGCAGTTCAGGCCCATCAGCGGCACATCCAGCGCATGGATGACCGCGGCCGCGGTGGCAATGTCGGGCCCCACCAGCAGCGTGCCGGTGGTTTCAACCGTGACCTGAACGAAAATGGGAATATCGCTGCCGGCGGCCGCCTTGGCGCGCTTGGCGCCGTTAACGGCGGCCTTAATTTGCAGCGTATCTTGGCAGGTTTCGATCAGAAAGGCGTCCACCCCGCCGGCGATCAGCCCCTTGGCCTGAGCAAACAGGGCCTCTTCCAGCGGGTCGTAGGCAATATTGCCAAGGCTCGGCAGCTTGGTGCCCGGCCCAATTGAGCCCACAACCCAACGATGCCGGCCGTCAGCGAAACTCTCGGCGGCTTCCCGCGCCAATTCCCCGGCGATTTTGTTGATTTCGAAGGCTTTATCCTCAAGCTCGAATTCCCCCAGCGTAACGGGGGAGCCGCCAAAGGAGTTGGTCTGCACCATGTCTGACCCGGCGGCGAAATAGTCGCGATGAATCTCGCGCACGAGGTCAGGCCGGGAGAGATTCAAGATTTCAGTACAGTTTTCCTTGCCCCAGAAATCTTTTTCAATATCCAGGGTCAGGGCCTGGACGCGTGATCCCATGCCGCCATCGCAAAGCAGCACGGTTGAGGACAGGGCATTGAGCAGATGAGGACGTGACATGACTTGTCAGATACACGGCAATATCCCCATGTCCAGATGATGGGTAAGGATTCACGCATTCCCGTGCTATTTGGCCAAGCGCCGCAAGCGGGTGACGCCGTATTGGTAGAGCAGGGGCTGCCGATCCCCGAAGGGGCTTATGTGCTGCTGTTTACCTCTGCTCCGTCCGGCCATGTGCCGGGCTGTTTATGCTGTGCGGGACGGAGTTCGGCGGCGGCGGCGCTGATGCAGATTTTTAGGGACAGGGCCGTGGGGGCTGCGCCTTTTTTCAGCCGTCTCGTGGTGTGGGCCACGGTAGCGGGTATGGCGGAGGTCACGCGCGCTTTGGCCGAAGATGTGTTGGCCCGGGCGCGGTACCGTCTGGCATAAAAAAGGGGGCGTTGCGCCCCCTTTTTTGGTTTATTTGGCGGCGCGCACCAGACTTGCGGAAATTGCGGCCTCGGCGGCGGCGCGGTCGGCCCAGCCGGTGATCTTGACCCATTTGCCTTTCTCGAGATCCTTATAATGCTCGAAGAAATGCTTGATGACATCGCGGGTGATGGCGGGGAGCTGCGCGACCTCGTTGATGTCCGTATATTGCGGATGCACCTTGTCGTGCGGCACGCAGACGATTTTTTCATCCTGTCCCGATTCGTCTTCCATTTGCAGCAGTCCGATCGGACGGCAGCGAATAACGGCGCCAGGCACCACGGCGGTGGGCAACAAAACCAACGCATCGGCGGGATCGCCATCATCTGCCAAGGTGCCGGGGATGAAGCCGTACGCGGCAGGGTAGGTCATGGGGGTAAACAG
>JAKBBM010000011.1 GCA_021808545.1 Pseudomonadota bacterium | reverse complement strand
TAGATTCCTACGTGTTACTCACCCGTCCGCCACTGCCATTGCTGACCGTGCGACTTGCATGTGTTAAGCATGCCGCCAGCGTTCGCTCTGAGCCAGGATCAAACTCTCAAGTTCATCCCGTTCTCAGTCATCACTGACATCAAACAAAACGAATTCCCGCTCACATGTCGGTCGCGTACCTCAATAGTCAGGTACACAAAATTCAAAGCGTTCTGTACGTAAATCAAAAGAAATACACCACAACGCTTCATCACGACATCAGTGAACAGAATAAACCATCCACCAATCCAAGACCCAGTCCAAACGAACCAGAAGCTCCCCACAGCCAGGCCAAAAAACCCAACCACAAGAAACCGAAACGCCACCAGCGTATCCCTTCCCAGCCTATATAATTGTCAAATAACAAAGTCTTTGCTTCAACCTTTCTGGCGAAACATAAAAGGCACCGTTTCCGGTACCTTTCGGGAAGCGCCGTCCGCGTCAAAGCGTGGAGCGGCTTCTACGTCTGACTGACCCCACCTGTCAACGCAGGCTCATCGTCTTTTTTCACCCCCCTCACCCCGGCTTTTTTCAGGCGGACTGCGGCTTTCCCGGCAAAACCACCGCTTTTTGCAACGCAACATGATCGTCATGCATTTTTTGCATAACGAAGACAATGCTACCAAACCCCACAAAACCAAACAAAAACAACACCTTAAAAAAACACCCCGGAAATCTCCCGGGGTGTTTTTTATCTTTACGCGGCTTCGGCCAGATGTCCGGCGATCACCAGTCCGGCATCGGAGCCGGAGATATTCACCGTCTCCCCCTCCTTGACCGCGCCTTCCAATATCAGCCCGGCCAGCGGGTTCTGCAGGTTGCGCTGGATCACCCGCTTCAAGGGCCTGGCGCCATAAACGGGATCGTACCCGGCATTCGCCAGCCAGTCGCGGGCACTCTGGTCCAGCTCGACCCGCATATTCCGGTCCGCGAGCAGCCGCTCCAGATTCCGCAGCTGAATCGTCACGATTGCCTCCATATCCGCGCGTTGCAGGCGGCGGAACAGCACGATCTCATCCAGCCGGTTGAGGAATTCGGGCCGGAAATGCTCGCGAACCCGCGCCATCACCCCGGCCTCGGCCATGCGCACATCCTCGCCCTCGGCCTGGGCGGCCAGAATGTCACTGCCCAAATTGGAGGTCAGCACGATGATGGTGTTCTTAAAATCCACCGTCCGCCCCTGCCCATCGGTCAGCCGCCCATCATCGAGCACCTGAAGCAGCACGTTGAACACATCTTCATGCGCTTTCTCGACCTCGTCGAACAGGATGACCTGATAGGGCCGCCGGCGCACGGCCTCGGTCAGCACGCCGCCTTCATCGTAACCCACATAGCCGGGCGGCGCGCCAATCAACCGGGAGACGGCGTGTTTCTCCATGAATTCGCTCATGTCGATGCGCACCATCGCCCGTTCATCATCGAACAAAAATTCCGCCAGGGCCTTGGTCAGCTCGGTCTTACCCACACCGGTCGGCCCCAGGAACAGGAAACTGCCAATCGGCCGTCCCGGATCCTGCAACCCGGCCCGCGCGCGCCGCACGGCGTTGGACACGGCAACCAGCGCCGCCTCCTGCCCCACCACGCGCGCACGCAGATTATCCTCCATATGCAGCAGCTTGGCGCGCTCGCCTTCCAACATCTTCTCTACCGGCACGCCGGTCCAGCGCGATACCACGGCGGCAATCTGCTCTTCCGTTACCGCATCGTTGAGCATATGGCCGTCCTGCTGCGTGGCCAGTTGCTTCTCAAGCTCCGGGATCCGCCCATAAAGCAGCTCGGATGCCCGGGCGAGATCACCCTTACGCTGCGCCACCTCCACATCGTTGCGCGCCTGGTCAAGCTGTTCCTTCACCTTCTGCACATCCGCGATTTGCGCCTTCTCGGCCTGCCATTTCGCGGTCATCTCGCCGGATTCCTCTTCCAGCGCCGCCAGTTCCTGCTCCAGCTTCTCCAGCCGGTCGCGGCTGGCCGCATCGGTCTCCTTGCGCAACGCCTCACGCTCGATCTTCAGCTGAATCAGCCGCCGGTCCAGCTCGTCCAGGGCCTCGGGCTTGCTGTCCACCTGCATGCGCAGGCGCGAAGCCGCCTCATCCACAAGGTCAATCGCCTTATCGGGCAAAAACCGGTCGGTGATGTAGCGGTTGGACAATGTCGCCGCCGCGACCAGCGCCGCATCAGCAATCCTGACACCATGATGCAGCTCGTATTTCTCCTTGATCCCGCGCAGGATGGAGATGGTATCGCCCACCGACGGCTCATCCACGAACACGGGCTGGAAGCGCCGGGCAAGGGCCGCGTCTTTCTCCACATGCTTGCGGTATTCATCCAGGGTGGTCGCGCCCACGCAATGCAGCGCGCCGCGCGCCAGCTCGGGCTTGAGCAGGTTAGAGGCATCCATCGCCCCATCCGCCTTGCCCGCCCCCACCAGCGTGTGCATCTCATCGATGAACAGAATCACCTCGCCCTCGGCGGCCTCGATCTCCTTCAGCACCGCCTTCAGCCGTTCCTCGAACTCGCCGCGGAATTTCGCCCCCGCCACCAGCGCGCCAAGGTCGAGCGACAGCACCCGCTTATTGCGCAGCGATTCAGGCACGTCTCCATTCACAATGCGCAGCGCCAGCCCTTCCACAATGGCGGTCTTACCCACCCCCGGCTCGCCGATCAGCACCGGATTATTCTTGGTCCGGCGCGCCAGCACCTGAATGGTCCGGCGAATTTCCTCATCGCGCCCGATCACCGGATCCAGCTTCTGCTCGCGCGCCAGCGCGGTCACATCGCGCGCATATTTCTTCAGCGCATCGAATTGTTGCTCCGCCGTGGCGCTATCCACCTTGCGGCCTTTGCGCATCTCGCTCACCGCGCGCTCCAGCGCCTGGGCGGACACGCCCGCCCCCTTCAGCGCCCGCCCGGCTGGCGTGTCGGATGCCGCCAGCGCCACCAGCAGCCGATCCTGCGCCACAAAACTGTCGCCCGCCTTTGTCGCCGCCTGCTGCGCGGCATCGAGCACGCGCACCAAGTCTGGCGTTACATTAGGCTGGCCCGCACCAGCGCCCTGCACTTTGGGAATTTTCGCAACAGCCGCGTCCACGGCCTGCTTGGCCGCCGCCGGATCGCCACCCGCCATGCGGATCAACCCGCTCGCGGCCCCGTCCTCATCGTCCAAAAACGCCTTCAGCAGATGCTCGGGCGTGACCTGCTGGTTATATTCGCGCATGGCGATGGTCTGCGCCGCTTGCACGAATCCGCGCGCCCGCTCGGTAAACTTCTCAAAATCCATCTTTTAGCTCCCTTATCCGTCCCTTAAAAAAGGCAACGCCAAGTTCCGCCCCTCATATAGGCGACGAAAACCTTGCCAAGCCAATATGGGCACGGACATGATTTGTCTCAAGTCATGAAGAAAAGATGAAAACCGCCCCCACCCGGGCGCTAACATCCGGCGGCTTGCGTAAGCACCTCGCGCCGTGGTGCGGGCGGGTAGCGGCGCAAAATCACCAGCATCACGCCCAGGGCGGGCAAGGTCGCCAGGGTGGTGAACACGAAGAAGGGGATGAAGCCAAACCAGTCCGCCAACACGCCGGACACGCCGCCCACCGTATGCAGCGCCAACGGCGAGAGCGAGGAGAGCAGCGCATATTGCGTGGCCGTATGTTCAGGATCGCACAGGCTGGAGAGGTAGGTGAGGAACGCGGCATAAGCCAGCGTGCCGGCAAAGGATTCCACCAGCGAGGTCGCCACCAGCATGGACGCATGGCCCGGAAACAGCCCCAGCGCCGGATACATCGCCATCACCAGGGTCTGGAACAAGGTGCTCACCACCAGCGCGCGGCCCATGCCAAGCCGCGCCACCAGCACGCCACCCAAACCCGCCCCGGCCAGCGCCGCCAGCAAGGCAGCTGGCCCCGTGGCCAAGGCAATGGCGTTACGATTGAAGCCAAGATGCACATAATAAGGCGGCAGCATCACCCCGGCCAGCGCCTCGCCCAAGCGAAACAGCACGATGAAGGCGATGACCAGCACCGCCCCGCGCCGCGCCAAAAACTCGCCCAGCGGCGCCCACACCGCCATTCCCAGCCGCGCGCGCAGGCCGGTTTTGGCCATCACCGCGCGCGTCACCACCGGCTCGCGCGCCAGCAGCACCGCAACGGGCCCCACCAGCCCCAGCGCCGCCATCAGCAAAAACGCCTTATGCCAGCCAATATGGGCCGAAAGCGCAATCGCCCCCGCACCCGAGATCAGCGCCGCCACCCGGTAACCCCAAATCTCGCAGGCCAGCGCCATGCCCTGCAGCCGGGGCGCGAAACTCTCGATACGCCAGGCATCAATGAGAATATCCTGGCTTGCCGAACAAAAAGCGACCGCGGCGGCCAGCCCCAGCGTGCGCCAGACATGCGCCACCGGGTTAGAGAGTCCCAACCCCACGATACAGGCGATCAACGCCGCCTGCACCGGCAACAGCCAGCCGCGCCGGCGCCCTAAAAACAGGGGCCGCACCTCATCAAACACCGGCGCCCACAAGAATTTCAGCAGATAAGGCAAGCCCAGATTGGCGGTCAGCCCAATCACCTCCAACCCCAGATGCGCGGTGGAGAGCCACATGCTGAGCGTATAGCCCGAGAGCAGAAATGGCAGACCGGATGAAAAGCCAAGCATGGTCATCAGCGCGAGATCGCCGATCTCGCGGCCCATTATGTCGCCCAGCGCCGGCTTGCGGCTAATGATTCTGATCCTCGATATTCCCGGCCTTGTGGAACACGCCATGCGCGATGATGCCGATATCGCCAGGGTTCATCCCCGGCAGGCAGGCCCCCTGCCAGCTCAGCTTCGAGGTCACGGTCATGCTCTGCCCGCCATCAACCAGCCGCGCCGACAATGTCACCGCCTTGGCACCCACATAATCCAGCGTCTCGCTGATTTTAGCGGGCCGCCCCTGGCGCTGGCACGTGCCCTCGATCTTGTAATGTCCGTCGGCACCTGAAAGCTTCAAGCTGGAACACGCACTGGCATCGTCCATGAAAAATTTATGGTCGGTCAGCGCGTCAACACAACTCACCGTCACCACATGGCCCGCCCCAGCCATGGGCTGGCCATTGGCCCCAAGCACCGTGGTGACACTTTTCCACAATCCCGGCGCGCGCGCCGGCAGGCTGGCTGCATATGTTGGCGGCGCGATCAGCGCCAGCATCATCAGGGCCGGGAATATCCGCTGTTTCATGCGCCGCACGCTAGCGCGAGGCACCGCATTGGGGCAACGCGCGGGCCCATGGAAATTTTAAACGCCACCACTTTAAATTAGCAAACAAAAGCTTTACCGTGACAACCTGTGGTTGGGGGGAGCTTCCGGCACATGACCATCTGGCTCGACGTCGAGGATCTGATTCGTTTCTTCCAAAGCGCGTCGCGCCCCACGGGCATTCAGCGCTTCAGTTTCGAGACATGCGGCGCGGCCCTGCGTCTGGCCGGGCCCCATGGCGAGGTTGGGTTTTGCCGGCGCACCGCCAGCGGCCAGTTCAGGCGCGTGCATTTCCCGGCTTTGGAATCGGGCATCCGCGCCCTGGCCGAGCGCGCGCCAGCAGCATCCGCCCCACCGCGGCACAAAGCCCGGCCTTGGTCTGGGGTGGCCCGGCATGTGGCGCCACGCTACCGGCTGCCGCTTGGCGCCATGCTGCGCGCGGGCGGGGCGGGGCTGCGAAGTACGCGGGATCTGGCGCGGACCGCCTTGTCCGATCTGGCGCGCACCCGCCCCGGTGCCGCCCGCTTAGGCGGGCATGTGTTCGATACGAACGGCCCAGCCATCGAATTTGGCCCGGGCGACTGGCTGCTCAATCTCGGCGCCTCGTGGGAGCGCCCGTACGATCCCGCTTTTCTCGACTCCCTGGCCCAGCGCGGCGCCGGCCTTGCTTTCCTCGCGCATGACATGATCCCCGATCTGTTCCCCGAATGGTGTACGGCCTCCATGGTCCGGGATTTTGATTTGTGGCTGGACGGCGCGGTCCCGCGCGCCGATCTTATGTTCGCGGTCTCGCAGAACACGGCGCAGGATCTTGCCGCCAGCCTCGCCCGCCGGGGCAAACACGTCCCGCCTTGCGTGGTGCTGCCGGCAGGAGGCGCCATGTGCCAGGCGCGCAGCTTTCTGCCGCCGCTCCTGCGCGGGCCTTATGTGCTGATGGTCGGCACCATAGAGGCGCGCAAGAATCACGCCGGCATGTTGCGCGTCTGGCGCCGCCTGCTGGCCACCTGCCCGCCCGACCTCGTGCCTACCTTGGTGTTCGCGGGCAAGGTTGGCTGGCTGACCGCCGATCTGATGCAGCAGCTCGCCAACGCCAATTACCTGAACGGCAAGATCCGCTTTATCGACCAGCCCTCGGATACCGATCTGGCCAGCCTGTACCAGCATTGTCTGTTCACGCTGTTCCCCTCCCTGTATGAGGGCTGGGGTCTGCCGGTCACGGAATCGCTTTGTTTCGGCAAGCCCGTGGCGGCCTCGATGCGCGCTTCCATCCCCGAGGCGGGCGGCGCGTTCTGCGGTTATTTCGACCCGGACGATCTGAACAGCGCCTATGAGCTGATCCGCGGCTGGATCGAAAACCCCACACCGGTCGCCGCTTTAAGCGCGCGCATCGCCACGGGCTTTACCCCGCCCGCCTGGGCGGACACCGCCGCCGCCCTGCTCGCCCCGTTCCTGGGCGCGGACGAGCCAGCCATCCGCCTCAGCCCGGCTTATACGTAGAATACCGCATCCCCCCCGGTAACCGCCTTATTCCCAAGTATGCGCCTCACCGGTGAATGTGTCCGTAAAGAAACGCCCCAACACGGCCACGGCACATTCACGCGTTCAGCGCCTAGGAGGTTATCATGTCTACAACAAATCCGGCCACCAGCAGCGGCCCGCCGCGACGGAAATTCAACAAGCTCGTCTCCAACCCGGTGTTCGAGGATTACTCCCTACGCTATGCGCCCAAGAGCTTTCGCACCTGGTCGCAATACGCGGTGTTCTCGGCGGCGCTTGGCGGCATCGCCTATCTCGCCGACCAGGCCATTGGCGGCTCGCTCGCCGTGCAATATGGCTTCACCAACGCGTTCTGGGGCATTATCGCGGCCGCCACCATCATCTTCCTCACCGGCATTCCCATTGCCTATTACTGCGCCAAATATAATGTCGATGTCGATCTGCTGACCCGCGGGGCGGGCTTTGGCTATCTCGGCTCCACCATCACCTCGGTCATCTACGCCTCGTTCACCTTCATCTTCTTCGCCCTTGAAGGCTCGATCATGGCGCAGGCCTTCAATCTTTATTTCGGCATCCCGCTGCCCATTGGTTATGCCATCGGCTCGCTGATGATCATTCCGCTGGTTGCCTTCGGCATGACGCTGCTCTCCAAGCTGCAGGTCTGGACCCAACCAATCTGGCTCACCCTGCTCTTCGCCCCGCCCATCGCGGTACTGGCGATCGACCCGCACGCCATCTCCAACTGGACCAGCTTTGCGGGCTCCTCGCCCAGCGGCTCGGGCTTCAACCCGCTTCTGTTCGGCTCGGCCGCTGGCATCGCGCTCTCGCTCATCGCGCAAATCGGCGAGCAGGCGGATTATCTGCGCTTCATGCCGGATAAAACCAAAAAAAGCTCCTTTGGCTGGTGGCTCGCCGTGCTCGGTGCTGGCCCGGGCTGGGTGATTCTGGGGGCGGCCAAGCAGCTCATGGGCTCGTTCTTTGCCTCGGTTGCGGTTGCGCACGGCACGCCCCTGGCCAAGGCCAATGAGCCAATCCAGATGTACCATGCCGGCTTCACTTATATTTTGGGGGCGGGTTTCGCCGCCATCAGCGTCGCCACCTTCTTCGTCATTCTCTCGCAGATCAAGATCAACGTCACCAACGCCTATTCCGGCTCGCTCTCCTGGTCTAATTTCTTCTCACGCCTGCTGCACGCGCATCCGGGCCGCGTTGTGTACATCTTCTTCAATGTCGGCATCTCGCTCACATTGATGGAGCTGAACATGTTCTCGTTCCTCGGGCACATTCTCGGCTTCTACTCCAACGTGGCGGTGGCCTGGATCGGCGCGGTCACGGCCGATCTCGTCATCAACAAGCCCATCCTCAAGCTCAGCCCGTCTTATGTTGAGTTCAAGCGCGCGCATCTGTTCAACTTCAACCCGGTCGGCTTTGGCTCCATGATGATCGCCTCGACCATCTCGGTGCTCGCCTTCTTCGGCGCCTTTGGTGAATATGCGCAAGCCTATTCCGCCTTCATAGCACTTGGTGTGGCCTTCATCCTTTCGCCGGTTATCGCAATCGTCACCAAGGGCAAATACTACATCGCGCGTGACGCCAACTATCATGCCGGCGTGCATCACGACACGATGAATTGCGTGGCCTGCGGCTTTGAATATGAAAAGCAGGACATGACAGGCTGCCCCTTCCATAAGGGTAATATCTGCTCGCTCTGCTGCTCGCTCGATTCCGCCTGCCATGATGAGTGCAAGAAACCCCACGCCGAGCCGGCGCTCTCTTACGGCACACCGGCTGATCTCAACCACTAACATCTCCCTCTTGCGGCCGGGCGCCACCAGGTGCCCGGCTTTTTCATTTATCTTGCCAAAGAAAGGGCTTTTTCATGCTGCACGGAGATATTTCCAGCAGCGCCGATACGGTCGGCGTTGCCGTCGTCAACTACAAAATGCCCCGCCTGCACACCAAGGCCGAGGTTCTGGAGAACGCGCAAAAGATCGCCGACATGATTCCGGGTATGAAGCTTGGTCTGCCCGGGCTCGATCTTGTCGTCTTTCCGGAATATTCCACGCAAGGGATCATGTATGATCCCGGCGAGATGATGGAAACCGCCGCCACCATCCCTGGCGCGGAAACCGAGATTTTCGCCGCCGCCTGCCGCAAATCCAAGGTCTGGGGCGTATTCTCCCTCACCGGCGAGCGGCACGAAGACCACCCCAATAAAGTACCCTACAACACGCTGGTGCTGATCAACGATCAAGGCGAGATCGTGCAGAAATACCGCAAGATCATGCCCTGGGTGCCAGTCGAGGGCTGGTATCCCGGCGGCTGCACCTATGTGACGGAAGGCCCCAAAGGGCTCAAACTCAGCCTCATCATCTGCGATGACGGCAATTACCCCGAAATCTGGCGCGATTGCGCGATGAAGGGGGCGGAGCTGATCGTGCGTTGCCAGGGCTATATGTACCCGGCCAAGGAGCAGCAGGTGCTCATGGCCAAAACCATGGCCTGGGCCAATAATGTTTATGTGGCGGTGGCCAACGCCACGGGGTTTGACGGCGTGTATTCCTATTTCGGCCATTCCGCCATCATCGGGTTTGATGGCCGTACGCTCGGCGAATGCGGCGAGGAGGATTACGGCATCCAATACGCGGCCCTGTCCAAATTCCTCATCCGCGATGCGCGCAAGAATCTGCAATCGCAAAACCATCTCTTCAAGCTTCTGCATCGCGGCTATACGGGCATGCTCAATTCGCGCGAGAATCAGCCCGGCATGGCGGTCTGCCCGTTCGATTTTTACCGTGAATGGGTGACCGACCCCGAAGCCACGCGCGCCAAGGTGGAAGCCATAACCCGCACCACGCTGGGCACGGCGGAATGCCCGATCGAGGGCATCCCGCACGCAGACAGCCTGACAAAAGCGGCTGAATAAACCAGCCGCCAACGCAAACCGGCGCAGGGTTGCCCCGCGCCGGTTTTTTCATGGCCCTGTCTTACGGAGTTAGTGGCTGATCATCCAGGGCCTGGGGCCGGTTGCCGTTTTCATCGCGGCCGGCGCATCAGCCTGGCGTTTGCCCGCGGGCTTGCAGCACGCACAGCCGCGCGGATGCCGCCCGGTGCCGGCACTGGTCGCGGGCATATGGGCGTTACGCTCATTCAGCGCATGCGCCTTACGCCGTCCCGCATCCATAACCGCGAAATGCGGCACGCTCAGCAAGGCCCGCGGCGCGGCACCCCCGCATTCGGGGCAATTCATGTCGGCCTCATAGGCCGACATGGGTTGCAGCGCCGTGAACGGCCCGCACGCATCGCACAGATAATCGTAAATCGGCATGCGGCCTCACTTATCCGGCGAAATTGGCAGATCCACCCCGCCGGTGATAATCTTGGCCGGCCCGGCGGCGGTGGGGTTGATGTCGAACTCGAAAATCTCGGTCGGCAGGTACAAGGTCGCGCAGGCATTGGGCACGTCCACAATGCCTGAAATATGCCCCTGCACCGGCGCGGTGCCGAGAATGGAATAAGCCTGGGCACGCGAATAGCCGAATTTGGTGAGATAATTGATCGCGTTCAAACAAGCCTGCTGATAGGCGGTGAACACGTCCAGATAATACTGCTCGCCCGCATCATCCACCGAGATCCCCTCGAAGATCAGATAATCCTGGTAATTGGGCTTGATCGGGCTTGGCTTGAAGATCGGGTTCTTGATCCCGTATTTCGCCATGCCGCCCTTGATCAGCGAATGAATGCCCAGATGAATGAAGCCCGGCATCTCGATCGCGCCGCAAAAGGTAATCTCGCCATCGCCCTGGCTGAAATGCAGATCGCCCACCGACAAGCCCGCCCCCTTCACATAAACCGGGAAGTAAACCCGCGCCCCGCGTGAGAGATCCTTGATGTCGCAATTCCCGCCATGCTCGCGCGGCGGCACGGTGCGCGCCCCTTCGGCCGCGGCCTTGTCGCGCGCAGGCCCGCTCATGCGGCCCATATGCGCCGTCGGGGCATAAGGCGGGTTGGCCAGGCCCGGCACGCGCGTGGGGTTGGTGGCAATCAGCGCCGCCTCGCGCTTATTCCAGGCCGCCAGCATGTCGGCATCCGGCAGGCAGCCAATCAAGCCGGGATGGATCAGCCCGGCATAGCTTACGCCTGGAATATGGCGCGAGCTCGTGAACATGCCCTTGATGTCCCAGATCGATTTTTGCGCGAGCGGAAAATGATCGGTCAAAAACCCGCCGCCATTCTGCTTGGAGAAAAACCCGTTAAACCCCCATTCATGGCCGGGCAGCACGCCGATATCGAGAAAATCGACCACCAGCAGATCGCCCGGCTCAGCGCCTTCCACCTCGATCGGGCCAGAGAGATAATGCACGGTGGACAAATCCACATCGCGCACATCATCGGCGCTGTCGTTATTCTTGATGAACCCGCCGGTCCAGTCATAACATTCCAGAATGAAATCGTCGCCGGGCTTGACCTTGGCCACCATCGGAATCTCCGGGTGCCAGCGATTATGCACCATGTCATTGGTCAGCGGCGAGCTTGAAAGATCGACTTTAATCAGCGTCTCTGGCACGGGCTTGTCTCCATTCGGACTGCAGGCGTTGATAAACGGGCGCGGTTGCGCGCCTTAACCAGCCTCGAAAATCGGCCCGCCGAACGGAATACGGGGGGTTGCGTATTTCCTTACGCGTTTTTCCGGCTAATCTGGGACTGAGCCACATAAGGGACCGTCTCACCCGGCCACCATCAGGGAACAGCGCCTCGGAACGAATTTTGAGCGAAGAGGTAAAATGGCACTGCCACAGCGTATTTCATCGGTCCGCCGGTCCTACAACCAGTTCGTCGCCGACGAGACGATGGAAGATTACGCCCTGCGCTTCACCGCGCGCGCGGCGCGCAAATTCTCCAACGGCACCATCGCCAACACCGCCTTTGGCGCCACCTCCTTTCTGGCGCTGGAGGCGATCGGCGGCGCCATCACCTTGCAATATGGCACGCTCAACGCGCTGGCCGCGATTTTCGCCGTGGGGCTGCTCATCGCGCTCACCGCCGGGCCCATCGCCTATGTGGCGGCGCGCGCGGGCGTGGATATTGACCTGCTCACCCGCGCCGCCGGCTTTGGCTATATCGGCTCCACCATCACCTCGCTGATCTACGCCTCCTTCACCTTCATCTTCTTCGCTATCGAAGCCTCGATCTTCGCCTTCATGCTGCAACTCGTCTTCAGCATCCCGCTCTGGCTCGGCTATATGGTCAGCGTGGCGGGCGTTATCCCGCTGGTCGCTTACGGCATCACCTTCATCAGCCGCTTTCAGGGCTGGACCCAGCCGGCCTGGCTGCTGCTCAATTTCCTGCCCATCTTGTTTCTGTTCACGCACCCGGCCCTGCTGGCGGGTTGGCGGCATTTTGCGGGCAGCACCGGGCAGACCGGGTTTTCGCTGCTGGCTTTTGGCGCGTGCGCCTCGGTCATCGTCTCGCTGCTCGCGCAAATTGGCGAGCAGGTGGATTATCTGCGCTTCCTCCCACCCCCGCCGCCACGGCGCAAACTGCGCTGGTGGGCCGCCCTCATTCTGGCTGGGCCGGGCTGGATCGTGCCCGGCATGCTGAAAATGGCGGCGGGCTCGGCCCTGGCCGTGCTCGCCCTGCAAGCGGGCCTGCCGGCGGACATGGCGGGCAAACCCATGGTCATGTACCGGCTTGTTTACGGGCAATTCCTGCCGCCAGGGGGTGCATTGGCGGCGGCGGCCCTGCTCATTGCCCTGGCGCAGACCAAAATAAACGTCACCAACGCCTATGCCGGGTCCATCGCCTGGTCCAATTTCTTCTCCCGCCTCACCCACCGCCATCCGGGCCGGGTGGTCTGGCTCATCTTCAACGCCGCCTTCGCGCTGCTGCTCATGGAGCTTGGCATCTACCACGCCATCGAGCCGCTGCTGACCTTCTATTCCGTGCTGGCCTGCGCCTGGGTCGGGTCCATTTTCGCCGATCTCGTGCTGGTCAAGGGTCTGCGGCTTGGGCCCCGCGCCATCGAGTTCAAGCGCGCCCATCTGTATGATATCAACCCCGTCGGCACCGGCGCCATGGCCGGGGCAACGCTCATCGGCACCGCCGCCCTGGCCGGGCCGCTTGGCTCCCATGCCCATGCCTTTGCACCTTTTCTGGCGCTGGCCGCCGCCTGCCTGCTGGTGCCCTTCATCGCCTGGATGACGCGCGGGCGCTATTATTTTGCCCGCAAGCCGCGCCGTTCTTGGCAGAGTGCCGGCCCGCGCGCCTGCGGCGTTTGCGGCAATGCGTTCGAGCCGGAAGATATCGCCTATTGCCCGGCCTATGCCGCGCCCATCTGCTCGCTCTGCTGCACGCTCGATTCCCGCTGCCGCGATGCTTGCAAGCCCCATGCCCGCTACAGCGCGCAACTCTCAGCGCTGATGCACCAGCTTCTACCGGCCTCCTTACGCCAGAAACTGGACCCAGTACTGCTGCGCTTCCTTGGCGTATTCAGCCTCACCGGGCTCACTTTGGGGATGATTTTCCTCGCCCTTTACTGGCAGGCGGGCAGTCTGCCCCATGCGGCGGCTGACCCGCTGGCCACCACCCTGGTGCGCGCCTTCATCTGCCTGCTCCTGGTCGCGGGCGTATTCGCCTGGCTGCAAGTGCTCGCGCGCGAATCAAGCCTCGCGGCCGAGGAGGAAAGCCGCCGCCAGACCCAGCTCCTGCTCACCGAGATCGACGCCCACCGCCGCACCGACGCCAAGCTCGCCCGCGCGCGTGAAGTGGCCGAAGCCGCCAACCTCGCCAAAACCCGCTTTGTCGTCGGCGTCAGCCACGAGCTGCGCACGCCGTTGAATGCCGTGCTGGGCTATGCCCAGCTTTTGGAAAATGACGAGTCAATCCCACCCCACCGGCGCGCGGCCCTGCACATCATCCGCCGCAGCGGCGAGCATCTGCACGGGCTGATCGAGGGGCTGATGGACATTTCCAAGATCGAGGCCGGTCGTATCGAGATCGACCGGCGCGAAATTCGGCTGATGGATTTTCTCAACCAGATCGCCGACATGTTCCGCCTGCAGGCTGCGGCCAAGGGGCTGGACTTCCGGTTTGATTATCCCGCCCGCCTGCCCGGCCGCGTATTCACTGACGAAATCCGCCTGCGCCAGATCCTCATCAACCTGCTCTCCAACGCGCTTAAATTCACCGAAAAAGGCGGCATCGCCCTGACCTTGCGCGCCCCCGGCGAGGTCATGGAATTCGAGGTCAGCGATACCGGCCCTGGCATCGCCCCCGGCAATCTCACCCGCATTTTTGAGCCGTTCGAGCGCGTGGCTCAGGATCATGGCGGCCCCGTACAGGGCATTGGCCTTGGCCTGACCATCACCAAATTGCTGGTGGAGATTTTGGGCGGGCATATTTCAGTTGAAAGCACGCTGGGCGTGGGCAGCCGGTTCAAGGTGCAGCTGCGCCTGCCGGCGGCATCGCAACCGCGCGCGGCCCCCCCTCCGCCCAGCCGCATCACCGGCTATGCGGGGCGGCGGCGCACCATCATCGCGGCCGAGGATAACGCCCTGCACCGCGCCCTGCTGCGCGATGCGCTGACCCCGGCCGGCTTTACCCTGCTCACAGCACCTGATGGCCCGAGCTGCCTGCGCCTGGCCGCGGAACATGAGGCGGATTTGTTTCTGCTGGATTTGTCCATGCCGCACGAGGGCGGGACCGAGCTGGATGGGCTGGACCTGGCCCGCCGCTTGCGCGCCGGACGGCGGGGGCAGATCCCCATCATCATCCTCTCCGCGCATGCGCCGCAGCTTCGCCCAACGGCCGATGCGCCCTACGATGCCGCCTTGGCCAAGCCGGTGGATATTGCGCGTTTGTTCACAACCATCGGCCAATTGCTGCGGCTGGAGTGGGAATGGGGGGATCTCGCCGCTCCACCCGCGCCGCCGTGCGCGGATGAGCCCGCCGCCGCCCGCCGCGCGCTGCGCCCGCATCTGGCGCAGTTGCGCGACCTGGCCGGAATCGGCTTTATCAGCGGGCTCACGGCATGTCTGGCCCGGATTGCGGCGGATGAGCCTGCGGCCCGCCCACTCACCAGCCAGCTGAACAAGCTGGCGGAGGAGGTGCGCCTGCCCGAATTTCTGCGCGCGCTGGAGGAGATCGAACATGACCCGCGCTGAGCCAACCCCGCGCGCCACCATCCTCGTGGTGGATGACGAGCCCACCGCCCTGCGCCTGCTGATCGACACGCTGGAGCCCGCCGGCTTTAATGTTCTGGTGGCGCTGCAGGGCGATATGGCGCTCACCCTGCTGCAGCAAATCACGCCTGATGTCATTCTGCTGGACGCGCTGATGCCCGGCTTGGACGGGTTCGAAACCTGCCGCCGCATCCGCCAGAATCCAAGCCTTGCCCTGGTGCCGGTCATTTTCATGACTGGGCTGACCGATACGCAAAGCGTGGTGAGCGGGCTACAGGCCGGCGGGGTGGATTATGTAACCAAGCCGGTGGAGCCGGGCGAGCTGGTCGCGCGCATCCGCGTGCATCTGGCCAATGCCCAGCTCACCCGCAGCGCCCAGCAGGCCATGGACGCGGCCGGGCGTTATCTTCTGGCCGTGGATTCGCACGGGCGGCTGCGCTGGTGCACACACCAAGCCGGGCGGCTGCTGGGCAGCCTTGCCCCCGGCGCGCCATTGCCAGCTGAACTACAGGATTGGCTGCAAACCCGCCGGGCCGGGCCGCCAGGGGCTGGCGGCAACACGCTGCTCATCCCAATACCTGGCAGCCCCGCCGAGGCGGGCCAGCGGGTGGAATTCGCGCTGATCGGCGAACTTGGCCAGGATGAATATTTGCTGCGCGTGACCGAACAGGACCAAGACGACGCGATTCGCCGCCTGCAAGCGCGGGTCAAACTCACCCGGCGCGAAACCGAAGTGCTGCTCTGGCTTGCGCGCGGCAAATCCAACCGCGACATCGCACAGATTTTGGAAGTCAGCTACCGCACCATCGACAAGCATCTGGAACAAATCTACCCCAAGCTCGGGGTGGAAACCCGCACCGCCGCGGTGGCGCTTGCCATCCGCGCGCTGGAAGGCGGCTGACTATTGATGCGGCTTTTTGGCAACAGTTCGAAAAAAACCGTTTCATCCCGCCCCCGCGGCGTTTGCGACGCGGGGCTTTACTGTTAGTCCGGAGTGGACGGATAGCACAAGAATCGGCACCGTCTGGGAGACTTTCTTGCTTCGCCTTTGGCTTTTTGCCGCCTGGTTCAGCGCCTTGGCGCTAACCAGTGCCGCTGGCTTTACCCCGCCCACTGGCCGCTGGCTCACCGCCGATGGCCAAACCGTTATCGCCCTTGCCCCGTGCGGCGGGCAGGTTTGCGGCCGCATTGTCGGCATGACGCTCCCCCAAGCAGGCGCCCCCATGCCGCGCAACTGGCAAGGCCAGCCGCAATGTGGCGAAATCATTATCCGCGCCTCACCGCCTAGCCCGGGCCAGGCCGCCTGGCGCGGCACCGTCACCGACCCGCGCGACGGCAGCATCTATGATGCCACCTTGCGGCTAGACAGTCTGAACAGGCTGCATCTGCATGGCTATATCGGCCTGCCCTTGTTCGGGCAGACGCAGATTTGGCAGCCCTATGCCGGCCCGCGCCTGACGGATTGCCAAATGCCCGGCCAGACTTCAGGCTGAGCAGGCTTGCTTTTCGGCAAGCTGGTCGAACGCCTCCAGCCCCTGCGCCGCATACATCACCGCGGGGCCGGCCCCCATGTAAATCGCCATGCTCATGGCCTCCAGCACCGCCGCGCGGCTTGCCCCCGCGCGGGCGGCAGCCTCGGCATGATAGGCAATACAGGGCGCGCAGCGCGTGGCCACGGCAATCGCCAACGCGATCAGCTCCTTGGTTTGCGCATCCAGCGCCGTGCCGCCATGGGCGCCCCGGGCCATGGCGGAGAAGCTCTTCATCACCTCTGGCGCCCCCGCGCGCAAAGCCCCCACGCCGCCATCCATGGCCTCGATCAGCTTCTGCCAATCTTGAATCATTCGCTCTCTCCTTTGGTTATTCAGGATCAATCGAAACGCTTGCCGTCATCGCGCAGCACCACATAAATCGCCGGGATAACGAGCAGCGTCAGCAGCGTGGATGAGGCAAGACCAAACAGCAGCGAGACCGCCAGCCCCTGGAAGATCGGGTCCGGCAGGATGGTGGCGGCCCCGATCATGGCGGCCAGCGCGGTCAGCAGAATCGGTTTGGCACGGATCGCGCCCGCTTCCAGCAGCACCTCGCGCAGCGGCCGGTGCGGCGATTGCCGGCAGCGGATGAAATCCACCAAAAGGATGGAATTGCGCACGATAATGCCCGCCAGCGCGATGAAGCCGATCATCGAGGTGGCGGTGAAATCGGCCCCCAGCAGCCAATGGCCGAGCATAATGCCGATCAGCGTCAGCGGAATTGGCGTCAGCACCACCAGCGGCAGTTTGAAGCTGCCAAACAGCCCCACAACCAGAATGTAAATGCCGATAATGGCCACCCCAAAGGCAATGCCCATGTCGCGGAAGGTGACATAGGTGATCTCCCATTCCCCGTCCCATAGCAGCGAGGGCTTGGCCTCGTCCTTGGGTTGGCTGAAAAAGCGGATTTGCGGCTTGGGCAGATTGCCCCAATCGGCCTTCTCAATCGCCTTATCCACGGCCAGCATGCCGTAAATCGGCGCCCCAAAGCGGCCCGCCATTTCGCCCGTGACCATGTCGGCAAAATGGCCATCGCGCCGGTAAATCGCGCGCGAGCCTTCCACCTTCTGCGCGCTGACAAGCTGGCCCAGCTCCACCACCCCGCGCGCGCCTGGCAAGGCATTGGCCGGCACCGGGGTGGAAGCGATGTCCTGATTCCAGGTCATGCCGGATTTGGGCAGGCCAACCACAATCTCCAGCGGCGGATGGCCCGGCCCGCGATAGGAATAGCCAATGCCCACCCCATCAAACAGGTCACGGATGGTGGCGTTCACATCCGCCTGGCGCACACCGAAATATTCCAGCTCATCCTGGTTCACGGTCAGGCACAGGCGCGGTGGCGGGCGGCCATAACTATCATCCACATCCACGATGAAGGGAATGGATTTGAAGATTTTCTTGACCTTCTCGGCCTCCGCGAGCCGGATTTTCTGGTTCGGCCCGTAAATTTCGGCAAGCAGCGAGGCGATGACCGGCGGGCCGGGCGGCACTTCCACCACCTTCAGCACGCCACCCGGCGGCAGCGTCACGCCTTTATCCAGCGTGCGGCGCAAAGCCATCGCAATGGTGTGGCTCTGGCGGGAACGCTCATCCTTGCCGACGAGCACAATATGCAGCTCACCCAGATTGGGCGATTTACGCGCGTAATAATGCCGTACCAGCCCGTTAAAATCGAACGGCGCGGCGGTGCCAGCATATTCCTGCATCGAGCGCACCGCGTGCATGCGCCCGGCAATGCTGGCAATCTGGTCGAGCTTGCGTTCGGTATCCTCAAGTGTGGCGCCGGGCGGCAGGTTCAGCACCACATCCAGTTCGGATTTATTGTCGAACGGCAATAGCTTTACTTTAACGAGATCGAAATAAAATAGCGAGCAGGCGGCAATGGTCGCCATTCCCACCAGCAGCAAAAACCATAGCGCGCGTTTGCGGGTTCTGATCACCGGTATGGCGATGCGCATATACAGCCGCGCCAGCCGGCTATCGGCATGTTCGCTATGCACGCCCGCCCCGTTGCCGCCGAATTTCATCATCAGCCAGGGGGCGATGATCATGGCGACAAAGAAGGAGAATGCCATGGCGGCGGAGGCGACGGCTGGAATCGGCGCCATGTAAGGGCCCATCAGCCCGCTGACGAACATCATCGGCAGCAGGGCCACGACCACGGTGAGAGTCGCGATGATGGTGGGATTGCCGACCTCGGCCACGGCCTCGATGGCGGCGGTCAGGCGCGGGCGGCCATCGCGCATCGCCCAATGACGGGTGATGTTCTCCACCACCACGATCGCGTCATCCACCAAAATGCCGATGGCGAAGATAAGCGCGAAGAGCGAGACACGGTTGATCGTGTAGCCCATCATCTCGGCGGCGAAGAGGGTAAGCAGGATGGTCGTGGGGATCACGAACAGCGTCACCCCCGCCTCGCGCCAGCCGATGGCGAAGCCGATCAGCAGCACGATGGAGAGTGTGGCGAGGCTCAGATGGAACAACAGCTCATTGGCTTTTTGCGAGGCCGTCTGTCCGTAATCGCGCGTCACCTGCACGTTAATATCGCCGGGGATGAGCTGGCCGCGCAGAATTTTCAGCTGCGCCAGCACATCGCGCGCGACATTCACGGCATTGGCGCCATGCACCTTGGCGATGGCGAGTGTGACGGCGGGCGCTTGCGTCCACTTCACCCCCTCGCGCGTAAAGGCCCATACCCGGTGCTCAACCGGGGCCGGCCTGAACACCACTTTTGCCACATCGCGCACATAAACCGGGCGGTTATCGCGCGTGGTAACAAGCAACAGCCCGATATCGGGAATGCCGCGCAGCGTGTGCCCGACCTCGATACCGTACATCTTGCCATCCTCGCGGATCGGGTCGGTGGAAAACACATCATTAGCCTCGCGCAGCCGCCCCACCAGCTGCTGCAGCGTAACGCCATACAGCATCAGCTTCTCGGGCTCGGGCTCGATGCGGATTTCCTCCGGGTCCTCACCCGCAATATAGGTGAGGCCGACATTAGGCACCTTGATCAGCTCACCCTGCAGCTTCTGGGCCAGATCGGTCAGCGCCGCCTCGCTCCAATGCTGGGCCGCATCCAGTTTGGGGCTCAGCGTCAGCGTCACGATCGCGACATCGTTAATCCCGCGCCCCACCACCAGCGGTTTGGGAATGCCAATGGGAATACGGTCCATATTGGCGCGGATTTTGTCGTTGACCAGCAGCACCGCCTTGTCCTCATTGGTGCCAACCACAAACCGCGCGGTGACGGTAACGTGATTATCCACCGTGGTGCTGTAAATATGCTTCACCCCCGGAATGGCGCGCAGCACCACCTCCAGCGGCTTGGTCACCAGCTCCACCGCATCGGAGGCCTTCAGGCCATTGGTGTTCACGATCACGTCCACCATGGGCACGTGAATCTGCGGGTCCTCCTCGCGCGGGATGGTCTTGAGCGCAATGCCGCCCGCCAGCATGGCCGCGAGCAGAAAGAGCGGGGTGAGTTTGGAGCGAATGAAATAGCGCGTCAGCGCGCCGGACAGTCCCAGCCTCATGGCGCGCTGCCCGGCGGCAGCAGAACATCACCTGGCTTCAGGCCAGAAAGGATCTCAATCCCGTCGGGCATCGCGGGCGTCGGGTGTGGCTCACCGCGCTGGATCGGCACGGCCACCGCCTGACCATCCTTGGTGCGCAAATCGGCATAATCCAGGCCAAAGCGCGTATCGATAAAGCTTTTCGGAATCACGATTCCAGGGCGCGATCCGGCATAAACCCACACGCGCACGCGCTCACCCACAAAATACGTGCCCACATCCGGGGCCGTGGCATCGGCCTCAACCCGGCCATTGATGATTTGCGGGTAAATCAGGGTGATCTTGCCAAAAAGCGGCTTGCCGGTGGTGGGATCAAGCGGGTCGAACCGCACCGGATCGCCGACATGCAGATAGGCGGCGTGAAATTCCGGTATATCCAGCCGCAGCACGTAATCCTGCTCGGCGATGCGGGCCACCGTGTCGCCATTCATCACCACCGTGCCCTGGGTCACGGGCGTTTGCAGCACCCGGCCAGAAACGGGGGCTAGCACCGCGCCCTCGGCGATTTGCTGCGCCAGGGCGGCATGCGCCGCCACTTTCGCCTTTAACGTATTGGTAGCGACCTCGACACCGGTTTTCGCCTGATCATAGACCGAGCGCGAAACAGCGCCCGAGCGGATCAGCGATTTGGCCCGCGTGAAATCGATATTGGCCTGGGCAAGCTGGGCTTTGGCAGCGGCGATTCCGGCCTCAAGCGCGTTGAGCTGCTGCACCATGGCGGGATCGGCGACCATCGCGATCTCTTGGCCGGCTTTGACCATGTCGCCATCGCGCACCTCGTAACTGGTGATGGTGCCGCCAATGCGCGCCCGGGCGGGCACCACATGCGCGCTCTCCACCGTGGCGAACACCGCCTTTTGCTCGGCAATGCGCGAGGCGGAGACGGTAAAGCTGGCCGGTGCGGCCTGGGCAGCAACGGCGCCCAAGCAAAGCCCGAGGCAAAGCCCCGGCAAAGCGGCCCAGTGGGAGATGCGCATGACAGGCCCCTTCTTATATCAGGTGCGGTCGATCGTCTGACCGGTGGCGGGATCGACACTGGTGACCGCAAAGCCCGCCTGCGCCCAGGCGCCAATGCCGCCCGCCAGATGCCCGGCCACCTCAACCCCGGCCTTCGCGCATAAGGCGGCGGCGGTGCGCGAGCGCTTGCCCGAGCCGCATTGCAGCACGATCGGCCGTTCGGGATCATGCGGCAGGGCGGCGGGGTCGAAGCTGGAGAGCGGGAACAGCACCGCGCCATGAATACGCGCGGCGGCAAACTCGCCCGGCTCGCGCACATCCACCAGGGTTACGGCATGGCGGGCGAGCAGATCGTGCAGCTCGGCGGGTGTAATGTCACGCAGATCGGTGGTTTTATTGCGGAAGAACATGGCTCAGCCTTTCGTGAAGAGTTCAGGAAGAAGAGTCGGCACGCCCCTCACCGGGGCAGATTTTACCCTGCCCGGCATGCGGGCTCCCGGGCGCGCAAAACAGCTCGAACAGGGTTTCCAGAATACGCCGCGCGGCATGGCTTGCGATATCGTAATAAATTGTTTGCGCCTCCCGCCGGGTTGAAACAAGCCCTTCGCGGCGCAGCAATGCCAAATGCTGCGACATGGTGGAATGACGTAAATCAAGGCACGCGGCGAGATCTCCGACAGAACGTTCACCTTCCAGTAACTGGCAAAGGATCATGAGCCGATGCGGATTAGAGAGCGACTTCAGCAGCTCACTTGCCTGGCCGGCGGCCGTGTGCATGAGGGTCGGATCTATTTTCATAGTTGCGAATATACGAATAATAGAATATACATGCAACAGCAAAATCCCGAAGGGAACGGAAATCATGTCTGAAATCATTGTCTTGGGCGCGGGCTTGGGCGGTACCCTGATGGCGTATGAACTGGCCGGGCAAATCCGGGCGGAAGACCACATCACCGTCATCGGACAAGGGCCAGCTTATCAATTCGCCCCCTCCAACCCGTGGGTTGCGGTAGGCTGGCGCCAGCGCCAGGAGGTCGAGGTCGATCTGACCCGGGTAATGGACAAGAAAAAAATTCGCTTC
This sequence comes from Pseudomonadota bacterium, assembly GCA_021808545.1. GTDB lineage: Bacteria > Pseudomonadota > Alphaproteobacteria > Acetobacterales > Acetobacteraceae > Acidocella. The sequence goes on along the minus strand of JAKBBM010000011.1, from coordinate 25,690 downwards.
ATCACCGAGGGCGCAAAGCGCGTGCACCCGCAGGAGAACCGGGTGGAGCTCAATGGCGGCGATTCCGTGACGTATGATTATCTCGTCATCGCCACCGGGCCCGAACTTGGCTTCGATGAAATTCCAGGCCTTGGCCCCAGTGCGCACACGCACTCCATCTGCGAAACGGGCCATGCCGAGCAGGCCTTCGCCGCCTTCGAAAAATTCTGCGAGAATCCCGGCCCGGTGGTGATCGGCGCGACACAGGGTGTTTCCTGCTTCGGGCCAATGTACGAATTCGCCTTCATCCTCGATACCGAGCTGCGCAAACGCAAGATCCGCAACAAGGTGCCGATGACCCTGGTCACGCCCGAACCTTATATCGGCCATCTCGGGCTCGACGGCGTGGGCGACACCAAGGGGCTGATGGAAAGCGAGCTGCGCGAGCGGCATATTAAATGGATCACCAATGCGCGGGTGAAAGAGGTGACGCCCGGCCATATGAGCCTGGAAGAGCTGAACGAGGATGCGAGCCTGAAGGCCGCGCATGAGCTGGATTTCAGCTTTTCGATGATGATGCCGCCCTTCCGCGGCGTGCAGGCGGTGGCGGGGGTCGAGGGGCTGGTTAATCCGCGCGGCTTCGTGCTGGCCGATTCCCACCAGCGCAACCCCACCTTCCCCAACGTGTTCTCGATTGGGGTTTGCGTGGCCATTCCGCCCGTGGGCAAAACCCCGGTGCCGGTGGGCGTGCCCAAAACTGGCTTCATGATCGAATCCATGGTCACCGCGACCGCGCATAATATCGGCGCGCTGCTGCGCGGCGGGCAGGCACATGTCAAACCTTCCTGGAACGCGATTTGCCTGGCCGATTTCGGCGATAGCGGGGTAGCCTTCGTGGCGCAGCCGCAAATTCCGCCGCGTAACGCCAACTGGGCGGCCAAGGGCAAATGGGTGCATCTGGCCAAGGTCGGATTCGAGAAATATTTCTTGCGCAAGATCAAGAACGGCCAGAGCGAACCGTTCTATGAACGTTATCTGCTGAAGCAGCTGCACATCGAAAAATTCGCGGATGAGGGAAAATAAGGCGCGTCTTTTATGAGCATGATCACCCTTGCCTGTCCGGCCTGCGCCACGCTCAACCGGGTGCCCGTCCTCCGGCTGGCGCAAAGCCCGCGTTGTGGGGCCTGCCATCAGCCGCTTTTTACCGGCGCGCCGGTAGAGGTGGACGAAGCCGGGCTGGAGCGCCATATCCGGCATAATGGCATCCCGGTTCTGGTGGATGTATGGGCCGCCTGGTGCGGCCCCTGCCGGGCCATGGCGCCGCAATTCGCCCAGGCTGCGGCCCGACTGGAACCACAGGCACGGTTGCTGAAGCTCGATGCCGACCGCGCGCCCGCCACCATGGCGCGCTACCGTATCCAATCCATCCCCACGCTGCTGCTCTTTGTCAGCGGCCAGCTCGTGGCCAACCAGGCGGGCGCAATGTCGGCCGCGCAAATCGCCCAATGGGCGGCCCCTCACCTCTCACCCACAGGAGTCTGACATGACACTCGATAAAGCCGTTCTGTCCTTCGCTGGTTTCATGGTGCTGCTGAGCATTCTGCTCACCTTGATCGTCTCGCAATGGTGGCTGCTGCTCACCGCCTTTATCGGCCTCAACCTGCTGCAAACCGGCTTTACCGGCATCTGCCCGGCGGCCTTCGTACTCAAAAAACTCGGCATGAAACCCGGCTGCGCGTTCAACTGAAATGGCTGCCCCATCCCGCGCCGCGTTCTGGGAAGCGCGCTACGCCGCCACCGATGATTACGTGTTTGGCGAAGCCCCGAACACGTTTCTGCAAGCCCAGGCGCACCGGATCAAGCCCGGCATGCGGGTGCTGAGTGTGGCCGATGGCGAGGGGCGCAATGGCGTTTACCTCGCCAGCCTGGGGGCCGATGTGCATGCGGTTGAAATCTCGCCCACCGCCATCGCCAAGGCTAAGCGCCTTGCCGCCGCGCGTGGTGTCTCACTCACCTGGGAGCAGGCGGATGTAACAGGCTGGGCCTGGCCCCAGTCAACGTTCGACGTGGTGGCGGCGATTTTCGTGCAATTCATCACCGCCGATGAGCAAGCCGCCTTCTTTGCCAATCTCGCCCGCGCGCTCAAGCCTGGCGGGGTGCTGCTGCTGCAAGGCTACCGGCCCGAGCAGCTGGCCTATGGCACGGGCGGCCCGTCCGAGATCAGCCAGCTTTATACCGAGGCGCAATTGCGCACGGCCTTTTCCAGCCTGCGCATCGTATCCTTACGCGCGCATGACGAGGAAATCGCCGAAGGCGCCGCCCATGCCGGCATGTCGGCGCTGATCGACCTGATCGCCATTAAACCGGAAGCAGAAACATGACCGATATCGCCCTGGCCGCCGCCGCCGCGCAGATTAAGGCCGCCACGCCCGGCCAGCCCGAGGTGAAAAGCTTCTTCGACCCCGAAACCTTCACCGCCACCCATGTCGCGCACGACCCATCCACCGGGCGCGCCGCCGTGATCGACAGCGTGCTCGATTTCGACCCCGCCTCCGGCCGCACCGCAACCCATATGGCCGATCAGGTGATCGCCTATTTGCGCGCGGCCGGGCTGACGCTGGAATGGCTGCTCGAAACCCATGCCCATGCCGACCATCTCTCCGCCGCCGCCTATATCCAAAAGGCGTGCGGCGGGCGCATCGCCATTGGATACGAGATCCTGACCGTGCAAGCGAATTTCGGCCAGATCTTCAATCTCGGCGCGGAATTCAAGCGCGATGGCAGCCAGTTCGACCATCTATTCACCGACGGCGAGAGCTTCAGGCTGGGCGATGTGCCGGCCCTGGCGTTGCATGTGCCAGGCCACACCCCGGCCGATCTTGCTTACGTCATTGGCGGCGTGGCGTTCGTGGGCGATACGCTGTTCATGCCCGATTACGGCACCGCGCGGGCGGATTTTCCCGGCGGGCATGCAGGCCAGCTCTACCGCTCGATCCGCCGGCTGCTCGCCCTGCCGGAACACACGAAACTCTATCTGTGCCACGATTATAAAGCCGAGGGGCGGGATTCATTCGTCTTCGAAACCAGTGTCGCGGATGAACGCCAACATAATATCCATGTACATGACGGGGTGAGCGAAGCTGACTTCATCGCCATGCGCCAGGCGCGCGATAAAACGCTGGGCATGCCGCGATTGCTGCTGCCCTCGGTGCAGGTGAATATACGCGCCGGGCATCTGCCGCCGCCCGAGGAAAATGGCGTGCGCTACCTGAAACTCCCGCTCGATCTGCTGTAAGGGGCCTGGCGGGCATGGATCTGTTGCACAGCCTTCTATCCGTGCTCTCCGGCGGGCTGGTCGGCTTCACGCTGGGGATGGTGGGCGGCGGCGGCTCGGTGCTGGCGGTCCCGCTGATGGTCTATCTGGTCGGTGTGCAAGACCCGCATGTCGCCATCGGCACCAGCGCCTTCGCGGTGGCGGTGAACGCCGCGCTGGGCTTGGCCAGCCATGCCCGCGCCGGGCACGTGAAATGGCGTTGCGGCGGCATGTATGCGGCGGCAGGCATAATCGGCGCGCTGTTTGGGTCAACATTGGGCAAGGCGGTGGATGGGCGCAGCCTGCTTGCCTTGTTCGCGCTAGTGATGATCGCGGTGGGGATTTTAATGCTGCGCAACCGGCATAATCCGGGCCACCCCAATGCCGAATGCACCCGTGAAAAGGCGCCCAAGGTCGCCGGATTTGGCTTTACCACCGGCTTGTTCTCAGGCTTTTTTGGCATTGGCGGCGGATTTCTCATCGTGCCCGGGCTGGTGGGCAGCACCGGCATGCCGATCATCAATGCCGTCGGCACCTCACTTGTCGCGGTGACGGCCTTTGGCCTGACCACGGCGGCGAATTACGCGGCCTCGGGGCTGGTGCATTGGCCGCTGGCGGGGTTGTTCATTGCGGGCGGCGCCGTGGGCTCGCTGGGCGGTACACTGGCCGCGCGCCGGCTGGCGGCCAGCCGCGGGCGGCTCACCACTGCCTTTGCCATCCTTATTTTTGTGGTTGCCGCCTATGTTTTAGTCCGCAGCCTGGGCTTTGGGGTTTGACAAGCGCGCCAGTTCGCGCTGTTCCCTGGGCATGACCAGCCCTACCGCATCGTCCCCCGCCCCGTCCGCAACTGAAGACGAGGCCGATGCCCGTTTGCTCGGCCTCGGCCCGCTATCGCTGCTCGCCTTGTTCATTGGCATTGTCACTGGCTATGGAGCGGTGCTGTTCCGCGCGCTGATCGGGCTAATCCATAATATCTTCTTCCTCGGCCAGTTCACCGCGCATTACGATGCCAACCATTTCACCCCCGTCGGGCATTGGGGGCCGTTTGTCATTCTGGTTCCGGTCATTGGCGGTATTGGTGTAACCTTCCTCGTTTCCAATTTCGCGCCCGAGGCCAAAGGCCACGGCGTGCCGGAGGTGATGGATGCGATCTATTACAAATCCGGCATCATCCGTCCGGTGGTCGCGGTTATCAAATCGCTTGCCTCGGCACTTTCCATTGGCACGGGTGCCGCCGTGGGCCGCGAGGGGCCCATCATCCAGATCGGCTCAGCACTCGGCTCCACCCTGGGGCAGATCATCAAAATGCCGCCGGCCAGCCGCATCATCCTGGTCGCGGCCGGGGCCGGGGCGGGCATTGCCGCCACCTTCAACACGCCGATCGGCGGGGTGATGTTCGCCATCGAGCTGATGATGCCGGAAGTCTCGGTCACCACTTTCCTACCAGTGGCGCTGGCCACGGGGGCGGCCACTTTTGTTGGGCGCTATTATTTTGGCCCGTCGGCGGCCTTTGTCGTGCCGCCGCTGGGCTCCACCGGCGCCAATGCTTCCGCCGCCCTCTCGCTGCTGCTGTTCGCGCTGCTTGGCGCGCTCACCGGCCTGGCGGCCACCGGCTTCATCCACGGGCTGCACTGGATGGAGGATCTGTTCGAGAAAATCCCGGGCCGCTACACCCGCCATATTGCCGGCATGGCGCTGGTGGGCGTGCTGATTTATGTGCTGCAGATCAGCTTCGGGCATTATTATGCCGAGGGTGTTGGCTATGCCACCATCCAGGCCATCCTGAACGGGCAGCTCTCGGTCTGGCCGCTGCTGCTCCTGCTGTTCGCGGCCAAACTCTTTGCCACCACATCCAGCCTTGGCTCTGGCGCCTCGGGCGGCATTTTCTCGCCCTCGCTGTTCATGGGGGCGGCCGTGGGCGGCGCGTTCGCGGGGCTGCTGCAAATGCTGCACGTGCCGCTGCCGATCGACACGCCGGTTTACGCCATGGTCGGCATGGCGGCCATGGTGGGCGGGGGCACCGGCGCGGTGATGACCGCCGTGACCATGATCTTCGAGATGACCCGCGATTATAACATCGTCATGCCGATGATCATCGCGGTTGCGGTGAGCGTGCAGGTGCGGCGGATGTTTTCGTCCGAAAATATCTATACGCTCAAGCTCGTGCGCCGGGGACACCCCATTCCCAAGGCGCTGCATGCCAACATGTTCCTGGTTAAGCGCGCCGGGGTGGTGGCGCATCGCGATGTGCTGGTGCTGCCGGCCGAAACCAGCCTCGATGAATTCCTCCAGCACGAGGCCGACAATCCCGCCATCCGCCATGTGGTGGTGACCAGGGATGACCGCATCACCGGGGTCATGCGGCTCAATCCTGGCCTGCGGCGCGGTCTGGCGCAGACCGATACGGGCCTGACGCTGGGCGATGCGGCGGGGCTGAAATTCACCATCGTGCGCGACACCACGCTGGTGTTCGACGTGATCCGGCGCATCTGGGCGCGCGATGCGGCACTGGCCGTGGTGGTGAAAGGCAGCGGCACGCCCCGGGGCACGGATGTCATCGGCATTATCGGCAAGGATCAGGTGGCCGATTCGGTCGCCGACAGTATCAAGATCTACCCGAACTGACCTGACCGCCCCGGACCATGAACGGGTCCGGGGCGTTTGCCGTTACACCAATTGCCCGGCGCGTAAGGTCAACTGCCGGTCCATCCTGGCGGCCAGATCCGGATTATGGGTGGCGATCAGCGCCGCCACATTTTCAGCCCGCACCACGCGCAGCAATTCCTCGAACACGATATTCGCGGTGGCGACATCGAGATTCCCGGTCGGCTCATCGGCCAGCAAAATAGCGGGCGCATTGGCCAGGGCCCGGGCAATGGCCACGCGCTGCTTCTCACCGCCCGAGAGCTTGCCCGGCAAATGCCGCGCGCGGGCGCCAAGCCCGAATTTCTCCAGCAATTCCATCGCGCGCCGCTCTGCTTTTGGCTGTGGCACGCCCGCCATCATCTGCGGCAGGGCGATATTCTCAACTGCCGAAAATTCCGCCAGCAAATGGTGGAACTGATAAACAAAGCCAATCTTGCGCAGCCGGATGTTGGTGCGCGCGGCATCGGCCAACATGCCCGCCGCCTCACCCTCGATCAGCACCTCGCCCGCATCGGGTTTTTCCAAAAGCCCGGCCAGATGCAGCAAGGTGGATTTGCCCGCCCCCGACGGCGCCACCAGCGCGACAATCTCGCCCTGGCGCAGGGCCAGGCCCGCGCCATCCAGCACGCTGAGCGCCTCGGCGCCCGATTTATAAACGCGGCGGATATTCCGCATTTCGAGAATTGGCATGTCACTCACTGCGCAGCGCCTCGATCGGGTCGATCCGAGCGGCGCGCCAGCTCGGATATAAAGTGGCCAGAAGCGACAGCACCAGCGCCATCACAAGCACCTCGCCCACCTGGTGCCAGTTGAGCTTGGCGGGCAGGGATTCCAGATAATAAACTGTGGGATCGAACAATTTGACCCCCAGCAGGCGCTGCACGAATTGCTTGATCTGCTCGATATAGGTGCAGAACAGCACGCCGAGCCCAAAGCCAATAAACGTGCCCAGCACCCCCACCGAGGCCCCGCACATCAGGAAAATGCGCATCACCGCCCCTCGGCTCGCCCCCATGGTGCGCAGAATGGCAATGTCCTTCGCCTTGTCCTTCACCATCATGATCAGCGAGGAGATCACGTTGAACGCCGCCACCAAAATGATGAGGGTGAGGATGAGGAACATCACATTCCCCTCAACCGTGACCGCGGCCAGGAAGGAATCGTTATTCTGCCGCCAATCCTGGATGTTGAGCGGGGTTTGCGGAAAGGCGTCGGCAATTGCCTGCTTGATCGCGGAATCATGGTCCGGATCTTTCACGAAAATCTGGATCTGCGTGACCGCCTTGTTTTGCTGCAGCAAGGTCTGGGCGGCGGCCAGCGGCAGGAACACAAAGCTTGAATCATATTGCGCCATGCCGGTGCGGAAAATCGCCACCACATGGAAGGATTGGATGGAGGGGATGGTGCCGATCACGGTCGCCTTGCCTTGCGGCAGGATGAGGGTGAGGGTGGAGCCCACGCCAAGCCCGAACTGGCTGGCCAGCCCCGCCCCGATGGCGATGCTGTCTCCGCCTTTCAGCGCATCCAAACTGCCCGCCAGCACATGGTTAGAGACGGTGGGCAGGCTGGCCAGCCCCTTTGGCGTAATGCCGCGCACAATGCCGCCCACCGCCCCGCCTTGCGGGCCGGAGAGCAACACCTCGCCCTGAGAGATGGGAAACGCCGCGGTCACGCCGGGGATCTGGCGGATCCTGGCCGCCATCGCGTTATAATCGGTCAGCGGGGCCTGCTGGCCATAAACGCTGATATCGCCATTCAGCCCCAGAATCTGCGACAGCAATTCCTGCCGGAACCCGTTCATCACACTCATCACGATAATGAGTGTGGCCACCCCAAGTGCGATGCCGATGAGCGAGAAAATCGCGATGACCGAGACAAACCGCTCCCCCCGCCGCGCGCGCAAGTAACGGGCCGCCACCTTGCGTTCGAACGCGTTAAACATCAGCCGCACACCCGGGCCAGGGCCGCATCCACCGGCAGCTCTAGGCGCTCGCCCGTGGCGCGGCGCTTGAGCTCGACCATGCCATTGGCCGCGCCGCGCGGGCCGACGATGAGCTGCCAGGGATGGCCCATCAGATCGGCCTCGGCGAATTTATGGCCAGCACGCTCGGCCCGGTCGTCATACAACGCTTGCGCACCCAGGGCGGCGTAAAGCTGTTCGCACAGCGCATCGGTGGCGGCATCGCCCGGGCGCAGATTCAGAATGGCCGCGCGCCAAGGGGCGATGGCATCCGGCCAGATAATCCCCGCCTCGTCATGGCTGGCCTCGATAATGGCGCCGACCAGGCGCGACACGCCAATGCCGTAGGAGCCCATTTCGGGGTAAATTTTCTGCCCGTCCGGCCCGATGACGGCAAATTCCATGGCCTTGGAATATTTGGTGCCAAAATAGAAAATCTGCCCAACCTCAATGCCCCGCCCCTCGCGCCGGCGTTCGGGCGGAATTTGCGCCCAGACGGCCTCGTCATGCTTTTCATCGGTTGCGGCGTAAATGCTGGTCATGCGCTCGTAAAACGCCTCGATGTCGGTGGCCTGCGCGGCATCGCCAGTCTCGAACGCGGAATCGTAAAACACGCCGGATTCACCCGTGGGGGCGAGAATGTGGAATTCATGGCTGAGATCGCCGCCAATCGCGCCCGTATCGGCGCGCATGGGAATGGCGGTGATGCCAATGCGCTGGAAGGTGCGCATATAGGCCAGCATCATCTTCTTATAGGCGGCCAGCGCGCCGGCGTAATCCAAGTCGAAGGAATAAGCGTCCTTCATCAGGAATTCGCGCCCCCGCAGCACGCCAAAGCGCGGGCGCACCTCGTCGCGGAATTTCCATTGAATATGGTAGGGCAGCTGCGGCAGGTCGCGGTAGCTTTTCACCGAATCGCGGACGATGGCGGTGATCATTTCCTCATTGGTCGGGCCGTAGAGCAATTCGCGCTCATGCCGGTCGGTGATGCGCAGCATCTCCTTGCCGTAAGCCTCATACCGGCCGCTCTCGCGCCACAGATCGGCCGACTGGATGGTCGGCATCAACACTTCCTGGGCGCCGGCGGCATCCTGCTCTTCCCGCACGATCTGCGCGATGCGCGAGAGCACGCGCTGCCCGGCCGGCAGCCAGGCATAAATGCCAGATGCCATCTGCCGGATCATGCCAGCGCGCAGCATCAGCCGGTGCGAGGCAATTTGCGCCTCGGCGGGGGTTTCCTTCAATGTCGGGATCAGGCTTTGGGACAGGCGCATCTTCTACCTTAGGAAAAAGAGACAGGCTTAACCGGCTTTAGCGTGAACCGGCGGCGGCGGCGAGGCCAGCCAGCGTCCGGCCAAGCGCCGGGCGGGCAATTCCACCCCCACATGCAGCAGCAAGGCCAGGGCAAGGGTCAGACCCAGCATAAGCAACGCGAACAGCCCGCCATGGCTGGCTGGTGTCCAGCCCTGGTGGCGGAACCATTGGCACGTCACCAATTCGGCGACCGCGAAGCTCATATAAAACGAATAAGAGAGCAGGCCGAACCGGTGCAAAAGCGGGCGCTGGCCCAGCACGGGCGGCAATTGCGTATCCGCCTGCATGAGAAAGGCGAACAAAACCAGCCAGATGCCAAGCAAGGCCAGCCCATCCACCCCGGTGGCGGCGCCAATAAACCAAAATCCCACGCCGCCCCACAAGGCGGCGCGCCGGAGTGCCGCCATATCGGCGCACAGCGCGACAAAACGCGCCGAACAGATGCCGATGATAAATTCCGGAAAAAACCGCACCAGCCCCAGCGAGAAGGTGAGATTGTAGCTGCCATGATGCAGCAGGGTGATCAGCACCATCACCGCGAACGCCACGATCAGGATCTGGATGGCGACATAATCGATCATGTAGGAGAGCAGATACCAAAGCACCGGAAACAGCAAATACCCCGCCCATTCCGCGCTGACCGACCAGGACGGGTAATTCCAGGCACCCTGGCTGGCATCGCCCCAGCCCTGCACCAGAAACAGATTCTGCACCAAGGCGGGCAAGCCAAACCGCCCCGGATCGCGCGGCACCACCCCATGCATGATTCCCCCCGCCACCAGCAGGCCCAGAATGAACAAGGTGGCCAGATGCACCGGATAGATGCGCGCCAGACGCTTGCCCCAAAAAGCCAGGACCAGGCGAAAAGCCGGCGGGCGGAACTTCACAGCCCCCCATTGCGCGCGAAGCGAGGCCCCCAGCTCGGGGTGCACGCGCGCGAGAATGAGGCCCGAGAGGATAAAAAACCCATCAACCCCCATATAGCCATGCCGGATGAGGCCCGCGAACGGCCCCAGCCAGGCGGAGAAATTCAGGTACAGATCGACATGGTAGATAAACACCCAGGCCGCGAAAATGGCGCGGGCGATCGTCAGGTCGGTGATTTCCTGTTTCATAATCATCCACCCCCGTCCTAACCAAATAGAAAGAAGCCCGCCAGCCCCGTTAAAGGGCGGCGGGCCAAGTTCAGGGAGGAAACGCCAGTCACACGGCAGGATGAAGCGCCAACCCCATCCTGAAGGTGATCATGCACCGCAGCAAAAGAGCGCGTCCATAAAAAACAAACAGCATTGCGGGTTAATTTTAGCCATTCAGTCTTTGATTGCATAAAATTTACCCAATAAATTTCATTTTTGTGGCAGTCGGCTATTTTGTGGTCAAAGATACAAGATGTGCGCCTCCACCAGCGGCCGCTTGCCCAGCCGCTTGCCCACAATCCGCCGCAGCCCAGCGCGGGCGGCATCGGTCAAGGCATGTTCTTCAGCGCGCAAAGCGGGGGCGAGATCGTCCAGCAGCTCGCGAAACTCCGTCTCGCAGGTGCGCAACAGCCTGATATCGGCCTCATCATCCAGCAGGCCGGGGGCGGAAATGCGCGGCGTGCCCAGAATCTGGCCGCGCCCATCCACCGCCACGCTGCCCACGACCACGCCATTGAACAACATGCGCCGGCGCGCTGACATCACCCCGCCCTTAAGCGGCACGACCCGTTCGCCATCCACCGCCAGCCGCCCGGTGGGCACGGAATCCACGATCATCGGCCGGCCGGGGGCGAATTGCAGCACATCGCCATTTTCCATCAGCACTGTGGGAATTTGCAGCTCGCGCGCCAGCGCCGCCTGGGTGGAAAGATGCCGCCACTCGCCATGGGTGGGCACGATATGCGCGGGCCGGACCAGCTGATAGAGCCGGCGCAGCTCATCGCGCGCCGGGTGGCCGGAAACATGGGTGAACTCATCGTTATCGGTGATCACATTCACCCCGCGCCGGGCCAGCCCGTCAATCACGGTGCGGATGGCGCGCTCATTGCCTGGAATCACGCGCGAGGAGAAGATAACCGTGTCGCCCTCGCCCAGCACGGCATGGCGGTGCGTATCGGCCGCGATGCGCGCCAGTGCCGCGCGCGGCTCGCCCTGGCTGCCGGTGACCAGCAGAAGCAGGTTTTCATCCGGGATCGAGCCGATTTCCTCTTCCGGCACGAAATCCGGCACATCCCGCAAATACCCGGCCTCCTGCGCCGCGGCGATGTAATTGCCCAGGCTGCGCCCAACCAGGGCGATATGGCGCCCCGCCGCCTCGGCCGCGGCGATAACACTGGCCACCCGCGCGATATTGCTGGCAAAACAGGTAACCGCCACGCGCCCGGGCAAATCCTGGATCAGCGCTTCCAGGCTGTTCTTCACATCCAGCTCCGAGCCGGAATGGCCTTCCACCGTGGCATTGGTGGAATCCGAGATCAACGCCAGCACCCCCGCATCGCCCAGCGCGCGCAGACCCGCCTCGTCCGACAGCCCGCCCACCACCGGGGCGGGGTCGAACTTCCAATCGCCCGTATGCAGCACCGTGCCATAAGATGTGGTAATGGCGAGGGCTTGCGCCTCGGGCGTGGAATGGGTCATGGCGATGAAGCGCAGATTGAACGGCGCGATGGTGAATGCGCCGCCGCAGGGGATGACATGCAACTTCAGCGCGCGGCCAATGCCCGCCTCCGCCAGCTTGCGGCGCAGAACCGCGGCGGCAAAGGGCGTGGCATAAACCGGGCAGCGCAATTGCGGCCAGAGCCGGGCGATGCCACCAATATGGTCTTCATGCGCATGGGTGACGATGAGCCCGCGCAACGCGTCGCGCTGTTCGGCGATAAAGGCGGGATCGGGCAGCAGGATGTCCGCCTCGGGCGTGTCCGGCCCTGAGAATCCCATGCCGCAATCGACCGCGATCCAGGCGCCATCGCAGCCATAAAGGTTGAAATTCATGCCGATTTCGCCCGTGCCACCCAGCGGCACGAAAATAAATCCGCCCTGCTCGTCGCCCCGGACAGGACCCGCGGCCTTGCCGGTGGAATTTGTCATCTGATGTAAAGCTCCTGAAAAATCCCGATCATTCGGGATCGGTGAAACGCGCGCGCTCGCGCGGCAAGGGGGGGGAGGGGTTGCGCAATGAGAGCAGGCGCAGCCCATCCAGCGTGAGATCGGGGGCGATGGCGGTAAAGCGCGCCGTACCCTCGGCAAAAAGTGGGGCGAGGCCACCGGTCGCGATCGCCTTCAGCGGCTGGCCATATTCCTGTTCGATGCGCGAGAGCAGCCCCTCGATCAGCCCGACATAGCCCCAATACGTGCCCGATTGCATGGCCGGCACGGTACCCCGGCCAATGACCGCTTGCGGCCGGCCAATGCCGATGCGCGGCAGGCGCGCGGCCGCCTGGTGCAGCGCCTCGATGGACAGATTAATGCCCGGCGAAATGGCGCCGCCCAGATAGGCGCCGTCGGCATCGACAACATCGAACGTGGTGGCGGTGCCAAAATCCACCACCACCAGCGGGCCTTTGTAATAATGATGTGCGGCCAGCGCGTTCAGCAAACGGTCGGCGCCGACCTCGTCGGGGCTGTCGGTCCGGATCTCGAACCCCCAATCCAGCGGCGCGCGCGCCACCAGCGGTTCCACCGTGAACCATTCCCGGCACAGCCGGCGCAAATGATAAAGTGCCGCCGGTACCACCGTGCCGATCACGGCGCGGTGGATCTGGTGCGGCAGAATGCCAGAGCGTGCCAGCAGGGCCTGCAGCCAGACGCCATATTCATCCGATGTGCGCTGCGCGGAAGTGGCCAGCCGCCACGTGCCACGCCATTCCGCGCCATCATGCACGGCAAAGACGATGTTGGTATTCCCCGCGTCAATCACAAGCAACATCGGTCTATTCCCCTATGCGTGGCCAAGCAGCACCTCACCGGTGCTGATGGTCTCGATACGCTCAGCCCCGGACAGCAGCAATTCCCCTCTCTCGGAAAGCCCGGCAAAGCGCCCCTCGCGCAAGCGGCCGCCACTCTGCACGCTAAGCGATGTGCCTACGGGATGGGCCCGCGCCAGCCAGGCCGCGCAAATAGCCGCTCCCGGCGCTTCCTGCCAATGGGCCAGATTGTCGAGAATCGCGGCCGCCATGTCGCGTGGCGATACATCCACACCATGATCGGCCAGCGCGGTGGTGCGCCGTCCGTCAATGTCAGGCGCATGACGCAGATTAAGGCCAATACCCACCGCCAGCCAGTCCAGCCGCGCGCCGTTGGCGGCCGCGTCAATTAAAATGCCAGCGATCTTGGCGCCGCCGATCAGCACGTCATTGGGCCATTTCAGGCAGGTTGGCGGGGCCAAATAACGCGCCAGCGCCTCGGCCACGGCAAGCCCGGCGGCCAGGGCAAACAGCCCGGCCTCTGGGCTGGGGCGTGTAGGGCGCAACAGAACAGAAAGGTTGAGATTGCCCACCGGCGCTTGCCAGCGCCGCCCGCGCGAGCCGCGCCCGGCGGTTTGGCGCAGGGCAAGAATAGCCAGCCCCGCCGCCGCGCCCGCCCGGGCCCGGGCGGCACATTCATCGGCGGTGGAGCCCAGCTCGTCAAAAACCTCCAGCCGCCAGGGGCTCACCCCATCAAGGCCCGGGCGGCAGCAGCCGCAGCCACAACCAGCGGCCCAGGCAGCAGCACGAACAAAGCGGTCACCACGGCCCCCGCGCCCATAACAAAGCGCACGCTGCCGGGTGTGACATCGAATTGCGGCGCGCCATTATCGAAATACATCACCTTGATGACGCGCAGATAATAGAACGCGCCGATGACGCTGGTAATCACACCGATGATGGCCAGGACATCGAGCCCGTTGGCCATGGCGGCGGCAAACACATAGAATTTTCCAAAAAAGCCGGAGAGCGGCGGAATGCCAGCCATGGCCCACATGAAGATGGCGAAGGCCAGGGCAAAGCCAGGGCGCTCACCGGCCAGCCCGGCCAGATCGGCAATGCTCTCAACCGCCTGACCCTGCCGGCGCATGGCGATGATGCAGGCAAACGCGCCAAACGACATGACCACGTAAATGGCGAGATACAGCAAGGTGGCCTGCACGCCGGCCACGGTGCCCGCCGCCAGACCCATCAGCGCGTAGCCCATATGGCCGATCGAGGAATAGGCCATCAGCCGCTTGATATTGCGCTGACCAATGGCCGCGAGCGCGCCCAGCACCATGGAAATGACGGCCAGAATCTCGATCAGCAGGCGCCATTGCAGCAGCAAATGCCCAAACGGCCCCAGCATGACCGAGACGAACAGCGCCATGGCCGCGACCTTGGGCGCCGTGCCAAACAAGGCGGTCACCGGGGTGGGGGCACCTTCATACACATCGGGCGTCCACATATGGAACGGTGCCGCCGAGACCTTGAAGGCCAGCCCGACCAGCACGAACACAAGCCCGATAATCGCGCCATAATCCGTGCCCTGGGTTAACGCGCCTGCAAGCGCGGCAAAGCGCGTGGTGCCGGTAAAGCCATAAACCAGCGAAATGCCATAAATGAGCAGGCCAGAGGCGAGCGCGCCCAGGACAAAATATTTCAGTCCTGCCTCGGTGGAGCGGATGGAATCGCGGGCAAAGGCAGCCGCGATATAGAGGGCGAGCGATTGCAGCTCAAACCCGACATACAAGGTCATCAGATCGGCGGCCGAGATCATCACGATCATCCCCAGTACCGCGAACAGGACGAGGATCGGATATTCGAATCGGGCGATGCCCTCGCGCTTATTATAGTCGATCGAGAGCATGAGCGCCGCGATGGCACCCAGATAGACCAGCGCATCGGCGAATTGCGTGAACAGGCTGATCCGCAGCAGCCCGCCAAACAACAAGCCCGTGGGAGTGAGGAAATTACAGACCAGGGCGGCCAGCAGCAACAAAATGGTGGTAACGGTAATGCCCGCCGCATGCTCCTTGCGGCTGAGCACGCCGATCATCAGCAATACCATGCCGCCCAGGGCGAGCAGCAGACCAGGGGTAAGAGAGGCGAGGAGGTTCATTTTGTCGTCACCATGGCCAGCGCCGTGTGAGGGGTAAGGGACGCCGCATGCGCCTGCACCAGGGCGGTAACCGGCGCGTCGAACGCATGGGTAAAGCTGTCAGGATAAATGCCCATCCACAGCACCATGGCGGCCAGCGGCAGCAGCATGGCATATTCACGCGGCCGCAGATCTGGCAGTTTCGCCAGCTCTGGATGCGTGAATTTGTCGAACAGAACAGCGCGCACCAGCACCAGCATATAGGCCACGCCCAGGATCATGCCGGCACCGCCCAACAGCGACACCCAGAAATTCACCTTCAACGCGCCGACAATCACCAAGATCTCACCAATGAAGCCGGACGTGCCAGGCAGCCCCACATTGGCCAGCGTGAACAGCATGAGCAGCGCGGCATAAGCGGGCATGCGCGCCGCCAGCCCGCCCAGGCGCGAGAGCGCCAGCCCCTCGCCGCGCGCCAGCAAGACGCCGGTGCAGACGAACAGCCCGGCAATGACAATGCCATGGCTCAGCATCTGGAACAAAGCGCCCTCAATGCCTTCCACCGTGAAGGTGAAGATGCCGATGATGATCACCCCCATATGCGCGACCGAGGAGTAGGCGATCATGCGTTTCATATCGGTCTGCGCCAGGGCGACATAAGAGATATAAATGACCGCGACCACACCCAGCGTAAACATCAGCGGCTCGGCCGCCGTGGCGGCGTTGGGCAGCATCGGCACGGCAAAACGCAGGAACCCGTAAGCGCCCATTTTGGAGAGCACGGCCGCCAGCATGATGGTGCCGGGCAACGGCGCCTCGCCATAAGCATCCGGCAGCCAGCTATGCAGCGGCCACACCGCCGCCTTCACCCCGAAGGAGGCGAGGAAGGCGAGGAACAGCCACATTTGCGCTGAGGCAGAGAAATGCGTGTGCAGCAGGGTGGGAATATCGGTGGTTCCGGCATGGTACCACACCCAGACCACCGCCAGCAGCATGAATAGCGAGCCGGCCAGCGTGAAGAGGAAGAATTTCACCGCCGCGTAAATCCGCCGCTCACCGCCCCACACGCCGATGATGAGATACATCGGCAGCAGCACGGCCTCGAAGAAAATATAGAACAGCACAAAATCGGTGGCGGCGAACATGCCGGTGGTCATCGTCTCCAGTAGCAGCAGGGCGGAGAAGAAGCCACGCACCCGCGTGGTGACCGACCAGCTGGAAAGGATGGCGATGGGGGTGAGAACCAAAGTGAGCAGGATGAGGAACAGGCTGATCCCGTCCACGCCCATCCGGTACTCGACATTCAGCCCCGACAGCCAGGGTGCGGCCTCGACAAACTGAAACCCGCCCAGATCCGGCTTGAATTGCGACCATAAATAGATGCCCAGCCCCAGCACCACGAGGCTGGTGATCAGGGCGGCGGCGCGCACGCGGCAGAGCACGGCCGCATCGTCGCCGCGCAGGGTGGCGATATAGAATACCCCCGCCAGCGGCAGGAAGGTGATGAGCGACAGAAGGGGAAACCCGGCCTGATTCATGGTGTCTTACCGTACCCAGAGAAAGAGGCTGAGAAAGCCGAGCAGGCCGATCAGCATGATGAAGGCATACAGGGCGATGGAGCCGGTCTGCAGCTTCACCGTCTGCGTGGCGGCGTCGGCGGTGAGAGAGGCCAGCCCGTTGGGCACACCGTCAATCACCTGCTCGTCACCGAAGCGCCAGGCGAATTTCGCCAGCCGCAGCGAGGGGCGCACGAGAAGCGCGTCGTAAATCTCGTCGAAATACCATTTATTGAGCAAGAACCGGTACAGCCCGCCAAAATTCTGTGACAGCGCCCCCGGCAGGGACGGCACCAGCACATAGAACAAGAAGGCCACGGCCAGCCCCAGAATGGCGCAAACCAGCGGCGCCAGCGAGGCCCAGCCCGGCAGCGCGTCGAGATGATGCATCGGCGAGTTGGCGGCAACCTGAATGCTGCTGCCCCAGAACTGCGCGAACCCAGTGCCGATGAAAATATTGTTCAGCAGGAAACCGCTGGTCAGCGCGCCAAAGCCCAGCACCAGAAGTGGCACCAGCATCACCCACGGGCTTTCATGCACATGCTCCTGCACATGCCGCGGCGCGCGCGAAGGACCATGAAAGGTGAGCAGGAACAGGCGCGCGGTATAAAAGGCGGTCAGCCCGGCCGTGGCCACGCCCAGCACCCAGCCATACATCGCCACCGGATCATGCGCGACATAGGCGGCGCGCAGGATCGCATCCTTTGAATAATAGCCGGAGAACGGCGGAATACCGGCAAGGGCGAGCCCGCCAAACAGCATCATGGCCCAGGTGACCGGCAGCTTGCGGGCCAGCCCGCCCATCAGCCGCACATCCTGCTCGTCAGACATGGCATGGATGACCGAGCCCGCCGCCAAAAACAGCAGCGCCTTGAAGAAGGCGTGGTCGATCAGATGGAAAATCGCCACCGGGTAAGCGCCCACGCCTGCCGCCAGGAACATATAGCCCAGCTGCGAGCAGGTGGAATAAGCGATGATGCGCTTAATGTCGTTCTGCACGCAGCCAACCGTGCCGGCGAAGAAAGCCGTGGTCCCGCCGATCAGGGTGATCATGCCCAGCGCCACCGGAGCGGCGTTGAACAGCGGCGAGAAGCGCACGACCATGAACACCCCGGCCGCGACCATGGTGGCGGCATGAATGAGGGCGGAGATCGGCGTGGGGCCTTCCATGGCATCAGCCAGCCAGGTGTGCAGGAAAAACTGCGCCGACTTGCCCATGGCGCCGATGAATAGCAGCACGCCAATGACTTCCAACGCCGAAAAGGACGTGCCGAACAGCCGGTAATGGTCACCCGTATGGGCGCTGATGGCGCTAAAGATCGCGTCGAAGGAAATGGTGTGGAAAATGAAATAAATCAGCGCGATGCCGACGGCAAAAGCGAGATCGCCGACACGGTTGACGATGAACGCCTTGATCGCCGCCGCGTTGGCCGCCGGACGCTCATACCAATACCCGATCAGCAGGTAAGAAACGAGGCCCACCCCCTCCCAGCCGAAAAAGAGCTGGAGCAGGTTATTGGCCGTCACCAGCATCAGCATGGCGAAGGTGAACAGCGAAATATAGGCGAAGAAGCGCGGCACCGTGCGGTCATGCCCCATATAGCCGATGCTATAGACATGGATGACCATGGACACCACGCTGACCATGGCGACCATGACAAGGGTCAGCATGTCCTGGCGCAGAGTCCAGTCGGCGGTAAAGCCGCCCACCGAAAACCAGTTGAACAGATGCAGCGGCGGCGCCACCCCATGTTGCAGCCCGGCCAGGAGTGTGCCGACACCGGCGGCAGCCGACACCAGCATGAAGAACACGCTGGCGCCAATGGACAGGGTCTTGCCCAAAAACGGACGGCCAACGCCAGCGAGAATGGCGCCAATGAGCGGGGCGAAAACAGCGATCAGCGTGAGCATCTT
Organism: Pseudomonadota bacterium; assembly: GCA_021808545.1. GTDB lineage: Bacteria > Pseudomonadota > Alphaproteobacteria > Acetobacterales > Acetobacteraceae > Acidocella. The sequence goes on along the minus strand of JAKBBM010000011.1, from coordinate 6,985 downwards.
TAGCCCTTCATCATGGTCACGTCCTCGACCTCGATCGAGCCGCGATTGCGGAAATAAATGACGAGAATCGCAAGGCCAATGGCGGATTCCGCCGCCGCCACGGTCAGCACGAACATGGTGAAGACCTGGCCCACCATGTCATGCAACGCTGCGGAAAAGGCCACGAAATTCAAATTGGCGGCCAGCAGGATCAGCTCGATCGACATCATGATGACAATGATGTTCTTGCGGTTCATGAAAATCCCGAACACGCCGATGACGAGCAAAAGCCCCGCCACCAGCAGAAAATGCGAGAGCGGCACCGTCATCATCGGATCGTCTCCTTCTTCTCATCCGGGATCTCGGCCCCCTGCCCCAGCCCGGCGCGCACCATGCTGAGCGTCTGCGCCGGGGTGCGGGCATGCTGGGCCAACAAATCCTGCCGCTTGGCGCGCTTGCGCTCGCGATGGGTCAACACGATCGCGCCGATCATCGCCACCAGCAGGATAATGCCCGAAAGCTGAAACAGAACCAGGTAATGCGTATAGATCAGCTCACCCAGCGCCACCGTGTTGGTGACATGTTGAGGTGCCGGATAGAGCCGGCTGGCCGCGGCCCCGGGCGAAAGCTGGAACGCGGCAAACACCAGCGCCAGCTCGCCAAACAAGGCCAGCGCCACCAGCGCGCCAATCGGCGCATAACGCTGAAACCCCTGCCGCAAGGCGGAAAAATCCACATCCAGCATCATCACCACGAACATGAACAGCACCGCGACGGCGCCGACATAAACAATGGCCAGGATAAAGGCGAGGAATTCCGCCCCCGCCAGCAGGAACAAAACGGCCGCGTTGAGGAAGGCGACGATGAGGAACAGCACCGCATGCACCGGGTTACGGCTGGTCACCACCATGACCGCCGAAACCAGGAGGATGAGCGCCACGATGTCGAAGACGATATTTGCGATCATGGCGGGCTCTTACCGGTAAGGGGCGTCAAGTTCGAGCCGCTTGACCAGCTCCGGTTCCCACCGGTCGCCATTGGCCAGCAGCTTGGCCTTGTCATACAGAAGCTCTTCGCGCGTCTCGGTGGCGAACTCGAAATTCGGCCCCTCGACGATGGCATCCACCGGGCAGGCTTCCTCGCACAGCCCGCAATAGATGCATTTGGTCATGTCGATATCGTAGCGCGTGGTACGGCGCGAGCCATCCTCGCGCGGCTCGGCCTCGATGGTGATCGCCTGGGCTGGGCACACCGCCTCGCATAATTTGCAGGCAATGCAGCGCTCCTCGCCATTGGGGTAGCGGCGCAGCGCATGCTCGCCTTTAAAGCGGGCGCGCGTGGGGTTTTTTTCATACGGGTAGTTGATGGTGGCCTTGGGGCTGAAAAAATACCGCAGGGTCAAAGCGAGTCCGCTCAATATTTCCCACAGCACGAGCCCCCATGCCATCCGTCCGAGACGATTCATTGTTTTGCTCCTCCCTTACGCATGGGGTAGCCAGCCGCAATATTCCATCACCCCGGCAACCAGTACGAGATAGACGAGCGTGATCGGCAAAAACACTTTCCAGCCCAGCGCCATCAGCTGGTCGTAGCGCAGGCGCGGCAGCGTGGCGCGGACCCAGATGAACACGAACAGGCAGATCATCACCTTAAGCAGAAACCAGAGCACGCCCGGCACCATGGTGAAGGGGGCAAACGGAATCGGCGAGAGCCAGCCGCCTAAGAACAAGGTGGTGGTCATGGCGCTGATCAGGATCATGTTCGCATATTCGCCAAGGAAGAACAGCGCGAACGACATGGCGCTATATTCCACGAAGAACCCGGCCACGATTTCCGATTCACCTTCCGCGAGGTCGAACGGCGCGCGGTTGGTCTCGGCCAGGCCGGAGATGAAAAAGATGATGAACAGCGGAAACAGCGGAATGGCGAACCAGATATGCCGCTGGGCCAGCACGATATCGTTCAAATTCAAGCTGCCGACGCAAAGCAGAACGGTGACGATGACAAAGCCCATGGAGACTTCGTAAGACACCATCTGGGCCGCCGAACGCAGCGCGCCAAAGAACGCATATTTGGAGTTGGACGCCCAGCCCGCGATGATAATGCCATAAACACCGAGCGAGGAGACCGCGAACAGATACAGGATGCCAACATTGATGTTGGCAATCGCCCAATGATTATTCACCGGGATCACCGCCCAGGCGACGACGGCCAGGCCAAACGTGATCATCGGCGCCAGCACGAACAAAATACGGTCGGCGCCGGTGGGGATGATCGTCTCCTTCATCAGCATCTTCAGCGCATCGGCGAAGGGCTGCATAAGGCCGAACGGGCCAACCATATTGGGGCCCTTGCGCAGCTGGATCGCGCCCATCACCCGCCGCTCGGCATAGGTGAGATAGGCCACACCAATCAGCAGCGGCACGATCAGCGCCAGCGACTCCAGCACCGTGAGGATAAGGATGCCGATATTAGTCTCGAAAAACGCGTTCATTCCGCTGCCTCCGCCAGGGCCGGCGCATGCGCCGCGACACAGGCCGCCATGGTCGGGCTGGCCCGGCTGATCGGGTCTGTCTGGTAATAAGTCTTCAAGAGCGGCGCAAAGGGCGCCTCGCCCAGGGCCACGCCATCGGCCGAAGGGGCAACGCCATCGCTCACCCCTAAACGGCGGAAGGGCGCATTCGCCGCGAAAAGCGGGTTCAGCTCACCCATATGCGCGCGCAGCTGCTCCAGCGTGTCATAGGGCAGGGCATGGCCCAGATAGGCGCTGAGCGCACGGATAATCCGCCAATCCTCCCGCGCATCGCCCGGCGGCTTCACGGCCAGATAGCCGCGCTGCACGCGCCCTTCCATGTTCACATAGGTGCCGTCTTTTTCCGTATAGGCCGCCCCTGGCAGAATCACATCCGCCCGGGCCGCCCCGGCATCGCCATGATGGCCCTGATAGATCACGAATGTGTCCGCGCCGATGGCATCCACATCCACCGAATCAGCGCCCAGCAGCCACAAAACATCAACCCCGCCGCCCAGCATGGCGCGGGTGGATTTGCCACCCGGGCCAGGCACAAAGCCCAGATCCAACCCGCCGACGCGCGCCGCCGCATGGTGCAGAATGTTAAAACCGTGCCAATCCGCCCGCAGCGCACCCGCCTGCCCGGCCAGCGCCCAGGCGGCCGCCTGGAGGGCCGCGCCATCGGCCCTGGCCAGCGCGCCAGATCCCAGAATGATCATCGGGCGCGCGGCGGCTTTCAGCGCCGCGGCGAACGGATGCGCGCCATCGACCAGGGCCTTGAGCGCGCCCGGGCCATCGCCCACAATCTCGGCCGGGTAGGTCAAATCCCGCGCCGGACCGATCACACCAATCTGTTTCAGCCCGCCGGACAGCCACGCCTTGCGGATACGCGCATTCAACACCGGCGCCTCATGGCGCGGATTGGCGCCGATGATCAGCAGCGCGTCCGCCTCCTCAATCCCGGCAAGGCTGGTATTGAACAGATAGAAAGCGCGGTTGGTGGTGTCGAACACCGCGCCATCGGCCCGGCAATCGAGATTGGCCGCGCCCAGCGCGCCCATCATGTCTTTGAGCGCCAACATGCTCTCGGCGTCGCACAAATCCCCGGCAATGGCGCCCAGCTTCTCCGGCGCCAGCCCCTTTACCTTGGCGGCGATGGCGGCAAACGCCTCCTCCCAGCTCGCGGGGCGCAATTTGCCATTCTCGCGCAGCCAGGGGCGGTCCAGCCGGCGGCGCTTGAGCCCATCCACGGCGAAACGGGATTTATCGCCCAGCCATTCCTCGTTCACATCGTCATTCAGGCGCGGCAGAATACGCATCACCTCGGCCCCGCGCGCATCCACGCGGATCGCGCTACCCATGGCGTCCAGCACGTCGATGGAATCGGTCTTGCGCAATTCCCAGGAGCGGGCGGTGAAAGCATAGGGCTTGGAGGTCAGCGCGCCGACCGGGCACAGATCGATGATATTGCCGGAAAGTTCGGAACTCAGCGCCTTCTGCACATAGGTGCCGACCTGGGTACTCTCGCCGCGCTGGGTCGCACCTAGTTCGGCCACCCCGGCCACCTCGGTGGTGAAGCGGATGCAGCGCGTGCAATGGATACAGCGCGTCATCGTGGTTTTTACCAGAGGCCCCCAATCGGGCTGGGAGACGGCGCGCTTGGATTCATCGTAGCGGGAATGGTCGCGGCCATAGGCCATGGCCTCGTCCTGCAGGTCGCACTCCCCACCCTGGTCGCAAATCGGGCAATCCAGCGGATGGTTGACGAGCAGAAACTCCATCACCCCGCGCCGTCCCTTGCGCACCATCTCGGTATCGGTATGCACCACCATGCCATCAGACACCGGCATGCCGCAGGACGCCACCGGCTTGGGTGGCATCTTCTCGATCTCGACCAGGCACATGCGGCAATTGCCCGCGATCGACAGCCGCTCATGATAGCAGAAACGGGGAATTTCGCGCCCCGCCGCCTCGGCCGCCTGCAGCACGGTAGACCCGTTCGGAACCTCGACCTCGATACCGTCAATCGTGAGTTTTGCCATGGCCTTACTCCGCCGCCTGCGCCACGTTTTGCGGCGGCTGATAATCTGTGGCGCGGGACCGCACGAGCGGCCCAAAAGCGCGCATCATCCCCTGGATCGGCCAGGAGGATGCCTCGCCAAAGGCGCAGATCGTATGACCCGCAACCTGGGTGGTAACCTGTTCGAGCAGCGCGATATCGGCGAGACTCGCCTTGTTCTGCACGATGCGGTCCATCATGCGCATCATCCAGCCCGTGCCCTCGCGGCAGGGCGTGCACTGCCCGCAGCTCTCATGCTTGAAGAATTTGGACAGACGCCAGATCGCCTTCACCACGTCGGTGGATTTATCCATGACGATGATGGCACCCGAGCCCATGCCGCTCTTCACGGCGGCCAGGCTGTCGAAATCCATCAGCTGGGTGTCGCACATCTCCTTGTTCAGGACAGGCATGGAGGCCCCGCCCGGAATCACGGCCAGCAGATTCTCCCAGCCGCCGCGCACGCCACCCGCATGTTTCTCGATGAGATCCTTGAGCGGAATGCCCAGCTCCTCCTCGACATTGCACGGGTTGTTCACATGGCCCGAGATGCAGAAAATCTTGGTACCCGCGTTCTTGGGCCGGCCGAGGCCAGAGAACCAGGCCGCCCCCCGGCGCATGATGGTGGGCACGCCGGCAATGGTCTCGACATTATTCACGGTGGTCGGGCAGCCATACAGCCCCATCGCCGCCGGGAAGGGCGGCTTCATGCGCGGCATGCCCTTCTTGCCTTCCAGACTCTCCAGCAGGGCGGATTCCTCGCCGCAAATATAGGCGCCGGCACCGCGATGCAGGAACAGATCGAAATCCCAGCCCGAATCGGCCGCGTTCTTGCCCAACAGCCCGGCTTCATAGGCCTCGTCGATCGCGGCCTGCAGGCGCTGCGCCTCGTTATAATATTCGCCGCGAATATAGATGTAGGCGGCGTTCGCCCCCATGGCGAAGCTTGCGATCAGCGCGCCCTCGATGAGCTTTTGCGGCTCATGGCGCATGATATCGCGGTCCTTGGCGGTGCCGGGCTCGCTTTCATCGGCGTTGATGACGAGATAAGACGGGCGGCCATCGCTCTGCTTGGGCATGAAGGACCATTTCATGCCGGTGGGGAAACCCGCCCCGCCGCGCCCGCGCATGCCGGACGTCTTCATCTCCTCGATCAGCGCATCGCGCCCGCGGGCGATGATGTCCTTCGTGCCATCCCAGTCGCCGCGCGCGCGCGCGGCGGGCAGCCGCCAATCCTGCTGGCCGTAAAGATTCTGATAGATCCTGTCGGAATCCTTGAGCATGCTTACTCCGCTGGATCGTTGGCGGGCAGAAGCGTGGTCTGTCCGCTGGCCGGGGCTGACGCCTTGCGGCCTGTGGTGGAACCTGCCGGCGGCAAGGGCTTGCCGGCCTTTAGATCGTTCAACAGCGCTTGCGTCCGCGCGCCGTCCAGATCCTCGTAATAATCATCGTTAATCTGCATCATGGGCGCATTCACACACGCCCCCAGACATTCCACCTCGGTCAGGGTGAACAGCCCGTCCGCGCTGGTTTCACCAAAATGCCCGATTCCAGCCGTATTTTTGCACGCCTGCACGATATCATCAGACCCACGCAGCCAGCAGGGCGTGGTGGTGCAGACCTGCAAATGATATTTGCCGACCGGCTTGGTGTTGAACATGGTGTAGAAGGTGGCGATTTCGTAAATGCGGATGGGCGCAACACCCAGGCGCGCGGCCACCATATCCATCGCCGCGCGCGGCAGCCAGGCGGAGCCCGTGGTGCGCGCCATCTGGCGCTGGGCGATGTCGAGCAGCGTTTTCACCGCGCTGATCTCCCGCCCTTCAGGATAGGGGGCAATGGCCTTGCGCGCGGCCGCCTCGGAGATCTCATCGAACGCGAAATGCTGCGGCTCTTGCTGGGGCGCTTGCTGATTACTCACCGGTCGATCTCACCAAAAACAATATCCAGCGACCCGAGAATCGCCACCATGTCGGCCAGCATGTGGCCTTTCGTCAATTTTTCCGTCGCCTGTAGATGCGAGAATCCGGTCGCGCGGATTTTGCAGCGGTAGGGGCGGTTCGTGCCGTCTGAGACGAGATACACGCCAAACTCGCCCTTGGGCGCTTCCACCACCGTGTAGGTGGCCCCGGCGGGCACGTGATAGCCCTCGGTATAGAGCTTGAAATGATGGATCAGCGCTTCCATCGACTGTTTCATCTCGGCGCGGGTGGGGGGGGCGAATTTACGGTCCTGCACCTTCACCGGGCCGGGTTTCATTTTAGCCAGGCATTGTTTCACGATCTTCACGCTCTCGCGCATCTCGGCGATACGCACGAGGTAACGGTCGTAACAATCGCCATGGCGGCCGACCGGTATGTCGAACTCCACTTCGGCATATTTGTCGTAAGGCTGGGCGCGGCGCAGGTCCCAGGCCACACCGGAGCCGCGCAAAG
>JAKBBM010000067.1 GCA_021808545.1 Pseudomonadota bacterium | reverse complement strand
GCCGAGCGCGGTGGCCCGCGCCGCGCCGACAATGTCGTAAGAACGCATACGCGTGGCGAGTAGCGATTGGTGGGCATCGCGCATGGTGGTGTCGGTCACCAGGGCGCGTTTTTGTTCCAGCATCCAGGCCGCGAAAGCCTTGGGGCCGAGCCGATCCAGGAGCTGTTTGGTGCCATCCATCTGCTCGGTGGCAAAACGCGGCGCTTCGGGCGTACGGGCATGAGCCGGCGGCATGGGCTTGCCGCGCGTCTCGGGATGGCCGTTCACGGTCACATCCGCGATGTAGCGCAGGAGCTTGGTCGCGCGGTCGCGGCGTTTTTGCACCTGGAAAAGATCCGGCGTGTCATCAATGAACCGGGTTGTATAATTGCAGGTCTTGAAGTCCGGATGGTTGAGCAGGGCTTCCAGAAAGGCGAGATTGGTGGCGACCCCGCGAATACGATATTCGCGCAAAGCCCGGTCCATACGGGCAATGGCCTCATCCGGGGTTGGCGCCCAGGCGGTGACCTTTTCCAGCAGCGCATCGTAAAAGCGCGTGACCACCGCCCCCGAATAGGCGGTGCCGCCATCAGCACGGATGCCAAAGCCGAACGCGCCGCGATAAGCGGTGATGCGCCCGTAATCGGGCACGAAATTATTTTCAGGATTCTCGGTAGTAATGCGGCATTGCAGCGCATGGCCGGACATGGCGATGGCGGTTTGCGCGGGCACGCCGGTTTGGGCGAGATCGCCAATATGGCCGCCCTCAGCGATGCGGATCTGCGCCTTCACGATGTCGATGCCGGTGATCATCTCGGTCACCGTGTGCTCGACCTGGACGCGGGGATTGACCTCGATGAAGTAGAATTTACCCGTATCCCGGTCCAGCAAGAACTCAACCGTACCGGCATTGCAATAATTTGTCGCGCGCCCAATGGCCAAAGCCGCATTGTACAGGGCTTCACGTGAAGCATCATCCATGTAGGGGGCCGGCGCGCGCTCGATCACTTTTTGGTGGCGTCGCTGAATGGTGCAATCGCGCTCGAACAAATGCACGAGATTGCCATGCGCATCGCCGAGCAGCTGGACCTCGACATGGCGAGCATAGCGCACCAGCTTTTCGAGATAAACCTCGTCATTCCCGAAGGCCGCCTTGGCCTCGCGCCGGGCCGTGGCCACGGAATCGAGCAGCGACTCCTCGCCCTCAATCGGGCGCATGCCGCGCCCGCCGCCGCCCCAGCTTGCCTTCAGCATCACCGGATAACCGATTTCGGCGGCCAGGCGCTTGATCTCGGCCTCATCGCGCGGGAGCGGGCCAGTGGCCGGCATGACCGGCACGCCAACCGAAATGGCGAGATTGCGCGCCGCGACCTTGTTGCCAAGGCTGCGCATGGTTTCTGGCTTGGGGCCAATGAAGGTGATGCCAGACGCCGCGCAGGCCTCGGCGAATTCCGGATTTTCCGAAAGAAACCCATAGCCTGGATGGATCGCATCGGCATCCGCCTGGCGGGCGACGCGCAAAACCTCGTCGATGGAAAGATAAGCCTCGATCGGGCCGAGGCCGCGCCCGATCAGATAGGCTTCATCGGCCTTGAAACGATGCAAAGAGAGTTTGTCATGTTCCGGGTAGACCGCGATGGTGGAAATGCCCAGCTCAGCCGCCGCGCGGAATACCCGAATGGCAATTTCGGACCGGTTGGCGACAAGCAACCTCTTGAATTGTTTCAAGTTTAATCCTCCATGGCTGGTCTGGCACGGCGTAAAACCCCGCCATCCGGTTCCCAGTTAACGCCAATTACATTTTTGCTGCAACGCCGCAAAACCACGTCCCTGTCATGTCACCGCGCTGAAGACGATGATGATGAACAGGATTGTCGGCACCTCGTTGGCGATGCGGTAGAATTTTTCCGGCCGCGTGTTGCGGTCATTCAGGAAATCCTTACGCCATTTGGAGAGCGCGCCATGAAAGCCGCTCATCAGCAGCACGGCGATGAATTTGCTCCACCACCAGGCGGCATGCCAGTTCACCGCCCCCGGGGTGAGGATGAGCAAAATGCCAAAAAACCAGGTCGCGATCATGGCCGGGGTCGTGATCTGCTTAAGCAGGCGGCGTTCCATGATTTTGAAACGCTCTGATTCCGCTGACCCAGGCACAGTCTGGCAATGATAGACATAAAGCCGGGGCAGGTAGAACATCCCCGCCATCCAGGCTGTGAAACAAACGATATGAAACGCCAAGAGCAAATGGAAATAAGGGCTAAGGGCGGGGATGATCATGCGAGAACTCCAAAAATTTCGTCCAAATCGCTGAGCAGGGCCGTAGCACCGGCGGTAAGCAGGGCAGCACCATCGCCATGCGGGGCAAAGCCATAACAAGCCATGCCCGCGCGCACCGCGGCGGTGACACCAAGGGCGCTATCTTCCAGCACCAAACAATGTTTGGGCGCAATGCCGGAAGCGGAAGCGGCATCCAGATAAATATCGGGCGCTGGTTTTGGCCGCCCGCCGCGCGCGGCCAGGCTGACGGCCGAATGCGCGCGCCCAGCGGTGAGATGGGCAAGCCCGCTAGAGGCGAATTTGACCGCCATTTCCTGGTCTGATGAGTTGGAGGCGATCCGCCAATCAATGCCAAGGCGGGTGATTTTTTCCAGCATTGGCTTGGCCCCGGGCATGGGCCGGACCTGGCTGCCAAGGGCATCGAGCATCTCACCCTCGATATGCGCGCGCCAGCCAAGCGGCAGGGAATAGCCAATTTTAGCCTCGATCACCGGTTCCATATCGGTAATGCACATGCCGATAAATTGGCGCTGAGCTTCATCCGCGTCCATCATCCAGCCCAGCGCCGTCATCTCCCTGGCAATCAGGGCTGAGGCGATGCCCTCACTATCGATCAGCACACCGTCACAATCGAAAATAATCAACTCTGGCGGCATGCTGCCTCCCACGGGCAAGCTTTATGCGCGCCACAAGCACCACCCCCCCGGGCCAGGCCGCTGACCGGCGCTTTTTGCACAATGCCGGCCAGGGCTTTGATAAAGGCCGGATCGTCATTGGGCACACGCGCGCGGATATAGGCCGCAACACCGGCTTGTTCCGCCAGATGCCGGTTTTCGATATCAAGCTCGACCAAGGTTTCGATATGATCGGAGATAAAGGCAATGGGCACCACCACCACGGCCAGCCTTGCGCGCCCGGCATCTTCAAGCGCCTCAATCGTACTGGGGGAGAGCCATTTTTGCGGGGTCGCGCGGGATTGGTAGCAGATGAGATGGTCCGTCTCTGGCTGTTTCAGCCGGGCCTGCACCGCGGCCACGGTTCCTTGCACCTGCGCCTGATAGGGATCGCCGGCTTGTACGATGCTCTCTGGCAAACCATGGGCAGAATAGAGGATGCGCACAGGAGCCCCCGGCGCCTGGGCCTTGGCCTGTTGCACCGCCTCATCAACGTAAGAGGCGATGGTGGCGGCAAAAGCCGGATCATCAAACCAGCAACAGAGCGTGGTGGTGGGTTTGGCCAGCCCCGCACGAGCCGCGGCTTCGCGCCACTCCTGCAATGACGAACCGGTGGTGGTGGTGGAAAATTGCGGATAGAGCGGCAGGAGTAAAATCCGGTCCGGATTGTAGGATTTCACGGCCTGAGCCACCTCATCCGCGCGCGGATGCCAGTAGCGCATGGCGATAAAACATTCATAATCCCCGCCTAAAGCCTGTTCGAGCGCGCAAGCCTGTTTGTCCGTCCACGCCAAAAGCGGGGATTTACCGCCCATCAACGCATAATTTTCAGCCGCCGACCGGGCCGAGGAGGCGGCAATCAGCCGGGCCAACCAAAAGCGGATGAAAATGGGCGCGCGGATGATGGCGGGATCAGAGAATAGATTGATCCGGAAGGGTTTTATGGCTTCCGGCCGGTCTGGCCCGCCAAGATTGAACAGGATGATGGCCGTTTTGCTCATGCGCTGCGCACAATCTCCATCAGCTTCTGAACATGCTCTGGCGGTACATCCGGGGTAATACCATGGCCGAGATTAAGGATATGTGGATGGCCGCGCGCTTCATCGAGCAGGGCGCGCAGGGCATTTTCCATCGGCGCACCACCAAGTTTGAGCAAAAGCGGGTCGAGATTGCCTTGAAACACCATATTTTCCGGGCAAATAGCGCGCGCTTTGGCAAGATCGGTCACCGTATCGAGCCCGACAGCATCGACCCCGCTTGTGGCCGCGTATTCACCCAGCATCAGCCCCGACAGGCGCGGAAATCCGATGATTTTAAGGCCTGGATAGCGTTGTTTCAGCGCCGAGGTGATGCGTTTTGTGGGAGCGATGACGAAATTGCGGAACTGGGACGGCGGGAAAATACCGGCCCAGCTCTCAAACAACATCACGCAATTAGCCCCAGCCTCGACCTGACCTTGCAGATAGGTGATGGTCGCCTCGGTCAGAATATTCAGGATTTCGGCTATAAATTCCGGATTTTCGTAAGCTAAGCGGCGAATACGTGAAAATTCACCCCCGCCTTGGCCATCGACCATGTAACAGGCAACCGTCGCCGGGCCGCCGGCAAAACCGATTAAGGCGGTTTGCGCCGGTAGGGATGCACGCACACGGCGGACGGTTTGAAGCACCGGCGCATAAATGGCTTCGGCCCTCTCGAGCCGTAAAATTCTAGTTTCTTGCAACGGCGGAAGGCGTGGGCCCTCGCCTTCGACAAAGTGAAGCTTCTGTCCCAGCGCCATGGGCAGGATCAAAATATCGGAAAACAGAATGGCGGCATCGAACCCGAATTTGCGGATGGGCTGCAAAGTGACTTCCGCCGCGAGATCCGGGGTGAGGCACAGGCTGATGAAATCTCCGGCCTGGGCGCGTATGGCCCGGTATTCCGGCAAATAGCGCCCTGCTTGGCGCATGAGCCAAGCAGGTGGCGGCCAAACGGGGTTTCCATTCAAGACGTGCAAGAATTTCATGCCACCCGCCTAAACTTAATCTCTTTAAGTTTAAAGATGAGGGGGGGGAGGTGGTACCCTGTGGATAACGGGGCTTAAGCCAATTCATCCTCAAATCCACAAACTTATCCACAGGAAGAAATGAGGTGTAACCTGCTGATTTTAAGGATTCGGGCCTGCTTACCCACAAGTTCCGCCGCGGCTTTGGAAATTTATCCCGTGTTCAAGAAATCGTCACTTTATCCCCGCCATTCCGAAAAAGAAGGGCGCGGCGGAACTTAATCCACGCTATTAACATCCTTATGGACAGTGATAGGCTCAATATACACCTGATATCCGACGCGACTGGGGATACTTTGAACGCGCTGGCGCGCGCCGCCGTGGCGCAGTTCGATGGGGCCCAGGTTGCCTACCATCGCTGGTCGCTAATCCGCTCACGTTTGCAGCTTCATCGTGTGTTGGAGGGGATTCACGTCGAGCCGGGGCCGGTTTTGTGCTCGCTGGTGGATGATGCGTTACGTCATGAGCTGGATTCGGCCTGCGCACGGCTAGGCGTGCCGCTTTTGCATGTGCTGGACCCGGTTTTGGAGATGCTGCAGGCGCAATTTGGCGAGCCCGCCAAACATAAGCCCGGTCGGCAATATGTGCTGGATGCCGATTATTTCCGCCGGATTGATGCCATGCATTATGTCATCAGCCATGATGATGGGCAGGCGAACCGGGGGATTGGCGAGGCGGATGTGGTGCTGGTGGGGGTGTCGCGCTCATCGAAGACCCCAACCTGTTTCTATTTAGCCAATCGCGGCATCAAGGCGCTGAATATTCCGCTGGTCCCGGGCATTGAGCCGACCGAGCTGCTGAACGCCCCCCCATGCCCGGTCATCGGTCTGACAATCGACCCGAAATCGCTGATCGATATTCGCCGCCATCGGCTGAAATTAATTGGTGCTGGCGCGCAGGCCGGTTTTGCCCGCGCCGATAACAGCGAATATGTTGATTATGAGGCGGTGGAGAAGGAACTGCTCTGGGCCCGGCGCTATTGCAACGCACATGGCTGGCCGACCATCGATGTCACGCGCCGCTCGATCGAGGAAACGGCAGCCACCGTGCTCAAGCTCATGGATAATTGGCACGCCAAGCGCGAGAAGCTGAAGGAATAAACGTTTTTTGGGGCGCCTTTTTTACAAAAAAGGCGCATTCTTAAGGTGGCGTGGCTTGAACCACGTTGCGCGCTTGGGTGAGGCAGGCCGCCTGATCCGCCACGCAGCCATCTGAGAGCCACCATTGCCGCACGCTGTGCAAAATTTGCCCCACGCGTGGCCCGGGCGGGATGCCAAGGGCAGTGATATCGCGCCCGCGCAGCGGAAAAACCGGGCGGGGCAGGGCGGACAGGCGCTGGCGTAAACCCGCCCAGGCCGCCGGATCCCCCGGGCAAGCCCAGGTGCGATCTTGCAATATATCGGCCGGTTCGGCGGCGAGCGCGCGGCGCAAGGCGGCATCGTCATCGGTTGGGCGCAAGCGGTTGGGCTGTTTGAGCGCGTGCAGCCGCCGGGCCTCGGCTTGGCTGAGCCGCCAGCGCGCGGCGAATGAAGGGGCATCGCCGGATAACAGGGCCGCGAGGCGCAAAAGCGGATCGGCGGGGGCGGCGTTTTCAAGCAGATGCGTGAGTCGGGGTAGGTCGGCTTGCGGCAAAAGCAGGGGCAAAAGCCCGGTTTGCGCCATTAAGCTTAAGGCCGCGCGCGGATCCGGCGCGGCCATGATCAGCTTTAATTCGTGCCAGACGCGCTCGGCGGAGAGGATGTTGATTTTGGCGCACTGGGCGGTGATGGCGCTGAGCGCCTCGGTATCCGCAGCGCCGCGCCCATAACGCGCGAAAAACCGGAAAAACCGCAAAATCCGCAAATAATCCTCGGCAATGCGCGTGGCGGCCTGGCCGACGAAGCGCACCCGCCCGGCAGCTAGATCATCCCGTCCGCCAAAATAATCGAAGATCGAGCCATCGCGCGTGGCCGACATGGCGTTGATCGTGAAATCGCGCCGGCTGGCGTCCTCGCGCCAATCGGCGGTGAGGGTGATGCGGGCATGCCGCCCGTCCGTTTCCACATCGCGACGCAGGCTGGTGACCTCAAATCCCCTGCCGGCAGAAACAATGGTGACCGTCCCGTGTGCCAAGCCGGTGGGCACGGGCTTTAACCCCGCCGCCTTGGCGCGCGCGATGATGGTTTCGGGCGGTAGCGGCACGGCGAAATCAACATCGGCTACGGGTCTGTTCGCCAGCATGTCGCGCACGGCGCCCCCCACAATCCGCGCTTCGGGTAGCGCATCCCAGAGCGCAGCCATGCCGGGCAGCATGATCATGCCGCCCCACGCAGGTGCTGCGCCAGCGTACGCAGGATTTCAGCCGTGGCACCCCAGATGATGTGATCCGCATGCGGCCAGACAAAAAATGTCACGCGGTGCCCGCGAATCATGCCTTGGCGTGGTAAGGGCAGTGCGGGGTTCAGCAAGGTTTCGAAGGGTAGGCAGAACACATCCTGCACTTCGCCCGGCGCCGGCGCAAAACGCACATCCTTGGGCACGAGCCCGACCACGGGCACGATGTGAAAACCCGTACCCGTGATATAGTCATCCATGCGGCCCAAAATATCCACTCTACCCGGGGGCAGGCCGATTTCCTCATGCGCTTCACGCAGGGCCGCTTGTTCGGCCGACGCATCAGAGGGATCTATTTTGCCGCCAGGAAAAGCGACCTGACCGGCATGATTTGGCAATGTCATGCCGCGCCGGGTGAGCCATACGCCGTGCTCAGGCTCAAGTGGCACCAGAACTGCGGCCGGGCGGTTGTTTTGCAGAGCCAGCCGGGTATGTGCCAATGTGGCCGGCAGGCACTGGCGCAGCCGCGCGGCTGTTAGGGTGGCCGGGGCGCTTAAGTTGGGTCGTCGCTGCACAGATCGCCCAGCGAGAAGAACACGCCATTGCTCCAGACTCCAAGAACCTTGCGGCCCTGCAGCCAGCCCGGCTCGGCCAGGGCGACCAACTCGTAATATGTCGCGCGGTTGATCCGCGCCTCGATCGGGTAGCGGCCCTTGCCGTCGCGCACATGCAGATAGGGGGTGGGCTCGCAGCTCAGCAGATCATGCGCGATGCGCAGGCGATGTTTCGGGCCGGCGCTGATACATTGGTCGGTATTGGTGCGAAAACATAAAACCTGATCGCGCCCATGGCCTTTCCAGCTCAGCTCCACCGCGATGAAGGGGACGTCTTCGACCTCGATCCGGCCGCGCTCGGCCGGGGTTTCCAGCATGTAGCTGCCATCTTCCTCGCGCGTGAGAACGGTGGAAAACAAGCAAACCATGGGTTTGCGGGTGATGGGGCTGCCTTTGTAAAGCCAGGTGCCATCCCGCCGGATCAGAAAAGGCAGATCGCCGCATGCGCGGATGCGGCCAGGGCTTAGCGCTGTTTTATCCTGTTCGCGATGTTCGCTCACCCTTGCATTTGTCCTTTATCGCCATGCCTATACCGGGAGCCTCGATATAGGATGTAACATGGTGCAATCAAATATATCGGCTCAAAGATTCCCAAGGGGGAGGGTTTTTCGTAAATCCTTGGTCTTTTGCGGCCGGAACCGCTAATACGCCGCCATGAGATACGATGTGATCGTGATTGGCGGCGGGCATGCCGGCACCGAGGCCGCCGCCGCCGCCGCCCGGTTTGGCGCGCAGACCCTGCTTGTGACCCAAAAGGCGGACAAGTTGGGGGAAATGTCCTGCAATCCGGCGATTGGCGGGATTGGTAAGGGGCATTTGGTGCGCGAGATCGACGCGCTGGACGGGTTGATGGGAAAAGCCGCCGATGCCGCCTGCATCCATTTTAAAATGCTGAACCGCACCAAGGGTCCGGCCGTGCGCGGCCCGCGCGCCCAGGCTGACCGCAAATTATACCGCGCGGCGGTGCAGGCGCTGTTGGCGGCGCAACCCAATCTTACCATTCTGGAAGATGAGGCCGTGGGGCTCATCCGCGAGGCGGGCGGGCATATAAAAGGCGTGCGGCTGGCCAGAAACGGTGAGGCTGCGTGCGGCGCTGCCGTGCTGACCACGGGCACGTTTTTGAATGGGGTTTTACATTTCGGATCAGAAATGATTTCGGGCGGGCGGATTGACGATGCGCCCTCGACCGGGCTGGCCGCGGATTTGCACGCGCTGGGCCTGCCGCTTGGCCGGTTGAAGACTGGCACGCCGCCCCGGCTGGATAAGCGCAGCATCGATTGGGAGGGGCTGCCCGAAGATAAGGGCGAGGATCCGCCCGAGCCATTCTCATCTCTGACATCGGCCGTGACCAACCCGCAAATTTCCTGCCGGGTGACGGCAACAACCGCCAAAACCCATGATATTATCCTTGAAAATATAAATAAATCAGCAGTTTATGGAGGAAATATCGCGGGCCGCGGGCCGCGCTACTGCCCTTCGATCGAGGATAAGGTGGTGCGGTTTAAGGATAAGCCGGGGCACCAGATTTTCCTGGAGCCGGAAGGGCTGGATGATGAGACAATCTATCCTAATGGCATTTCCACCTCGCTGCCGCCCGATGTGCAGGAATGGCTGGTGCGCTCCATCCCCGGATTGGCGCGGGCCAAAATTATCCGCCCTGGCTATGCGGTGGAGTATGATTATGTGGACCCGCGCGCGCTGGACCATGGATTGCAGGTAAAGGCGCTGCCGGGTTTGTATTTGGCCGGGCAGATTAACGGCACCACGGGGTATGAAGAGGCGGGCGCTCAAGGGCTGGTGGCAGGGCTGAATGCCGCGCGCGCGGCGGGCGGCATGGCGCCCGTGCAGCTTGGCCGCGAACAGGCCTATATTGGCGTGCTGATCGACGATCTGGTGACCCAAGGGGTGACCGAGCCCTACCGCATGTTTACCTCGCGTGCGGAATACAGGCTGCAATTGCGCGCCGATAATGCTGAATTGCGCTTAACGCCGCTGGGGCTTCAATGGGGCTGTGTGGGCACGGCGCGCGCCCACACCTTTGCGGCGCTGCAAGCCGAGATAGAGGCGTTTGCCGGCAAGCCGGAGGGTGAGAGCCGGGCGGCGCGGATTTTGCGCGCGGATTTGCATTATGCGGGGTATCTGGTCCGGCAGGAGGCCGAGATTAAGGCCCGGGCGCGTGATGAGGCGGTGCTGATCCCGGAAGATTTCGATTTTGCCCAGGTCGGTGGCTTGTCCGCCGAATTGCGCGAAAAGCTGGAGCGCACGCGCCCGCGCACACTGGCCGCCGCCGGGCGGATTGAGGCGATGACTCCAGCCGCCCTTGGCGCGATTTTTGGAAGCCTGAAAAAACGCCGGCGCGCGGCATGAGCACAGAGGACAGGCTCCGCCAATTCGCGGGATTGGTGGAAAAATGGTCGCCCCGGATTAATCTGGTCAGCCGGGCGGATTTGCCGCATCTGTGGACCCGGCATGTGCAGGATTCACTGCGGCTTATGGCGGTGATTCCGGCGGGAACAGACCGGGTCATCGATTTGGGTTCTGGGGCTGGGTTTCCCGGCCTGGTATTGGCGATTGCCACCGGCATTGCGTTTGAACTGGTTGAGGCGGATGCCCGCAAGGCGGCCTTTTTGAAAGAGGCGGCACGCCAGACACAAGCGCCGGTGCGCGTGCATCAGGCGCGGATTGAAACGCTGGCATTGGCGCCAGCCCGGCTGATTACCGCGCGCGCCCTGGCGCCGCTGGATAGGCTGGTGGGATTGGCGGCGCCGCTTTTGGCGCAAGACGGGATTTGCCTGTTTCCCAAGGGACGGAATGCCGACCTTGAATTGACGGCGGCAAGGACGCTCTGGCACATGGACGCGACACGCATTTCCGCGCCCGGATGGGGCGAGAGCTGCATCGTGAAAGTGAGCCAGATCCGCCATGTTGGACCCGATTAAGCGCCCGCGAATTATCGCCATAGCCAACCAGAAAGGCGGTGTTGGCAAAACCACCACCGCCATAAACCTTGCCGCCGCGCTGGCCGTGGGCGGGCTAAAAGTGCTGCTGGTGGATGTTGACCCGCAAGGCAATGCCAGCACAGGGCTTGGGATTAGTCATGAAATGCGCAAAGGCGGGGCCTATGCGCTGCTGGCGGGCGAGGTAACGTTGGAGCAGGCGGCAATTCCAACAGCTGTGGAAAACCTGGCCATTATTCCCGCCATTGCCGACCTTATTGGCGCGGATCTGGAGTTTGGCCAAATGGAGGGGCGGGAATTTCTGCTCCGCGAGGCGCTGCGGGATGGGTGCGATGCGGATGTGGTGTTTATTGACTGTCCGCCAGGGCTGGGGCTGCTGACACTGAACGGGCTGGTGGCCGCCGATGCCGTGCTGGTGCCGCTGCAGGCGGAATTCTTCGCGCTGGAGGGAATCTCGCAATTGCTGCGCACGGTCGATATGGTGAAAAAAGCCCTGAATCCGAAGCTGGAGATTGAGGGAATTGTGCTGACCATGACGGATAAGCGAAATAATTTGTCAGAACAGGTGAGTGGCGATGTGCGCGAGCATTTTAAGGAATTGGTGTTCGACGCCGCCATTCCGCGCAATGTACGGATTACCGAAGCCCCTAGCCATGGCATTCCCGTCCTGCTTTATGATTTTCGTTCCACCGGCGCGCAGGCTTATTTGGCGTTGGCGGCGGAATTTATGAG
>JAKBBM010000066.1 GCA_021808545.1 Pseudomonadota bacterium | reverse complement strand
TGATGCCGTTAACCAATAATCTGGCAAGCACAAGCACGCCGCCCACCAGCATCGAATGGCCGGGCGAGATGGATAGATCACGCTTCGGCAGGTTATGGCCCCAGCAACCGGCGGAAATTTTAACCGGTGCAGCGCGCCACCAATAATTAGAATTTCTGACACCATTAATTAGAAAATAGCATTTCACGCCCCGGCGCTAACACAACAATCGCGAAGCGGCTAACACCGGGGCGAAAAGGAGGGTGACATGGTCACCGGGGCCTACCCCGAGATCAGCAGTTCAGTCACCCGCTTCCCACCTCCACGCGCGACCGTATAAGTCGTCTCAACTTCCTCAATCTGGAACCGCCGGAATATCCGTCGAACCTCAGGAGAGGCGTCTAACGACATAATAAATCGCCCTTTAAGAGCCCCTAAAACAGCCGCCATCCGCTCAAAATCCGCCCGCTCAAACACCCCATCTCCATAATCCCGCTCGCACCCAAAGTACGGCGGGTCGAGATAATACAGCGTCCCCGGCGCATCATAGCGTGGCACCAGCGCTTCCCAATCCAGGCGCTCGATCACCACGCCGGAGAGGCGCCGGTGGATATCCTCGAGTACCGGCCCCAGCGTTGCCACGTCGAATCTGGCGGGCCGCGCCTTGGCCACCCCAAAATTCGGCGACCGCACCCTCCCGCCAAACGACACACGCTGCACGTACAAAAACCGCGCCGCCCGCTCCAAATCCGTCAGCGTCTCACCGTTGGTCGCCACCAGGCGCTCAAACTCATCCCGCGAGGTAATCTGCCAGCGCAGCATATCCATCAGCGCCAGATAATGCCGCTGCAGCACACGGAACAGCGTCGCCACATCGCCATTTATGTCGTTTATCACCTCCGCCGTGGCCTTGAATGGGCGGCGCAGGAACACCCCGCCCATCCCCACAAACGGCTCGACATAGCTATTATGCGGCACCGCCGCGATCCGCTCGATGATACGCCCTGCCAGATAGCGCTTGCCGCCCAAATAAGGCGCCGGAGGAACCACAGGTTCCACCGGCACGAGTATAGATTTCGTCATTACAATCTCTCATAGTGCCCACTCACCGGCCGGTGAGGGGGGGCGGTTTAACCGTGCGAGGAGAGAGACTCGCGGCTTTGGCTGTTTGCACCAGCCGAGCCCCCGCTGAATGCGGAGGATAGCCTACGTCACGGCCACAGGTCCAGAAACAGCCGTCAGCGCTGTCACGGTATCGTTGGCCCACACGTAATAGGTTCCGGCCGAGCCCGGTGTCAGGCTACCACTCAACACCCCGCCATTGCTCGCCGCCGCCACATAGCCGGAGGTCGGCGCCACCGTGGCCGAGGTCCCGAGCGCGATCTGCACCGCATCGGAAATCGGCCAGACCGTGCCCGCAACCAACAGCGCGGTCCCGCTGGCGCCGGTGCTGGGCGCGGTCACTGTCAGCGCATTGCCGGTCACGATAAAGCTGTTGGAAACCCCCACCGCCAGCGGCGCATCGAGCGGCCGCACCTGAACAGTGTATTCCCCAGCCGCCAGCCCCGCGGCGATCACAAAGCTGAACGCCCCGCCACCCACCGTCACGCCACTCGCCGGCAGCCAGGTCAGCCCGCCATCCAGGCTGTAATCGAACGCCGTGGGCGAATCGTTGAAATAGGCGCCGCTCACCGTCAGCGGCGCGCCAGCCGCCACACCGCTAATCGCCGCCACGGTAAGCGCCGGCGCAACCGGCATCGTCGCCTGCAGCCAGCTCAACACGCCAGCCACGTAGGTCAAATACCAAATCTCCCCCGGATTAGTCGCCAGCGGATACGGAGGAATCCCCGGCGGCGGCGGCGCAACAGCGCCCGCCACCACGGTCACCGGTACGCTCAGCCCGAGCTGCGTGCGCGTAATACTCGCTGGAGCCGCAATCGTGCCACTCATGGCCCAAGCCCATCCGTAACAGGGTCCGGCGCCGGCGCATCGGGCATGGTAATCGACACCGCCCGCTCCACATAAACCGGCATTGTCTCGCTATACACCACATTGCCCGAGGCCAGACTGGCGAACGCGATATCCACCTTATGCATCCCCTCAGGCCAGAGTATAGTGTTGAGGCAAACCGCCTGATACGTGCCGGGAACGCCCATGGTGAACGTCAGCACCCCCAGCAGATTATCCCGCGAATCTCGGACCATCCCCGCCAGCGTCACCTGCGTCAGGTCAAACGCACTGCCATCGGCATTGGCGCATACATCGGTGAAAATCAGCGCCTGCCCGCGCTTGATGCGTATATCGGTCATTATCCTACCAGCCCACGGCTTGCACGGCCGCAACACTCGGCGCGGCGGAAACCTCCCCGAGCAGCGTTGCATAATGCCCCTGCTGGGCCTGGATATGGGCATGCAGATCCGCCTGCACCTGCTGCCCCTGCGCCAGCGTGTGCGCCTCAAACGCCCACACGCCGCTGCCCGACTGGCACCAGAGCGATCCCCCATAGGTGGCGGCCAGCGCGATATCCGCCTGCGTCACCTGGTCGGATGGATAATGATTCTCAGCACCCAGCGCCGACGACGAAAACCCCGCGACAATGGCGGCACCACATGTGGTGCTCAAAAGCGCCGTCTGTGCCGCCTGTGCCTGGGCCAGCGTGGGCGGCACGGGCGGCACATACGGCGCCATCCCCGGCGTCAGAGTATCCGGGTACGGCCCCAACACATCGCCATGGGGCGCGGTGAAAACCCACGCGCCCTGCTTACCCGTCACGGTCACATCGCTCTCAAAGGCATATTGCATGCCGGTTGCGGTATCGTAAAAATCTTGCATGGTTTTTCCTAACTCAACTCTGCCCAATTGAAGATGGAACCAGGGGAGGCGGTGCAATAATAAGTGCTTCCCGGCGGAACAATCGCCGTCAACTGCATGCCAATATAATTGCCCGTCTGCGACGTGTTGTTATCACACTGTGCCACAAGCACAGATTTCACGTATAAAGTAAGGCCCGTGTTTCCGCCCATCGGGGTATTAACGGCAACCATAAGCGGCGCGGCACCAGAGTTAGTATAAACGGTACCAGATACCCGCGAAGATGTGACATTGCGCCACACCTGCAAAGCCGAACCGACGCTCTGCCCAAGGGTTGCGGCTTCCGTCGCGACCGTGGCGGGCGCCGCGCTAAACACCTGCGCCGCCGATCCCGCCAGCGCCGCATAGCGCCCGTCCGCCTGCCCCAACTGCACCGCCTGATTAGCCGCAACCGCAGGCGCCACCACGGTCTGGCCAAATGTCGTGGCAAAGTACCCTGCGCCGTTTGAAATGAGATCAATACCGCAGCCCGCAGATGCCGGCAGCAAAACACTGGCGGGCGCCGATCCGTCAGGCAGCGTCATCGTGCCCGAGGACAGCTCCACAGTCACCGTGAATCCCACCTGGCTGTTGACACGCACCCGGTCACCACCAGCCGCCGGAGCAATGGTGACGACTCCGTTAGCTGTGAAATTCGGAGAAACCAGCGTCAACAGCGCGGTCGGCGTAACCGTGTCCGAGGCTGCCGGCGTTAACGTGATGAGGGCCTGCTCACCCGCCAGATCAGGCGAACAGGACAACACTCCCCAATTCGTTCCCTGCGCCTGCAGCAGCACGAAGCTGGTATTGTTGAGCGTGAAGCTCGTATCGCCAGCCAGCACATCGCCATCGTTAATCTGATCGAGCACGTTAACAGTGGTGGGAGCGCCCGCGCCGCCCTGCAGTCCAAAAAAGAACCCAGCATCGAAACCGCTCGCCACAGGTACCGTTACCGTGGAGCATCCAGCATTGCAGATGAAAACCGTCCCACGATCAGCCGAAGTAACCGCTTTATTGGCCGACAGAATTCCGAATTTGAACCCATACAGAAAATCAGTGGATGCCTTCACCTGGTTGGGCGTGTTCGGCTGCCCCACAATCTGCGCCGCCGACAGGAAGTTCAGCAGCTCGCCCTGCACATCGTTCAGCCACGCGGTCGTCACCTGCGTACCGTTGGCAATCCCAGCTCCAGGATTGGCTGACTGGAACTGCTGCACACCGTTCACGGTGATCGTATAGAGCCCGTTAACCTGATACATCGCTACCCTCACGCATAATTGAAAATCACCGTCATCTGCGCCGGATTATGCGCCTCGATGACACCCTGCACGTTGCTCGGCGTGAAGCTGGAAACCAGATCGCCAGCGGAAAACTCATTGGCGAAGGCGTATTCCATCGCCGCTGCCGGCAGGTTCACCTGCCAGGTGAAATCTATCGGATGGTCCGAGCATTCCGCGCCCGCGAAAAAATCCGTCTCCAGCGCCTCGAATTCCGTAACCGTAATCGTCACCCCAAAATCCGCCGCCAGCGCGACAAAATCCACTGGCCGCGCGCCGTAGCGTCCGGTCCACCGGCTATGCGCCAGCACCTGGCGCTGGCCGATCGTGAGCGTCCCGGCATCCCGCCCATATGGGTCGGGCCCCAGCACGCGCTCGTAATCGGTGAGCAGATATTGCGCGGTGCCCGGGTCAACCTCGGCCAGCATCTCATCGAGCAGCATCTCGAAAATCGATATCTCAACCGCCAGCGGCGTCAGCCATACCGCCCAGCCGGTGGCATCGCGCGGCAGCATGAAACCAAGCGGCGACAGGCTCCACACCACAGGCATATCCGCGGGCAACGTGGTCCCCGGCGGGCTTATCGCCAGCAGCTCGGCCAGCACCTGTTGCACCGAGCGGCTCATACGAAGTTCACCGTGCCCAGCACATTCAGGCTGAACAATGTCGGCGCCGGCACATCGGCCGCCGGCACACTCATCTCGTCGCTATCCTCGCCGTCAGAGGAGCCTATAGCCGTCTCAAGCCGGCTCTTATAGGTCGTGCCGCCAATCGCCGCATCCTGCGCAAAGCTCAGCGCCAGTGCCGCCTCGGCCGCCGCGCGGATCTCCACCGTGTCGGGGTTCAAATGTAGGGTCACGTTCACCGGGTTCAGCACGCAGGCGTACACGGTAATGTTCGCCGCCCCCACCGGCCGCTTACCCTGAATATAGGCCAGCACCGTGGCAATCTGCTGCGCCGTCGGCGCCACCAGCCCGGTCATGGCGATAACCACGCTCACCACACCACCGCCACAAGCCCCCGGCGGGCACGCGGCCAGCTGCACATTCGGCAGGGCCTCCTTTGCCCACTTCACATAATCCGCTGCATCTCCCGCCGCCGGCTCGGTCTGAATCTCCTGCACAATCGCGCTCTGCCACGCCGCATCGGTCTCAATGTCAGCGCCGCCGCTCAAACCCGCGCTATCCACCACGGCGTTGAGGTTGATATTAAGGCCGGTCGGCGACGTGATCGTAAGCGGCGCGCCAGCCACCAGGTTCCCCGCGGCGCCCGGCACATTGGCCTCCACCGGCACGCTGGCCGAGAGCGACGTGCCAATCGCCACCGCCGCCTGGGTGGTATAAATCGGCCCCGCATTGCTCGCCAGCTGCACGCCCGCTGGTATCACCACAGTGTTGCCGCCGGAGATTACAGCATTACCAGTGGCCGCGCTCGGCTGCACCTGCGGCACACCCCACATCACGCCAAAGCGCGGCAGATTATCCTGCGCCGTGTCCGGGAACATCTCCTGTGCCAGGTATTGCACCCGCACGTATAAATCCTGCATCGCCATTTCGGTAATACGGGTATTTGCCGTCGCCACGGTATTCTGGCTGCGCGCATCTATGCCGGGCAGCAGCTCCTCATAAATCGAGGCAGCGCGGCCCGCTATCACGCCAGGTGCTGGCACCGGCATCGGCATCAGCGCGCCCCCTCACTCATGAGTACAGCGCCCGCTGGAGTGAGAGGCTGGTCTTACCCGCCCGCGCCAAAATGCCCAGAATCCCCGGCTTCACCCACCGCACGGTAATCTGCACCGCCAGGCTGCGCTCCGTCTCCAGCCAGCTCAGCGCCTCGGCGAAATACACCTCGGCCGCGCGCCTGGTCGTCTCCGTCGCCTTGGCCCGGCGCAACAGCCAGAAGCGCGAGCCCGTAAGCCGGCCGAGCGCATCATCCACGATGATCAGCCCCTGGCTGTGCAGCAACCTCGTCGTAATCGCCCGGCTCACCTTATGCGGGGCGATCTCCGGTATTGCCCAGCCACGCGCTGAACGTGCTCGCCGCTATCCCGGCCACCAGCGCCACGCCGGTAACGCTCAGCCCGTTCGTGGCTATAAAATCCCGCACCCTATGGCGCAGCGCACCGGCATCAAGCCCGGTGAAATCCTCCAGCGGCACAGGTGCGGGAGCATCGAAATTTTCGTCTGTTGTATCGAGCATATTCTGCTTCTCCTCGTTGATGGACGGCTTAAAAATCGGTGGTTAGAACTCCTCACGCGCATCGCGCACCAGCCGCAGCCCGCGCGCGAATTTCGCGTCAAAATCGTCGTCTTCGTCCTCAATTTGCGCGGCCGGCTTCAGCGCCAGGTTGCCCCGTGTCGCGGCGGCAAAAATGGGCCGCACGACCTTGGTTTCCGGCGGCTCATGCGCCTCGGCCTGCGGCTGCAGCGCCACCAGCTGCGCCAGCGACATCTTCCGCTCCGCCTCCAGCCGTTCCTTGGTGGCCCGTAGCCACGCCTTGCGCGCTTGCCCATGCTCCCGCGCCGCCGTCACGTCGGCGAAGCCCACGGCCTCCAGCAGCTCGGCCATGCACAGCAGCGCGCCATCTCGCCGGTACACCGCGACACTCTGGTGCACGTTCTCCGGGTCGAACCGCACCATCAGCGTTTGCCCGCGATGCTCCAGCAATGTCGGGTTATGGTATCGATTCCCAAGCAGGACGATCGAGCCGTCCCGGGCACGGGGCTTCACGCTTTCGGCCATCAGCAGGAACATCCGCACCTGTTCCGCCGTCGCCGTCACCGGCGGGCTTGCGGCATAGGAAGCATCGAACACCTGCTGGAACGAATATTTCTTCTGGCACACCAGCGTATCGCGGTTCGGCCGCGCATTATGCTTGGTGATTTCCTGGTTGATGATCCGCGTGAACTCTTCCACCGGCACCGCCCGGCTGCCGTAATTCTCCGGCTTCGCCATCGGGCTATTGCCGCAATAAGCACCCTCGAAAGCCGGGTGCTTGGCGATATCGCGGGCAAAATCCCCAAACCCGCGCTCGATGGGTTTGCTCTGCCCGGCATAGGGCGTCGTCCAATGTACCCGCACGCCGAGCTGCGTCAGAATGCCATCCGGCTCCTCGGCTTTCACCTTGAAGCGGAAACGGTTTTTCGTCCCACCCGTCAGCCATTTGCTGGCAAACGCCCGGCCATTATCCAGGTAGCAATCCTGCGGAATGCCGTAGGTCTCGATCATGTCGCCCAGGCACAGCCGCACATCGTCCTTGTTTTCACTGCGCGCCACCCGCCACGCCACGAACATGCCGGAATACAGGTCCTGAAACGCCACCATCATCGGCCGCCCCACGGTCCCGTCCGGCCAGCGCACGAACACATCCCATTTATGCCCGTCCACATTCACCGCCTGCATCGCGGTAAAGCCGGAGCGGTCGCGCTCCTGTGCCGGGTACATCGCCTTCGTCGCATCGCGCCCCTTGCGTGCCAGCCCTTTCACGGCATCGGGAATTTCATCCACCCGCCGCCGCAGCGTCCGCTCATTCGGAATTTCCCACCCCTGCGCCTTGGCAATGTCGCAGGTCCGCCGGTAGCACGATGTAAAGCTGGGCTCCGAAAGCCGCAGATAATCCGCCCGGAACGCATCCCAGAACGCCTCGGAAACCTCAACCATCCGCCCGCCTCCACCGCGCTTCGCCGGCGCCAGTGCCGGCAGCCAGTCTGCACGTGCCACGCCGCGCACCAGGTCGAGCCAGTTACGAATCGTCGCCACCGAAACATCCGTTTCCTCGGCGATCAACCGCACCGCAGCACCGCGCCCAACCCGGCGGCGCACCGCCTCAACGCGCAAAACCGTATCGAGGCGCTCAACTGCCCGGTCTTTGATCGTCGCGTGCAGGCTCTCATACCAAGCCCAGACGGAGGCCCCGCGCGGCATCTCCACCACGGCCGCAACGGCGCGCCGCGGCACTTTGGTCTCATGGCGCGCCACCTTGCCGTAGCGCGCCACCAGCGCCGCTTGAGCAGCCTCCGGCAGCAGCGTGAAATGATATTCGCATCCGCCGCCGCGCCCCAAACGCTGGCGGCACTTGTCGCCACCATCCCACCCCTGCCGCAGTGCCAGCGCCGCGATATTCTGGCGGGAGCCCGGCATCCCAGGTAACGCCTCACCGGCCAGATCAGCGGCGCTGAACCAGGCCTTTTTCATGCAGCGCGCCGTGCCTTCTGGGCGCGTATCTGCGCCTCAAACGCCGCGATCTCGGCATCCACGTCGGGCCCAACATACCGCGAGCGAGGATTAGCCACCGCCCGATGGATGCCGAGCTTGATCGATTGGCCTGCGTGGCCAGCAGTTCGCAAGAATACTGGCCGCCGAATTCGACCACGGGATTTCCGCACAAACCGAAAAACCCTCGATGTCAGGGATCGACTTAAGAACGATCTCGCGGCGCTCCGCCGGCATTTTCTGTGTCACTAAATGGAGGACGTTTTGGAAAGCACTATCCCACACTTCCGATTGGAATTCGCCAAACCCCCCAGATTCCATCAATTTTGAAATTCCCGCTGCCAGCAGTTCGCTGGGAACCGGGGGGATCTCGATCACTTCGGTGCGAGAATACGTAATCTTGACCTTAGTCATCATGTCAGATGAACCTCCAAAGAACCGGTCCCCAAACGATTGCGATCGCCGCCAGCAGCCCCAGTGCTGTCACGTCACCCTCGTCGAGCCATTTCATTTCTTTGCTCCGAATTGCTTGAGGAATTTGGCGCGCGTGGTTTCGCCTGCGCGCTCCCAGGCCCTGCACAGTGCTGCGAACGCCTGCGCCTCGGCATCGACATCCGATGGCGCTACGACGGCACGGATGGCATACTGCACGGTGCAACCACGATCCTTGATCATCGCCGCGACCTCGAACTGCTCATCGAGATGCAGTTTGCGAATTTTATCGAGAAGGGAGCCGTTATTGGCGGCTTCCGTGTGGCGCAGCACCTCCCAAACCTTGGGGTTGATGGTCGCCTTCCGAGTCAGAGCCCGCTGGATCGTTTTTGTCGGGAGTCCGAACTTCTGCGCGGTGTCCTTCAAGAAGGAACTGCGCGTCGCCTTCATCATGCCCTCGATCAAAGGGACAATTTGTCCTTTTGATCGGCGGTCGCCGCCGCGCTTGATTTGGCCGTTCAGCCGCTCCCAAATTTGGCGGCGTTCCTCGATGAAATTGGCCTGGTCAAACGGGGACAGCTCATGCCGAAAGAGGTTCTCGTCAATCTCCCGCAGCCGCGCCTCTTCGTCGCTGCATTCCACCACCACGGCCTTGATCGCAAACCAGCCAAGCTTCTGCGCGGCGGCATAGCGGTGCGCCCCGATATTTAGCCGGTAGCGGCCACCAGCCTTCTCGCGCAGCTCAATGGGCTGCAGCTGGCCACGCTCGGCCATGGAAAGCGCCAAAGCGCTAACCTTATCCTCATCGATATCCCGAAGACGGTCCTCAACATCGATGAGTTCAAGGCTCACGCCCTCTTCCCGCAGTACGTTCACGCCGCATTCTCCTGTTGTTTTTGAATAATTCGGACATATTTTGAACGATCAGACCGGGAAATCGGCATTCCATCGGGGCGCCAGCGCATCGGCCAGATTGCATAAGGGGGCACCTGCAGCATCTGCGCGATCTTCCGCTCCAGCCGGGCGGATGCCAGTGGGTTCGTCAAAACATTCGATATTGACTGGCGAGTTACGCCAAGCTGCCTGGAAAGCACGGTCAAACTGCCAAATTTCTTTCGCAGTTCGGCCTTTACATCTTCGTGGTGCCAGCCGGTGCCGGGTAAATTCAGAGGCGAATACGAATCGGTCATAGATTTGCTTATCGACCGAATATTATAAAACGTCAAATAAATTTAAGACATAAAGCAAACAACACGGGGGTTTTTTCGTTTTTAGTTTTTACAAGACAAAAAATACGTGCAACTAATGGGCGATGCTTCATTTTATCCCATTCCAGGTCGCTTAATTTATGCGCAGCGATCTGCCATCGGCGGAGCTGGATGATGATAAACCGCTAGATTTGGCGGGACGTCTTCGGCTGGTGCGTCTCAAATCGGGTGTGGCGAACGATTTCCAGTTCGCCCAGCTCGCCGGCGTTGCCCGCTCCTCGATGAGTTTGTATCTGAACGGCAAGCAACGTCCGAAAAATTCTACATTGCACCGAATTGCCAAAGCCACGAAGGTGGATTTGAACTGGCTTCTTGGCACCGAGTTGCCAAACGAGCCCTCGTCTGGCGCCCTCGATGACTCGCCCAAACCCTGCGCGCTTTTAATCCCTGAACTGCTCGATAGCCCCGTCAATTTCCATCTGCTCGTCCTGAGCCTCACGATCTGTCAGGAACACTTTAAAAATGACGCCAAGCCTACGCTCCGGCAAGCACTGGACTGGATCGCCGGCCCCTATGCTCTGCATGCGCGAATTCCCGACGAACCTGTGAGGCTTAGCCCATAAAGGATGCCCGCGATGAACCTTCGCTCTGCAGCACTTGCATTTTTGCTCTCTTCAGTCCCCTTGACCGCCGCCGCCGCCGATGACCAGAACTGGCAGGACGGCGTATATATTGGGTACGCCAGCGATCTTTTTGTCGGCCAAACGCCCGCTATCATCGCATTCGTCAAGTCTCATTCCAAGCTCGCCCAGGACGCTCGGGTCAACCTTGCCCCATGCCCTGACGCGAACGACGCTCTCTCTTGCAATATCAATCAGACTACCTTCATAGTGAACTACATCGGCGCGTTTTACGGTGACCGGTATGCCCAGGACTCCGTCGCCGAATTTCTGACAGGCGATGGCGGTACAGAGGTTGGAATTTCGCCAAATCCAGAATGGGGCTGTGCCTGGCGGATCGTAATGCTCACTTCCGAAGGCGGCGGCGTTAGCGGTATGACAAACCTGAGCAATTATAAGATGGATTGCGCGTCGTTATCCGAAAGCGTTCAAACGGATGCCTCAGTAGATGCTTTTGACGTCCTTTCTCATCAAATCAGCGCCACCATGGGGAGCGGGAGCATCAACGATGCGATCGTTGATGATTACCCAGGCAGTCCCTAACATTGGTCACTAACAAATGA
This sequence comes from Pseudomonadota bacterium, assembly GCA_021808545.1. Classification (GTDB taxonomy): domain Bacteria; phylum Pseudomonadota; class Alphaproteobacteria; order Acetobacterales; family Acetobacteraceae; genus Acidocella. The sequence goes on along the minus strand of JAKBBM010000066.1, from coordinate 609 downwards.
GCCTACTCGGCCCAAATATCCGCCAAATTCTCCCGGATTCACAATTTGAACCTGCATGGCACCATGCAGGTTCAAACAAATATACTTATATTTTTCAATTGCTTGTCAGCATGCATGTTCGCGCACCCCAAAACACCCCAGCGCGACAGTTCGCCGCGGCCCCTGGCCTCGCGATCCCCTCAATTCAAGCCGCCCCGGCGCCCAGCCCCGCAGCCGCTAAAATCGCCAAAAAGCCAGCGTTTCTGCGGCCTTGTAAGGGCCTCAGGCACCGTTTAAGAGCCCTCTTAGATGAGTTTAAGGCACCCCACACAAGCGCACCTCACAAATTCCTTTTCGGGCGTTTTCGCGGGGTCCGTCACGCTTTCAAAACGTCGGCGCCAATTTTGCTGGGTTGCCACGAATGGTGTGTTTTCAACACCTTGTCCCACAACGTCCCGTATGGTCCCGCATTGTCCCACGTCTAGTTTATGGTGTCACAGCACAACCGGCATCTGGTCGTAATTGCCCTGGATGAAGCGCCGCGCGAAGCTCTGCCGGCCGATCCATTTGATACGCCGGTAGCCGCCGAAGCGGGTGATGACGATATCGCCGATGTGTAAATTCTCGATC
>JAKBBM010000065.1 GCA_021808545.1 Pseudomonadota bacterium | reverse complement strand
CGCGATGGTGTTGAATTCCTTGGCGACACCGCCGGCGGCCGCGATCTCGCCCGCGACCAGCTGACCCAGATCCTTAAGATGCACATGGCCGGGCACGAATTGGGTGAAGGAATTGGCGATGGCGATAATGGGTTTGCCGAAATCGCTGTCCTTCATGCCGGTTGCGCGCCACAGGCCGCGGGCGCCGGCCATGTTGCGGCCATGGGTGGTGGTGCGGGAACGGTAATGCGGCATGGGTGGGGCTCCGGCGGTTTTGGCGTTTTAGAGTGGTGTTTTGGTAGGCCGGTTTAAAAAAGATGTAAAATATATTATTTAAATCAAACAAAGTCTCTGGAGATATGAATGGATGTCCGCCAGCTCCGCTATTTCGTGACGCTTGCCGAAACACTGCATTTTGGCCGCGCCGCGCAAAGGCTGGGCATGACGCAGCCGCCCTTGAGCCAGGCGATTCTGGCGCTGGAGGCCGAGCTCGGCGCGCCGCTTTTCACGCGGACCAAGCGCAGTGTCACCCTGACCCGGTTTGGCGCGCAATGGCTGGACCATGCGCGTGCCGGGCTGGACGCGGTGCAGGCCCTGCCCGAGATTGCGCGGCGCCTGCGTGAGGGCGAGGTGGGACGGCTGGAGCTCTCTTTCGTCAGCACCGCCGATTACAATATTCTGCCCGAACTCGTGCGCCGCTATGGCGCGCTTTATCCGCAGGTCGAGATTTCCTTAAGCGAGGCGACGAGCGATTTGCAGGTCGCGGCGCTGCTGGAAGGGCGCGGGCAGGCGGGCATTATCATTCCACCAGTGCATGATACGCTACCCACGGGGCTGGCTTACCGCCGGCTCTTGTCCGAACGGCTGATCGCGGCGGTGCCGCAAGCCTGGCTGCGCGCGGGTGGACGGCTGGCGGGCGCGCAGGGTGCCTTGCCCGCCGAGGCCCTGGCCGATACGCCGCTGATTGTGTTTCCCCGGCCGCTGGCGCCGGATTTTTACGATAAGGTCATCGCCTATCATCGCCGGCATGGGGGGCAGGCGCGAATCGCGCAGGAGGCGATCCAGATGCAGACGATTGTCAGTCTCGTCTCGGCCGGCATGGGGATTGCGCTGGTGCCGGCCTCGCTGCGCAATTTGGCGCGCGCGGGCGTGTGCTATCTGGATCTGCCCGATGATGCCCCGGTTCTGGAAACCGGCATCATCTGGCGGCGGGACGATCAGGCGCCAACATTAACGCGCCTGTTGCAGCTGGCCGAAGCGATCAGCGCAAAGGCTTTGCCCCGCAAACGCAGCGCCAAGGCCCCGGGCGATTAAAGTGAATCGCCCTTATTTTAGAAGATGAGCCCAAATCAGGGTGTTTGCCATTACGGCATGGCAAAACCAAAATCTGGAGCAGGATGAATTGTCTGAGATAATGGTGGAGCCAAGCGGAATCGAACCGCTGACCTTCTGCATGCCATGCAGACGCTCTACCAATTGAGCTATGGCCCCGTACCTTGTGGGTGCGGCATATAGACTGAGCTGGCCGGAGAGATCAAGTGGGGGAGGGAAAGTAAAAACGGATTTTTTTACGCCCCCTATTTTGCCGCCAGACGGTTTAGAACAGCACCAGATCGTCGCGGTGGATGGCCTCGTCGCGGCCGCGATAGCCAAGCAGCGCCTCGAAAGCCTCCGACCGGTGGCCGGCGAGCAAGGTGGCGTCGGCGCTGGAGCAAGCGGCCAGCCCCCGGGCGATGAGCTGGCCCGAGAGGGTAAGAACATCCACCGGATCACCCCGCTCGAAACTGCCAAATACGGATTTGATGCCCGCCGGCAGGAGCGAGGAGCCGTTGCGCAGGGCGCGGGCGGCGCCATCATCGATCAGCAGGCTGCCTTGCGGGGCCAGGTGCCCGGCAATCCAGTTCTTGCGGGCCGAGCGGCCCTCGGGTGTGGGCAGGAACCAGGTGCAGCGCGCGCCATTGATGATGGCGGCCAATGGGTTGGCCCGGTGTCCCAAGGCAATGGCCATGGCCACTCCCGCCTGGGTTGCGATTCGCGCGGCGACAAGCTTGGTGCGCATCCCGCCCGAGGAATAGCCCGGCGGCGGCTCACCGCCCATGGCGTCAATCTCGGGCGTGATCGACTCGACCAGCGGGATGTGCGTGGCCTCGGGGTGCCGGCGCGGATCGGCGGTATAAAGCCCATCAATGTCCGAGAGCAGGATCAGCGCATCGGCCTGCACCATCTCGGCAACCCGCGCGGCCAGACGGTCATTATCGCCAAAGCGGATTTCCGTGGTGGCGACCGAGTCGTTCTCATTAATGACCGGCACACAGCCCAGCGAGAGCAGGGTGGCAAGAGTGGAACGGGCATTAAGGTAGCGGCGGCGGTCTTCGGTATCGCCCAGCGTGATGAGAAGCTGGGCGGCGGTAAGGGATTGTTCCGCCAGGGTTTGCGCCCAGGCCTGCGCCAGGCGGATCTGCCCAACGGCGGCGGCGGCTTGTTTTTCCTCCAGCCGAAGCTTGGGCTGGGTGAGGCCAAGCTGGCGCCGGGCCAGCGAAATGGCGCCCGAGGACACCACGATCACCTCGGCTCCGCGCGCGCGCAAGGAGGCGATGTCGGCGGCCACGGAATGGAGCCAGGCCTGCCGGGGGGCGGCGGTGTCGGGGTCCACGATCAGCGCCGAGCCGATCTTGACGACGATGCGCCGCGCGGCGGCCAGATCCGGGCGGATCATGCGGCGCGGGCCTTGGTGATGATGTCTTGCAGGGCGCGCAGCACCTCGGGCACGCCCTGGCCAGAGACGGCGGAAATGCCCATCACCACGGCGCCCGAGGCCTTGGCCAGTGCCGCCCGGCGGGACGAGAACTCACGCGGGGTCATGGCGTCCGTTTTGTTGAGTACGATGATCTCGGGCTTGTCCGCCAGGCCGCCGCCATATTCGGCGAGCTCGTGGCGGATGGTGCGCCACGCATCCACCACATGCCCGGCCGCGCCGTCGATCAGGTGCAGCAGCACCGCGCAGCGCTCGACATGGCCAAGGAACCGGTCGCCTAGCCCCGTGCCTTCATGCGCGCCTTCGATCAGGCCCGGAATGTCGGCCAGCACGAATTCTTCGGCCATGGACAGGCGCACGACGCCCAGCTGCGGGTGCAGGGTGGTGAAGGGGTAATCCGCGATCTTGGGCTTGGCGCCGGACACGGCCTTGAGGAAGGTGGATTTGCCGGCATTGGGCAGCCCCACCAGCCCGGCATCGGCGATCAGCTTAAGCCGCAGCCACACCCAGCGCTCCTCGCCCGGCCAGCCCTTGTCGGAGCGGCGGGGTGCCCGGTTGGTGGATGTTTTATAGCGGGCATTGCCAAAGCCGCCATCGCCGCCGCGCAGCAGTACGATTCGCATGTCCGGCTTGTCCAGGTCGGCGAGCAGGGTCTCACGGTCATCATCGTAAATTTGCGTGCCGACCGGCACCTTGATGACCAAGGATGGCGCGGCCGCGCCCGTGCGGTCCGAGCCCGCGCCATTGCCGCCCTTTTTGGCCTTGAAATGCTGGGTGTAGCGGAAATCGATAAGGGTGTTGAGATTAGCCACCGATTCGAACACGATATCGCCGCCGCGGCCACCATCACCGCCATCGGGCCCGCCAAACGCCACGTATTTTTCGCGCCGAAATGCGGTGACGCCGTCGCCGCCATCGCCGGATTTGAGATAGATTTTCGCCTGGTCGAGGAACTTCATGGGGGAGGATGCTCAAACAAAAAAAGCCGGCTTACGCCGGCTTTATGGGATGGGGCAAGCCCAGATTATTCGGCCGCGAGCTTGACCGGGGCCACTGAGACATGCACGCGGTCATCGGCCTTGCGCTCAAACAGCACGGTGCCGTCGGTCAACGCGAAGATGGTATGGTCGCGCCCGACGCCGACATTGGCGCCCGGCTTCACCTTGGTGCCGCGCTGGCGGATGATGATGTTACCGGCAACCACGGCTTGGCCACCGGATTTCTTGACGCCAAGGCGCCGGCCCGCGGTATCGCGGCCGTTGCGGGACGAGCCGCCTGCTTTTTTATGTGCCATGTTTCTGCTCCTGCCTTACGCCGCGTTGATCGCGGAAACGCGCAGAACGGTGACGCACTGGCGGTGGCCGTTCTTGCGGCGGCTATTCTGCCGGCGGCGCTTCTTGAAAATGAGAACCTTATCCAGGCGGTCCTGGGCGATGACCGTAGCGGTTACGGAGGCGCCGGCCAGCACCGGGGCGCCCAGCTTCAGGCTGCCTTCGCCGCCAACGGCCAGAACATCGGTGAAGGTGACCGTGCTGCCGGCCTCCGCCTCAAGCTTTTCAACCTTCAACACCGCGTCGGGCGTGACGCGATATTGTTTGCCGCCGGTGCGGATGACTGCGAACATGGTACAAAAATCCAATCTGGTGTCGACAAAACAAAACGCGTGGCAAAGCGCATGCCACGCCACGAGAGAGGCGCCTTATAGCCTGGACAGAGGGTGTGTCAATGCCGTTTTGCCAGGATACGGTGCGGTGCTCATGGCGCGGGAGTTGCAGCCCGCCAACAGCCCGCTTATAAGCCAGCAACGATGTTCCCGGAGAGGTGCCAGAGTGGCCGATTGGGGCAGTCTCGAAAACTGTTGTGCGTGCAAGCGTACCGTGGGTTCGAATCCCACCCTCTCCGCCATTTTTTTCGTGAAAACGCGGTCTTGTATGTAAGCTGACCAGGCGCTGCCCGTGGCCCCGCCTGGTCTGGCCTTAAGCACGTCAGAGACTTAATAAGCCGCCGATGCGGCCATTGTTTGCGGGTCAAAAAGTGTTTGTGAAACCTGATTGAAGTTCCACGGCCTATTATATTCAGGGTCGGCGTAAGAGCCTGTCAATGTGACATAATTATTGGTCTGCAGATTGGTGATGAAGACATTCTGAAAAATTGTGCCGGGTAGGTTGGGGAAGCCGGGCAGGTTGGGGAAGTTGGCGTTCACGACCATGCAATTATGGAACAGGTTGTGTTTTGCATCCCACGTATCGGTAATGGCAATTTGCCACATATCCTCATCGATATACATGCGCCGTTTGGCCATCACATTGCGTTCTCCTGGATGCAAGGTTGCCTCTAAAACCCAGCAGCGGTGCAGCTCCCAGCGCAGAAATTCCGGATTCACGGATTTTGGACCATGAAATTGCGCGGCGGTGGCGCTGAAGATTTTGTTGTTGTTATAGGGAATCAACATCTCCTGCTTGCCGATCAGCCGCCAGTCATATTCTTCCGGAGAACCCGTGAAGCCGTAATATTCATCGTAGTTGGAGACACCGTCGGCTTGCGAGGCCGGCGTGTCGTAGGATAAATTTGGGGTTCTGCGCACACGCCCTTGTCCGGCAAGAACCTGCCAGGATTGATTGGGGCGCTTCAACGGGTTTATCGACCCCCAATGGACCAGTTCATTGCCAACCGTGGTCGGCGGCCCGCTGCTGATATTCAGCAACTTGTAGAGGACGCCGTCAAGCTTCTCCGACGTCATGTTTGGATCGTAATACGAATAGTAGAAATGGTTGGTACCCGTCGCCGACAGAATGGGTTTGCCGCCTCCCTCCACCACAAAGGCCGTTAGTTGCGAATTTACATACACGCCGGTCCAGCGTGTCAGGTGGTTCCAGATAAGTTGTGCGCCGGCCTTATAAGGATCCGTGGTGTCCAGAATCGGGAAGGGAATACCGCCCAGGCCGCCTGTAAAACCGAGCCTGCCGCCGGCGGCATCCAGTTTCGCGCGATTAACGTTCAACGCAATGGATTTGAGTACATGGTCCGGATAGGCCACGGTACGGTGGGTTGGGTAGACCTTTATATAAAAGCCCGTCTTGCGAATCAGGTCCTGTACGCCCTCGCTCAACAGGTGGGCGTATTGCGATAGATTTGATTGGTCCACCTTGTAGAGCATCTTGTCTGACGCAAAAAAATCAGGCGGCTGCGTCTTTGTGGGATCCCAGCTCATCCCCTCTGGAACAGAGGTCAGCCCTCCAGTCCAGGGCGGAATGGTTCCCGCTTTATTGCCCGCGGCTTCGGAGCCAAACGGGGTGAGCCCCGCGCCCAAAGCGGGGGCCGCCATTGCTGTGGGGCCTGCCAGCGTTAAGGCGCTGGATGCTGATAAAATGCCGAACTCACGTCGATTCATGGCTGTCTCCTCCTGATTTTTGGTTTTGTGGAGAAGAAAATACAGCTCGCGCAGAGAAGAGCGTTCACGATATTTCCGGCCCAAGCCTGCTTTGGAGTTGGCCTTGGGCCCGCGAGGTGAATTGAACCGTGCGCCGTTTATCTTGTCTGCCGAGGCTGCTTTTCTCCCCATAGTCCTTAATGGCTGCCAAATTTATTATAGTGGCTTATACTACGAGACTATATCGTATTAATAAATGGCGTGCAACTGGGGTTGGAACGGTCGCGGCTTGGGACGGCGCGGTGTGCGGCGATAAGTCTAGGAATTTGAATATTTTTAGAGAAAACCGTGTCTCATTTGAAGGTTTGGCAGGCGGCGCGGGAGAAGGTGAGGGGTGCTTTTGGGATTGTCGACGGCCAATTAGTACGATATGGTCTCGTAGTATTTTAACGAAAAAAATGACATGCGGAGGAGCCGCTCATGAGTGATGCTATGCAAGCGCAGAAACAACAGCACCCTAACGCCGAAACGGCCGCGCCGCTTTTGGTCCGCAAACCGCCCGCTGGCGCGCCGAATATTGTGTTGGTGTTGCTGGATGATGTGGGGTTTGGCGCGGCCTCAACTTTTGGCGGTCCGGTGGAAATGCCGACCTTGGATCAGCTTTCCCTGGAAGGTTTGCGCTATAATTGCTTCCACACAACGGCCATTTGCTCGCCCACCCGCGCATCTTTGCTCACGGGGCGCAATCCGCATGTCGCGGGTGTGGGCGCGGTAATGAACGTGGCGGATGATCGCCCGGGCTATAATGGCTTCATCCAAAAAGATACGGCGATGATCGCCGAGATTTTGCGGCAAAATGGCTTCAGCACGGCGGCTTTTGGCAAATGGCACTTGGTGCCAGATTGGGAGGCCTCGCAGTCTGGCCCCTTCGACCGTTGGCCGACAGGGCAGGGTTTTGAGAAATTCTACGGCTTTATTGGCGGAGAGACGGACCAGTTCGAGCCGACCCTCTATAATGGCACGACTCCGGTTCTAAGACCTGATGTGAAAGATTATATCTTAGATGACGATCTGGCCAATCAATGTATCGACTGGATCAATTTGCAGCGCGCGGTAACGCCGGATAAGCCGTTTTTTATCCATTTGGCGACGGGGGGAATTCATGCGCCCGTTCAGGCGCCAAAGTCCTGGATCGAGCGTTACCGGGGGCGTTTTGACCAAGGCTGGGACAAGTTGCGCGAAGAGATTTTTGCGCGTCAGAAACAACTCAATATCATCCCGCAAGATACGCAACTCACGCCGCGCCCCGCGGGGATTCCGGCGTGGGACAGCCTGACCCAAGATCAAAAGAAGATCGCCGCGCGTCTCATGGAGGCTTATGCCGGCTACCTCGCTCACACCGATGCGCAGGTTGGGCGCGTGGCGCAAGCGCTGCGCGATATGGGGCAGTTTGAAAACACGATCTTTCTGTACATTGTTGGCGATAATGGCGCTAGCGCCGAGGGCGGGCTGTTTGGAAGCATTAATTATACCGGCCAGATTCAGGGCGTATCAGAGCCCGAATCGTTGAAACTTCAGTTGCTCGATGAAATTGGCGGGCCCAATGCCTATGCCCATATCAACGCCGGATGGGCCTGGGGAACCGATACGCCATTCCAATGGGTGAAAACGGTTGCATCGCATCTTGGTGGGACGCGAAATCCCATGGTTGTTACATGGCCGCGCCGGATTAGGGATAAAGGCGGATTGCGCACGCAATTTAGCCATGTCAACGATATTGTGCCAACCTTGTTGGAGGCTGTCGGTATTCCGGCGCCGGAGGTTGTGAATGGTGTGCGCCAAAAACCCATGGATGGTGTCAGCCTTGTTTATACGTTTGACGCGCCAGATGAGTCAGAACGGCATGTGACCCAGTATTTCGAGGTTTTTGGGCATCGCGCTATTTACCACGAGGGATGGATGGCCTCGGCGTTTCATGATCGTATGCCCTGGACGCATGACCTGACCCCACCGCAGCCCAAACCTTTTGAAAATGATAAGTGGGAGCTTTATAATCTGCGCGTCGACTTCTCGCAGGCGCATGATCTGGCCGAGACTCATCCACAAAAATTGGAGGAGATGAAGGCCTTGTTCATGCGTGAAGCGGAACGTAACCAGGTGCTCCCCCTTTCGGCGTGGCGCTCTGGCCGCCCAGGCTTGCCGGATCTCTCGGCGGGGGTGCTGTCCGTCACCTATCGGGAGGGGGCCGAAGGCGTGCCCGAGGGGGCTTTGCCGCGCATCTTCAACCGCTCTTGGTCGATCCGCGCTGCGCTCGATGTGACTGAACAAGCGCAAGGCGTCATTGCCGCCGTTGGCGGCCGCAGCGCGGGCTTGTCCTTGCATTTGGCGCCGGACCGAACCCCCGTATTCACCTACCGTTTATTCTCTCTCAAACTGGTGGAGTTGCGCGGCCAGCGTCCCTTGCCCCTGGGGGAGAACAAGCTGAGCGTCGATTTTGAATATGACGGGCCCGGCTGGTGCAAGGGCGGCAGTCTGACTTTTTATGTCAATGGCGAGAAAGCCGGCACGGACACCTTGCCCGAGACGCCGCCGGCCTTCTTTTCGATCAATGAGACGTTTGATCTTGGCCTGGATCGCGGCTCTGCGGTAGGAAACTACCCGCAAGACGCGGCGCCGGGTTATCCTTTGGTTCATGCGCGAATCAAGGCGGTCGATATCGAGCTGCGCTGAAACAAAGCAGGGTATCTAGCCGATGACTGAGTCCAAGATTGTCTCGTTGCCGATTGATGTCATCCCTAAGGACGGTGTCAGCGTGCAGCCAAAGACCGATCGCCGCCAGCGTGTGTTGGCCGAGGCCATGAAGCATTTTATTCATGATGGCTTCGAAAGGACAAGCTTGGACCGTATCGCGGCGTGTTCTTCTGTGAGTAAAACATTCCTCTATGAGGAGTTTTACGGTAAGGAAGGATTATTTACCCAGGTTATTCACGCCCAATTGGGCAAGCTTGGCTACTGGCAAGGCTCCTTAAAAGGCGATCTAACAACGGCTTTACGGCAAGCGGCGATCGAGGCCATAGACATGCTGCATAGCCCTGATTTGTTTGGCCTTTACCGCACGAATGTCATGGCGGCGCGTAAATTCCCGGATTTTGCCGCCGCCATACAGAGTTTTGTCAGAAATTATAATCGCAAATTGGCTTTATATCTGGAAGATGCCCGTGCGGATAAGAAGCTTTCCTTTGAAGGTCAGCCAATTGCTCTTGCCAACCGCTATGGCAGCATGGTGCAAGAAGGACTGCGTACATGTCTGGGGTTTTCTCCGCCCACGCATGACATGTGGGATTCTTATGCGGCTCTTGCCACTGAAATCATCCTGCATGGTTGCCGGGGCAACCTAACTGTTCCACAAGATGAACCTGCTGTACCCGATCTGGTGCCGCCGATGACGGGGACGGCGAAAATGCGGATGAAGCCAGAACGGTTTGAGGCGCTGTGCGATGCCGCGCTTAAGGAGTTTGTTTCGCATGGATTTGAGTGCTGCAGCATCGAGCGGATCATCGCCGCAAGCGGCGTAAGCCGTGCCACGATCTACCGGTTATTTACGGGTAAGGAAGGGCTTTTTAATTTCGTGGTTAGACAAGAAATCCAGAGAATTTCATCGCGCAAGATCATGCCGAAAGAAACAGGCGACGATTTTGAGCGTTTGTTGGAAATTTCAAGGACTATACTTGACTATCATCTGCAGCAGGAATGTCTTGCCCTGCATCGTTTGGTTATCGAGGAAGCAATCGCTTTTCCGCATCTGGCGCGGGCATTCTATAATGCGCAGCTCGCCCCCGTATCTGATGCCCTGACGCGGCATTTCGCGCAATGCCAGATTGCGCCGCCCTCGTCGGTGCTTTGCCGCATGTTTTACGCGCTGGCGACAAATGGTTTGCGCTATATAGTGGCGGAATATGTGCCAGATGAAATTGCGCGGCATTATATCTCACGGCAGACCGCGGAAATTTTCTGGAATGGTCTTTCTACCCCGGGCTAAAGGCGTGGAGGCAGAGCTTTCCTGTGGTCGTTTTATGTTTGAATGGAATGATTCATGATTCGTCGGCCACCCCTGTTTCTCGTCTTGCTTCTTGCCCTGCCAACGCCTTTCGCGATGGGTATTATTGTCCCGTCATTGGGGACAATTTCAAAAGATCTTTCGGTACCCTACGCGCTGGTACAATTGCTTGTCACAGGTTTCTTGCTTGGCATGGGGCTGATGGTTCTTGTTATTGGTCCGTTGACGGACTGGCTTGGCCGCCGTCCGGTCCTTTTAACAGGCCTTGCTATATTTGTCGCCGGAAGTTTACTGGGATCTTTTAGCGATAGCATCCAGGGGCTGGTTTTTTTCCGTCTCCTGCAAAGCGCGGGGGCTGCGGCTTGCACCGTCATATCAATCATCGTGACAAGAGATTCTTGCGATGATGCCACGGCCCGCCGCAACATTACCTATATCATGGCCGCGACCGAGGTTGGCGTTTTAATTTCGACGCCAATTGGCGGGCATCTCGCAATGCTGGCCGGATGGCATAGTATTTTTGCCGCGACGACAGTTTTAGGCGTCATTTTGCTTGTGGCATCAATTGCTTTTTTGCCGGAAACGCGTCCTTTGATGATAGACAAACCTGGTTTTTTCGCTCTCTTTTCAAATTACAGAAAACTTATTCGTAAGCCTGTGTTTTTTAGTAATGTTCTGGCGGCGGCGCTTGGCGGAGGATCGGGGCTGATTCTGCTGGTCGTCACCCCGTCGATTCTAGAAAATAATTTTCATATCAATGTCGCGCGGGTTGGCGATTTATTTATGCTGAATAGCATGGTCTACGTCTTGGGGGCGATGGTTGTATTGCGCTTTGAAAGATTTGTTAGCCCAGGCCCGTTGCTCATGGGGTTGTTGTCGATTTCCTTGTTTATATGTCTCGCATTTATTGTGTTATTGCTTGGGTTTGGCCCGTTATTCTGGACGGTTCTGATTTCCCTTTATGCCTTATCTTCTGTTAGAGCAGGGATTCTTGCCTTGGGCACGACCGCCGCCATTAGTTCTGATCTTAATATGACGGGAACGGCATCTGGCTTGGCTAATTCGCTGATCAGCATCCTCACGGCCGTTATTGGCGCGTGTGGAGGCGCGTTTTATGCGGGAAATCTTTTGCCGCCCGCCTTGTTCATGGCGGTTTGTTTGGGCATTGGTTTTTCTGCGTACGGGGCGTTTCTTTTCCGGAATCAATCTCGTTATGCGTTAAAATAGATCTACTATGCGTTAAGGATGCGGAGTTTTTGATGTGCGAAAATCAGGCTTTCGATCATTCCGAAATGGTGTGGATTGATTCGGGTGTTGCCGTGATTGGCTCAAATCATTTCTATCCCGAGGAGCGGCCGGCGCGCCGGGTTGAGGTGTCTGGATTCTGGGTTGACAGGATGCCGGTTACAAACCGTGCATTTTCAAAATTTGTGGATGAGACAGGCTACATAACACTCGCCGAACGTCCGCTCAATCCGGCGGATTATCCGGGCGCTGATCCCGCGCAGCTGCAACCTGGCGCGCTTGTGTTTCATCAGCCTCAGGGCAGGGTTGATCCACAAAACTGGCATCATTGGTGGCGTTATGTTCAAGGCGCGCATTGGCGCAAACCTGATGGCCTAACAGATGCGCTCACGACTTTGCCGGATCATCCTGTTGTTTCGA
>JAKBBM010000010.1 GCA_021808545.1 Pseudomonadota bacterium | reverse complement strand
CGCCTCTTACGCGCTCTTGGCCATGATCTCGTCCGCGATGTTGCGCGGCACCGGATCGTAATGGTGGAACTGCATGGTGAAGCTCGCGCGCCCCTTGGTCATGGAGCGCAGGTGCGAGATGTAGCCGAACATCTCCTTCAGCGGCACATGCGCGCGCACAATCACGGTGGAGCCCGAGCTCTCCTGGTTCTGGATCATGCCGCGGCGGCGGTTGAGGTCGCCCACCACATCGCCCACATGGTCCTGCGGCGTGGTGATTTCCACGTCCATGATCGGTTCCAGGATGATCGGGCTGGCTTTCTTCATGCCCTCGCGGAAGCAGGCCTTGGCCGCGATTTCGAAGGCCAGCGCGCTGGAGTCGACATCGTGGTACTTGCCATCCACCAGCGTGTACTTGAAGTCCACAGTGGGGAAGCCCGCCAGCACGCCGGTATCGGCCTGGTTGCGGATGCCCTTTTCCACCGCCGGGATATATTCCTTCGGCACCGCACCGCCCACAATCTGGTTCGCGAACACGATCCCCTCGTTACGCTCGAGCGGCTCGAAGACGATCTTGACCTCGGCGTACTGGCCCGAACCACCCGACTGCTTCTTGTGGGTATAGATTTCGGTATGCGGCTTGCTGATGGTCTCGCGATACGCCACCTGCGGCGCGCCGATATTCGCATCCACGCCATATTCGCGGCGGAGACGGTCGATGATGATATCCAGATGCAGCTCGCCCATGCCAGACAGGATGGTCTGCCCGGTCTCCTGGTCGGTCTTCAGCCGCAGCGACGGGTCTTCCGCCGCCAGCTTCTGCAGGCCAAGCGTCATCTTCTCAACGCCTTCCTTGGTCTTGGGCTCAACCGAGATATCGATCACCGGCACGGGGAAGGCCATGCGCTCCAGCACCACCGGATCTTCGGAGGCGGCCAGCGTATCGCCGGTTCCGGTATCCTTCAGGCCGACGAAGGCCACGATATCACCGGCCGAGACTTCCTTGATCTCAACGCGCTTATCGGCATGCATCTGGAACATGCGGCCAATGCGCTCCTTATGGCCCTTGGTGGTGTTCAGCACCGAATCGCCGCTCTTCAGCGTGCCGGCATAAACGCGCACAAAGGTCAGCGAGCCGTATTTGTCGTTGATGATCTTAAAGGCGAGACCGGCGAAAGGCGCCTCCGGATTGGCCTTGATGCGGCGCGCGTTCGGATCTTCCTCCTGGCCTTCCTCGGGCGCCACCTTAATGCCCGCCATATCCACCGGCGAGGGCAGGTAATCGAGCACGGCATCGAGCAGCGGCTGCACGCCCTTGTTCTTGAAGGCGGTGCCGCACAGAACCGGGCGGAAGGCGCCGGAGATGGTGCCGGTCTTGATCGCGCGCTTGAGCGTCTCGACCGAGACATCGCCCTTCTCGAAATATTCCTCCATGCCCGCATCATCGACCGAAAGGGCCGTATCCAGCAGGTTCTGGCGGTATTCCTTGGCCTTTTCCAGCAGATCGGCGGGGATCTCCTCGTCATGGAACTTAGCGCCCAGCTCGCCGCCTTCCCAGACAATCGCCTTCATCTCGACCAGATCGACCACGCCGAGGAACTGATCCTCGATTCCGATGGGCAGCTGCAGCGGCAGGGCCACAATGTCCAGCTTCTCCTTCAGCGTGGCAAAGGCGCGGTAGAAATCGGCGCCGGTGCGGTCCAGCTTGTTGATGAAGATGATGCGCGGCACGTTATAACGGTCGGCCAGGCGCCAGTTGGTCTCGGATTGCGGCTGCACGCCGGCGACACCCTCGATGATGAACACGGCGCCGTCGAGCACGCGCAAGGAGCGGTTTACTTCGATGTTGAAATCGATATGGCCGGGCGTGTCGATGATGTTGATGCGGTTATTCTTCCACTCGCAGGTCACGGCGGCGGAGGTGATGGTAATGCCGCGCTCGCGCTCCTGGTCCATGTAGTCGGTGGTGGTATTGCCGTCATGCACCTCGCCGATCTTGTGCGACACGCCGGTGTAATACAGAATCCGCTCGGTGGTGGTGGTCTTGCCCGCATCGATATGCGCGGTGATCCCGATATTCCGGATCTTGGTTAAGTCAGTCTCAGCCATCAAAGCCTCCACGGGCGGAAAAATGTCAAACGGGTACGGCGCCACCCAAACAGGTGGCGCACCTGGAGCGGCTTTTGCGGCAGGCGGGGCTTTTTGGCAACCCTTAAAAGCTGCGGGGCGGCGTTGCTTGGGCTGGGCCCGTGGCGTGGTTAGTCTGGCTCGCCTGGCACGGGGGTAATGCCTTGCGCCGCGATCAGCGCGGTGGCCTCGGCAATGGCGGCATCCAGCGCCGCCGGGTCGGTCCCCTTGGCGACCAGCGCCACTCCCCACCCGGTGTCGCGCTTGAACGGGTAACTGCCCATATCCACCCCCGGAAAACGCGCTTGAATCGCGCCCAAGCCGGCGGCGATGGCGCCTTCCAGAACCCCCATGCCATGAACCGCGCGCATGGCGATGGGCGTGCCCCGGGGCAGTTCCGGCTCCAGCGCCAGGAGCATGGATTGCATGATGCGCGGCACCCCGGCCATGACATGCACATTGCCAATGGTAAAGCCCGGCGCGATGGAGGCCGCATTGCGGATCGGCACCGCCCCGCGCGGCATGGTGGCCATGCGCAGGCGCGCCTCATTCACCTGATCGCCCAAGACCGAGCGCATCAGGGCGGCGGTTTCCTCATGCAGTTCCCACGGCACGCCAAAGGCGGCGGCGATGCATTCACTGGTGATGTCATCATGCGTGGGGCCAATGCCGCCGGTGGTGAACAGCATCTCATAGGCGGCGCGCAGCTCATTCACCGCGTTGATGATCCGCGCCGGGATATCGGGGACCACCCGCACCTCCTCGAGCCTGACGCCAATGCCGGCCAGACGGCGGGCGATGAACTGCACATTCACATCCTGCGTTCGGCCGGAGAGAATCTCATTGCCGATAATCAGGATGGCGGCGGTTGGATTGGACGCTGTCGGGTTGCTCATAAAAAATCTCGCAGCATGGGAATCAAAGGCCGGTCGGCCGGCGGCATTGGATATTCGGCCAACCGCTCCGGCGCCACCCAGGCCAGCTTCTGCCCTTCGCGCGGGCGCGGCGTGCCCTTCCAACGCCGGCATAAAAACACTGGCATCAACAGATGGAAACTCTCATACGGGTGCGAGGCGAAAACAAAAGGCGCAAAATCTTCCGCCGCCGCCTCCAGCCCCAGCTCCTCACGCAGTTCACGCGCCAGTGCGGCCTCGGGCGTTTCACCTGGCTCCAGCTTGCCGCCGGGAAACTCCCACAGCCCAGCCATTTTCTTGCCCTCGGGGCGGCGCGCCAGCAGCACGCGGCCTTGCGCGTCGATCAGGGCGGCGGCCACCACCAGCAGCGTGCGCGGCGGCAGGCTGGCCTCCGGGGGGGCTGCCGACAAATCGCGCTCGCGCACAAAATGCCGTACCGGCAGCTTTTGCCCCGGCCGGCATAAAAACACCCTTGCCCCCTTGCCCGCCGGCGCAAAGCCCAGCTGGCGCAGCACCGCGAGCGAAGCCTCGTTGTCCGCCGCCACGGTCGCGGTCATCTGCGCGATCGGCAGCGCGGCAAACCCCCATTCCACCAGCCGGCGCGTCGCCTCCAGCGCATAACCCTGGCGCCAATGCGCCCGCCCCAGCCAATAGCCAAGCTCAGCGCTCTTCTGCCCCTTGGCCAAGCGCAGCCCGGCAATGCCCAGCAAATTGCCGCTTTGCGCCTCGATCAGGGCGAACTGCTCGGCCCGGCGGGCAGCGCGGTCGGCGGCGGCGGCGGCAATCCACTCCGCCGCCAGATCGGCCGGGTAGGGAAACGGCGCATCGGGCAAATGGCGGCAGATCTCCCACTCATTGATCAGCCGATGGAACGGCGCCACATCGGACGCCCGCGGCGGGCGCAACAGCAGCCTTGCGGTGCGCAGCACTTGGTCGGCCGGGGCGGCGGCATCCGGCAGCAGCGAATCGAGAAACTCTGACATACGGGTTCGTGTTTAGCGTGCAGTTGATCTTCCCGCCAGGACTCGGCAAGCATGTTGCCCATGAATGTCACCGCCATGAACATCGAGACCGCCCCTCATACCCAGACCATGGCGGCCATGGGCGCCAAAGCGCGTGCCGCGGCTGCCCATCTGGCCCGCCTGCCGACCACAAAGCGCGATGAGGCCCTGCGCCAAGCCGCCTGCGCCCTGCGCCAGGAAGCACCCGCGATTTTGGCCGCCAACGCCCAGGACATGGCGGGTTTTACCGGCACCCCAGCCTTTGGCGACCGGCTGCTGCTGAACGAAGCCCGGGTGGAAGCCATGGCGCGCGGGCTGGAAGAGGTGGCGGCCCTGCCCGATCCGCTGGCCCGCACGCTGGCCGAATGGACCCGCCCGAACGGGCTGCGCATCTCGCGCATCCCGCAGCCGCTCGGCGTGCTGGGGATGATCTATGAAAGCCGCCCGAATGTGGGGGCGGATGCCGCCGCCATCGCCCTCAAATCCGGCAACGCCCTTATTTTGCGTGGCGGATCGGAGAGTTTTCACTCCGCCCAGGCCATTCACGCTGCCCTGTCCAGCGGTTTTGCCGCCGCCAACCTGCCGGCCGACATCGTGCAAACCGCCCCCAGCACCGATCGCCGGTTCGTCGCCGCCATGCTGGGGGCAAGCGGTCTGATCGACCTCATCATCCCCCGGGGCGGCAAATCGCTCGTGCAGCTTGTTCAGCGCGAGGCCCGCGTGCCCGTGCTCGCGCATGCCGAGGGGCTGAACCATACTTATATTCATTCGGCGGCGGATTTCGCCATGGCGCGGCGCGTGCTGGCCAACGCCAAAATGCGCCGCACCGGCATTTGCGGCGCCACCGAGACGCTGCTGCTGGACCGCACCATTGCCCCTGCCCTGCTGCCGCTGCTGGTGGAGGATTTGGCCGCCCTGGGCTGCACCTTCCGGGCCGATGCATCCGCGCGGGCCATCTGCCCCGCGCTGCCCGCCGCGACTGATGCCGATTTTGATACGGAATGGCTGGATGCGGTGCTGAGCGTGAAGCTGGTGGAGGGGGTGGATGACGCGCTTGCCCATATCGCCGCCCATGGCAGCGAGCATACGGATGCGATCATCACCGAGGACGAGACCGTGGCGGCGCATTTCCTGGGCAATATCGCCTCCTCAGTCGCCATGTGGAATGCCTCCACCCAGTTCTGCGATGGCGGGGAGTTCGGTTTTGGCGCGGAAATCGGCATCGCCACCGGGCGGATTCACGCGCGCGGGCCCATCGGCCCGGAGCAGCTCACCACCTTCCGCTATGTGGTGCGCGGCACCGGCCAGGTGCGGCCCTGATCATCCCCACCTACGGCCATGGATACCGGCTGAAGATCGGCCTGCTCGGCGGCTCCTTCAATCCCGCGCATGAAGGACATTTGCATGTCGCGCGCCAGGCCATCACGCATCTGGGGCTGGACCAGCTCTGGCTCATGGTCTCGCCGGGCAATCCACTCAAATCCACGGTCGACATGGCCCCCCTTGCCGCGCGCCTAGCCACGGCGCGGCGGCAAGCCGATGGACGGCGGATCATCGCCACCGATATCGAGGCGCGGCTTGGCACGCGCTATACCGCCGATACGATGCGGGTTCTCAAACGCCGTTTTCCCGCCGTCCGGTTTGTCTGGCTGATGGGGGCGGACAACCTTATCCAGCTGCCGCGCTGGGACCGCTGGCGGCGGATCATGCGGGCCATGCCCATGCTGGTGCTGCCGCGCCCCGGTGCCACGCGCCGCGCCCTGGCCAGCCCAGCCCGGAAAGCATACGGAAAATATCGCCTTCGCGCGCGGGCTGGGCTATGCCTGCCCCTGGCAGCGGCACCCGCCTGGATTCTGCTGCCAGTGAAGGAAAACCCAACATCCGCCACGGAATTGCGCCGCAGACTAAAAGGAGCCCCGCCATAACCCGCCCCCCACCCCGTAAGCCGACCACGCGCGCAAGCGCCGCCGGCGCCAGCCCGCGCAAACGCGCGCCCCAACCGGCCAAACCCGCCGAAGCCCTGCCCGCCATGCCCGGCTCGCCGCGCAAAAAGGCCGCCATGGCCGGCCCCAAGAGCAAAACCGCGCCCAAACCACCCTCCGAAACCTTGGACCGACTGCAAGAGCTGATCATCTCGGTGCTCGAGGACGATAAGGCCGAGGATATCGTGGTGCTGGATCTGGCCGGGCGCGCGAGCTTCGCCGACCGCATGATCATCGCAACCGGCCTCGCCGACCGGCAGATTAGCGCCATGGCCACGCATCTGCACGACAAGCTGCGCGAAGCGGGTTTTGGCAAGCCGCTGATGGAAGGCGCGAACGGCACCGAATGGGTGCTGATCGATGCGGGCGACATCATCGTGCATCTGTTCAAACCCGAGGCGCGCGCCCTGTATGGGCTTGAGAAAATGTGGTCGGCCGAACTGGATGAGGCGAGCGCGCCCACGTGAGGCTACTGGCCATCGGCAAGGGCGGCGGTCCGGAACGAACGCTGTTCGATCGCTATGCCAAGCGGATCAAACCCGCCCTCGCCCTGGTGGAACTGCCCGACGGAGTAGGCGCACCCGCCGAGATCAAACGCCGCGAAGCTTCAGCGCTGCTGGCCGCGCTGAAGCCCGATGAATTCGTGATCGCGCTGGACCAGGATGGTACAGCCCCCGATTCGCCAGAGCTCGCCCACCGCCTGGCCGGGTGGATGGAGCGCAGCCGCAAGCTTGCTTTTATTATCGGCGGCGCGGAGGGGCTGGATGCCACCCTGCTTGCCCGCGCGGGGGCCAGACTCTCGCTCGGGCGGCTGACCTGGCCGCACATGCTGGTGCGCCCCATGCTGGCCGAGCAGATCTACCGCGCGCAGATGATTTTGGCCGGCCACCCCTACCACCGGGCCGGGCGGCCTTAAGAGGGCAACACCCGACCAGCCCCCGGTAAAATCCGCCCTGGCATGGCCAAAACGGCACCAAAAACCTATATAAGCGTGCCAAACATTGTCGCAGCTTCAAGGATTCCCATGCCCAAACGCCCTGTCATGCTCGTCATTCTCGATGGTTTCGGCTGGAACGACGCCCGGGAAGATAACGCCGTGGCGCTCGCCCATACCCCGAATTTCGACCGTCTTTGGGCCGCCAGCCCGCATGCCTTTTTGCATACATCGGGCCGGGTGGTCGGGCTGCCAACGGGGCAGATGGGCAATTCCGAGGTCGGGCATCTGAATATCGGCGCCGGGCGCGTGGTGATGCAGGAATTACCGCGAATCGACGCCGCGCTCGAGGATGGCACGCTCGCCGCCAACCCGGTTCTGGGCGATTTCATCGAGGCGCTCCAAGCCACCGGCGGCACCGCGCATCTGATGGGGCTGGTCTCGCCGGGCGGCGTGCATTCGCACCAAAGCCATATTGTGGGCCTGGCCAGAATTCTGCACGCGGCGGGCCTTAAGGTTGTCGTCCATGTCTGGACCGATGGGCGCGACACGCCCCCCAGCTCGGCCCGGGATTATGTGCGCGATTTCGAGGCCGCCTTGGGCGATTCGGCGCAAATCGGCACGCTCACCGGCCGCTATTACGCCATGGACCGCGACAAGCGCTGGGAGCGTGTGCAACAAGCTTATGATGTGATGGTCACAGCCAAGGGCGCGCATTTTGGCCAGGCTGACGAGGCGATTGCCGCGAGCTATGCCGAGGGCGTCACGGATGAATTCATCAAACCCGCCGTAATTGGCGCTTATACCGGCATGCGCGGGGGCGATGGCGTGCTCTGCGCCAATTTCCGTGCCGACCGGGTGCGCGAGATCCTGACCGCGTTGCTCGACCCCGCTTTTACCGGCTTTGCCGCCAGCCCGCCCCAATTCGCCGCCGCCGCGGGCATGACCGCCTATTCCGACGCGCTGGCCCCGTTCATGACCACCTTGTTCGCGCCCGAGCGGTTGGAGGGGCTGCTCGGCCAAGTAGTGGCCGAGCGCGGGCTAAAACAGCTGCGCCTCGCCGAGACGGAAAAATACCCGCACGTCACCTATTTCTTCAATGGCGGGGTGGAAACACCCTTTGCCGGCGAGGATCGCATCCTCATCCCTTCGCCCAAAGTGGCGACCTATGATTTGCAGCCGGAAATGTCCGCCGCCGAGGTAACGGACAAGGCGGTCAAAGCCATTCAATCCGGCGCGTACGATCTGATCGTGCTGAATTTCGCCAATCCGGACATGGTGGGCCATACCGGGGTGCTCGCCGCCGCCATTAAGGCGGTGGAAGCGGTGGATCAGGGGCTTGGCGCCATTGCCGATGCCATTCAAGCCCAGGGCGGCGCCTTGCTGGTCACCGCCGATCATGGCAATTGCGAGATGATGCGCGACCCCGAGACCGGCGGTCCGCACACCGCGCACACCACCAATCCGGTACCAGTGCTCTGCGTTGGCGGCCCGGATGACATAAAGCTGCATGATGGTATCCTGGCCGACATCGCCCCCACTTTGCTGAAGCTGATGGAATTGCCGCAACCCGCCGCCATGACCGGAAAACCCCTCTACCCTTGACCCCGCGCCGCGCCGCCTTTTGCCTGCTTCTGCTGAGCCTGCCGGCCTGTGCGCGCGCGGATGCGCGGCACGACGCGCAAATGGAGTTGGCCGCCCACCAGGCGGCGGCACAGGCGGCATTGGCCGCACGCCATGCCGTGGAAATGCGGGCCGCCAAACTGGCCGAGCAGCAAGTGGCGGCAGCCGCCGCCCTGCGTAAGCTCGAGGACCAAACCGCCCGCGCCAGCACCCAGCTCCTGAATTTGCAGGCCGCGCAGGAAATTTCGACACAGCAATTAAAAACCGCGGAAGACGCGCTGGCCCGGCTGCTGCCGGTGATGCAGCGTTTAGCCAGCGCGCCGGCGGCCACCTTGCTCGCCGCCCCGCTGCGACCCAATCAGGCGGTACATGGCATCGCCATTATGCAAGGCATTGCCGCAACCATTGCCGCCAAGGCCCAGGCCGTGCAGACACAGGGCGCGCAGCTTGCCCAAATTGTAGCGGCAACGCGCGCCAGCCAGACACGGCTGGCCGCCGCCACAGCCGCCCAGCAAGCGGCGGAGGCGAAGCTTTCCACGCAAATCGCCGCCGCGCGCAGCACCGAAGCCGCCGATGCCGACAAGGCCGCCATAGAACAAGCCAAGGCCCTGGCCGCCCGGCATAAGCTGGCGACGCTGAACGAGGCGGTGGCAAACCTGGTACCCAAAAGCGCTACTCCGGCCAGTTTGCGCGCCGGGGCCGGTGGTGCGCCCGTGGCCGGGCATATTGTGCAATCATTTGGCGCCGCAACGCCGGCGGGGCCCGCCGTTGGGCTGAGCTATGAAGCTGTTTCAGGCGCCACCGTGATTAGCCCGTGCGCGGGCACGGTCATGTTCGCCGGCGCCTTTCCCGCTTACGGGCTCATGACCATTACCGATTGCGGTCATGGCACCAGCGTGGTGCTGGCGGGGATGAACCGGCTGGAGGTGGGGGTTGGCCAGCATCTGGCGCATGGCCAGCCGGTTGGGCGGATGAAACATTACAATGCCGCGGCCCCCGCCCACGCCCCGGTTTTGTACGTGGAGGTGCGGCAGAATGGCGCGCCGGTGAACCCCGCCGCCTGGCTCAATAACCGCCGCGGCGGGCATGGCTCTGGATAAACCCGCCCCAATGCTATCTAATACAGGCGGAGCGATCCGTTTTGCAGCTAAGGACTGAATATATGCGTTTTCGTAATGGCTTGATGCTGACCGGAATTTTCATCGCCGGGGTCACTCTGGGGGCGGTGGTACAGCCTCTGGACACGGCCATCGGCAAGGCCGCGCCCGCCGACAGTACCTACCAGCAGCTCTCCCTGTTTGGCGACGTGCTGAGCGAGATCAAGCAAAATTACGTGGTCGATCCGCCAACCAAGAAGCTGATCTACAATGCCATTAACGGCATGCTGGCCGGGCTGGACCCGCATTCGGGCTATATGAACGCCCAGCAATATGCCAATATGCAGGTACAGACCTCGGGCCAGTTTGGCGGGCTGGGGCTGGAAGTGACCGAGACGAACGGGCTGCTCAAGGTCATCACCCCCATCGATGGCACGCCCGGCCAGCGCGCCGGCATCAAGCCTGGCGACATTATCGTTGAAATTGACGGCCACTCCACCGACGGGCTGACCCTGGACAATGCGGTCACCAAAATGCGCGGCGCGCCCGGCACCAAGGTTCACCTCACCATCAAGCGCAACGGCATCAATACCCCGGTGCAAGTCACCCTCACGCGTGAGATCATCAAGCTCCAGGATGTGAAGGACAGGCTGATCGCCACACCTGCCGGGCCGGTTGGCTATATCCGGCTCAGCAGCTTCGATGAAAATGCCAGCGATCATATCCGCAAGGCCATCAAAGAGCTTTCGGCCAAGGCGCATGGCCATGTTCACGGCTATATTCTCGATCTGCGCGACAATCCGGGCGGGCTGCTCGACCAGGCCGTGGCGGTAAGCGATGATTTCCTCAATGCGGGCGAGATCGTCGCCACCCATGGCCGCCATTCGGAGGACGACCAGGTCTGGTACGCGCAATCAGGCGACATCACCCATGGCGCGCCGCTCATCGTGCTGACCAATGCCGGCACCGCCTCGGCCGCCGAGATCGTAACCGCGGCCCTGCAGCAAAATCGCCGCGCCGTGGTGCTGGGTACCCGCACCTTCGGCAAGGGCTCCGTGCAGACCATCATGCCCATCGACAATGAAGGCGCACTGCGCCTGACCACGGCCCTTTATTTCACCCCTTCGGGCAAATCCATCCAAGGCTTTGGCGTGACCCCCGATATTAAAGTGGCGGAAACCGCAACCCCGCAGGATATGTTCGCGCAGCTGCGCGAGAATGATCTGCTGCACTCCTTCACCAACCCGACGGGGCTGACCAGCCCATCGCTGCCCCCGCCCATTCCGCTGCCCGCCATCGCCAAGACCATCCCCGACAAACCGCCAGCCAAATGGCCCGCCTTCGATGCGTCCAAACCCGCCACCGACTTCCAACTGCAAATGGCGCTGAAGCTGATCGCGGCCATGCCCGCGAACGGCGCCACCATCGCCGCCAAATAAGCCGATGGTGGATGTCTCCAGCCTGCCCTACCGGATGAATGTCGGGATCGTACTGTTTGGCCCTGGGCGGCATGTGTTTGTCGGCAAGCGGGCTGGGATCATCGATGCCTGGCAATTGCCCCAAGGTGGGATCGATGAAGGCGAAGCCCCCGACACGGCCGTGTTCCGCGAGATGGAAGAGGAGATCGGCACCGCCCAGGCGCGGATTTTGGGCGAACATCCGGATTGGCTGCAATATGATTTGCCGCCCGAGCTGCTGGGCGTGGCCTGGGGCGGGAAATATCGCGGCCAGCGGCAAAAATGGTTCGCGCTCGAATTTTTGGGGCAGGATGAGGATATCAGGCTCGATGCCGACTCCCACCCCGAATTCGAGGCCTGGAAATGGGTGCCGCTTGCCACCCTGCCCGCCCTGGCGGTGGACTTCAAGCGCGCTATCTATGAGAGGCTGGCGCGGGATTTTTCCATCTACGCGCCAGACTGACCAATCCGGCACGGAAGGACCGATCCATGATGAAGCTGCATGCGGCCGATGGCCATCAATTCCAGGCCTATGAGGCCGGCAATGTCAACGCGCCGCGCGCGCTGGTGGTGGTGCAGGAGATTTTTGGCGTCAACGCCCATATGCGCGCGGTGTGCGAGCGGCTGGCCCAGCATGGTTACCATGTGCTGAGCCCGGCTTTGTTCGACCGGGTGCGCCCCAATGTGGAGCTGGGCTATGACAAGACGGATGTGGAGGCCGGCCGGGCCTTGCGCGCGCAAATTGCCGAAGAAGCGGTTCTGCAGGATATAAGCGCCACGGCGCTGGCCTTGGGCAACAAGCCGATTGGCATGATCGGCTATTGCTGGGGCGGCACGCTGGCCTGGCTTGGCGCCACGCGGACCAGCCATTTCCGTGCCGCCTGCGGCTGGTATGGCGCTGGCATCGCCGTTACCCGGCAAGAGGTGCCGCACTGCCCGGTGCAGCTGCATTTTGGCGCGCTGGATCAGAGCATTCCGCAGGCCGACATCGACGCGATCCGCAAGGCCCAGCCAGAATTGGAGATTTTTGTCTATCCCGAGGCCGACCATGGCTTTGGCTGCGAGGCGCGCGCCAGCTACAATCCGCAAGCCAACGAGCTGGCCGAGCTGCGCAGCCTGGCCTTTTTCGCCGAACATCTGCGCTAGAGAAATATGCGTTTAGATTGATCCGCAAGGATCAATCTAAACGCAGGAAATTGCTCGTTCAAACATAAGGCTAGCGTCTTCAGCGAAAGGCTGAAGACGCTAGCTCAATCAGCGGTTAAGTTAACTCGCTAGGCCAGCAGCCGGCCATTAAGCTTCGGCGATCAACCGGCCGCTTTCCTGCACACCCAGGGCCGCCAGGCTCTTGAGCGCGGCGTTCAGGCCCCGGTTGAGCTGCTGCGCGCGGCGGTTGGCGCTCACCGATTTTTTGGCGAATTGCGCCAAGGCCGCGCGTAACGCCTCGGCCAGGCCGGCGGCGTCTTCTTCTTCGATCTGGCGCAGCTGGGCGGCAGCGGCGGCAAGGTTGCACGCCCCCAGCCGGCCCATCGTCTCGGCAATACCGGCAAAAGCGGGCGAGGCTTCCTTCAAACCCAGCTCGATCTGGGCGGCGGCTTCGGAAATTTCGTTAGGCTTACCGGTCAGGAGCAGCATGTCGAGCCGTTGCAGCCGGCGGCTCAAATCCTCAACCAGCTCCAGCCCTTGGCGTAAGATAATGGCAACGGGCGGCGTTTGCGCGGCTTCATGGCTGTGCGGCGTGGCCGCGTCCACGGAACGGAATTGCCCGGCAATGCTCATGGTTTCGTGTCTTTCAGGACGGTGGCAATGGCGTGGGCCAGATCTTCCGGCGCGACATTATATTGCCCGTTGGCCAGGGCGGTGCGGATTTTCGAGACCGTTGCCTGATCCACACCTTGGGCGTTGCGGGCAGCATTCAGCAATTGCGTGCTGGTTCGTGCCGCGGCGCTGAGCGATACGGAATCGGTCTGCGCGGTACTGGCGGCGCTACCCGCGCTGGCACTGGCCGTATTGCCCTTGGCGCTGGCGGCACTGGCCGCATTGGCGGCGGAGCTACCCGGGCCATTGGCGGCCTCCGGCAAGGCAGGCGATGATAAAGGAGGGATTGCAGGGCTCATGCGGCTAACACGCTTTCAGATATTTTTATCATGTCGCGGTCAAGATAAGCCAACGCTGCCTCAAAATCGTTCAGCGCGGCCAGGCTGGCTTCGGGGGTATTTTCCGTATTGGCGCGGAGCAAGGTAAAGCGCAAGGCGGAATAAATGGTCATCAGCGCCGGGCCCAGCGACGTGTCGTCGCCGGTGTCGAGAATCCCGCTCATCAGGTTCAAAAGTTCATCGGCGCGCGCGATCATCGCGGCCTTGGTGGCGATATCTCCTGCCTCAACCGCCGCGCGGGCGCGCCGTCCATATTGGCGCAGGCCCCGCCACCCCTGACGCAGCCAGCCAATGTCCGCTTCGCCATCGAACATCGTGGCCCGGTATTCGCTGATCATGTCCATGCTCATGCCTGTTCTCTATGGTCTATAATTTGACGGTCTGTGTATATCTTGTGCCATCCGGCGGTTGCTGTTCCGTTAGCCGCTGCTGCTGCTGGAATTATTGGTGAAGATGCTGAGATAGGTCTGGGTGATCGAGGCCGAGGACGCCTTGTTTTCCGCCACCGTGTATTCGGAGGCGAGAATGCTGAGCTGAGCCGCGTTCTGCTTGGAAATTTGCGTCATCTGGCTATCGATCGAAGTGATCATCGCGTTCAGCGAGGCGGTCTGCGTGCCGATCGCGCCGGTATATTTGGTGCTGGTGCCGCTGCTGGTCTTGGTAGTAGCGCTGGAACTGCCTGCGCTGCCGATCGCACCCACCGTAATTTTGTTGAGCGTGTTGTAGAGATTATTCACCAAATTCTGCACGGCGCTGGGGTTGCTGGCATAGGCCGAGGCGAATTTGGCACTATCGAAACTGATACTGCCGGAGCCGGAAATGGACAGGCCGGCATTGCCGGCACTGATGCCGCTGGCCACGGCCGAGCTGATCGAGCTGAGCAGCTGGTTCTTGATGTTGGTGGCGGTGAAATTGCCCAAAAGCGGCCCGGCCTGGGCAGAGCTGCTGCTGCCACTGGCGCTGCTGGCCGGCACATATTTGGTTTCCTTGGCGATGGTTGAAATGGCGGCGTTCAGGCTGGTCGCCACCGCCTGCACATTGCTTGATAATTTGCTGGGCGAGGAGCTGACCGAAACCAGCGCGTTGCCTGACCCGGCCAGCGAAATGGTCACCCCGGCGATGGCGCTGCCCAGCGTGTTGGTGGTGCTGGTGATCGGCACGCCATTGAGGGTGAGCGAGGCATCGGCCGCCTTTTGCGCCAGAATTTCGGACCCGGCGGAGGCGGAACTGTAAGAGAATTGCGCGAGCGCCCCCGTACCCGAGACGGAAAAGGCCGCCGAACTGCCGGTGGCGCTGCTGTTCAACACCAGCCGCGCGCCAGCCGATGTGCCAATGACACTGGCCTGCACCCCGCCTTGCTGCTTGTTGATGGCGGCGGCCACACCGTTGAGTGTCAGGCTGCCCGAGCCAACGGAAATGGTCTCATTCTTGCCATTGGCGAGGCTGAAGACCAGCGAGCCCGCCCCGCCGGAGAGCGTGGCAGCACCCGACCCAAGCAGAGCGGAATAAATCTCCTGGCTCTTGGCCGTTTTCACATTGGTGAGGTTGTAGGTGCCGGTTGCGGCACTGTTGCTGGCGGTGACGGTGGCCACCCCACTGGCGGTGGACGTGGCGCTGCGGCTGTTGATGCTGGCGGCGTCCTTGATGTTCGAGAGCGCCTGGGAGAGCGTGGATATCGCGCCGCTGATCTTGCCCCAGGCGGAAATCTGCACCTTGTCCACCGAGCCTTGTTTCTGAAGCTGGGTGAGCGGCGCCTGCAACCGCGCCTTGACCGTGGCGATTTGGCTGGCAACCGCGGCGGAGCTGAGCGAGGAAACAGTGGACATACGGCACCTTCATACAGGTTGAATCGGCGGTCGCGGAAAAAGCCGGGCCGGCGCGGCTTGGGCCGGCCCGGGATGGTCTTGGCCTTACGGCAGCAGCGAGAGGTAGCTCTGCTGCAGCTGGGTGGAGGATTTGAGCGCCGCCACACCCGCCTGCGCCTGGATCTGCGCCTGTGTCAGCTTATTGCTGACCTGCGGGATGTTGGCGTCCTGCACCACGCCCAGCGCGGTGGTGACGTTCTGGCTGGTGGTGTTGAGGTTGTTGATGTTGGCGGTAAGCGCCTGCTGCACGGCGCCCAGCTGGCCGCCCTGGTTGTTAAGCGCGCCCAGAGCGTACTTGACCACGTTGATGGCCGAGTTGGCGCCCGAGGTGGAGGACACGTTGATGTTGGAGAGCGCCGCCAGCTTGGAGGAGGATTTGACACCGATGGCGCTGCCCTTGGAGACCGAGAAGGCGCCCGAGGATTGCAGCTGCACCTGGCCCTGCACCAGAGCGTAATTATTGGTCTTGCTGATGGTGGCCGCGGTGCCGCCCACGGTCTTAAGCGAGCCGGAGGCCGAGGAATTATACTGGATGTTGATGTTCTGGCCGGCGGTCTGGTTCAACACCAGATTGCCTGACGTATCCAGCGAGGCAACGATGCCGCTGGTCGAGGACTGACCGTTGATCTGCGACACCACGCCCGCGGCGGAGGAGGCGGAGATTGTCTGCGGCGTGCCAATCGTCTTGGTCGTGCCGCTGGACGCCGCCTGAATGGTGAAGTTCATGGTCGGGTTGGTGGAGCCGAAAGTGAGGCCGAAGGTGGCCTTGGTCACCGCCTGGGCCTGCACGCCGCCCTTGCCGGAGACCGCGTTGATGGCCGTGGCCAGCGAGGCGGCGGATTCCAGCTTCGTGCTCGTCACGCTCTCCACACCGCCGGTGGGGCCATAAATCGAGGCCGTGCCGGCCGTGAACACGCCGGTGGTGATCGCCGCCGCACCGGTGGTGACCTGGGCGGAACCGACCGAACCAGTGGTGGCCGAACCAGCGGCGCCGGACTTGTAATTGGCACTGGCCGAGGAATGGTACATGCCGATGGCGCTGGCGTTCAGATTGTTGATGCTCAGCGTTTGGGTCTGGCCCTCATTGGCGCCCACCTGGAACTGCACGCCCGAGAAGGTGCCGTTCAACAGGTTGATATTGTTGAACTGGGTCTGGTTGGCGATGGTCGAAACCTGGCCGGTCAACTGGCCCACAAGGTTCTGCAGGGACTGCGCTTCCGCCGGGGTCTGCGTGCCGTTGGCGGCCTGCACGGCAATGGAGTTCAGCTGCTGCACAACGCCAATCTGCTGCGAGATGGCGCCCTGCGCCGTCTGCAGAAGAGACACACCCTGGTTGGCGTTTGACACCGCCTGGGTGATGCCGTTGAGCTGCGAGGTGAAGCCCTGCGCGGTGATGTACCCGGCCGGATTGTCGGCCGGGCTGTTGATCGACAGGCCACTGGCAAGCTGGCTCTGCAGCGAGTTATTGGTCGCCGAGGTGTTGGCGATCGAGTTGAGCGCCTGCAACGCTCCGGTATTGGTCAGAATTGAACCTACGGCCGACATAAATGAACTCCTTGGGTTGTGGTTGCCGTACCCATCAATTCGCGCGCGCCGCAGGAAGTTTTCCTGACCGACACAACTTTAACGTTAATATTTACAAAAATCCCGCGCCGGTTCATGGCTGCAGCCTCACCACCGGCCCATCGGGCGTAACCAGGGCGGTAAAGCGCCGGCCGCTGGCGCGGTTGGTCATTAAAATCGTGTCGCCCACGCGCCCATTCTGGTCGGCCTGCGCGTCCAGGCTCACCTGCACGCCGCCGCTGATCACCCGCACCGTCACGGTCTGGCCGGCCTTTACCACTTGTGGCGCCTGCACCGCGCTTTGCGTGATCACCATGCCCGCCGAAAGCGACATCACCGTTTGCGCGCCAACCAGCTGCGCCGGATCGTAATAAACCTGCCGCCCGGCGAAATCCTGCACCGGCTCGCGCCGGAGCATCAGATCGCCCGATGTCAGCGCCTGGCCCGCCGCCACGGGGCGCGCGGCCACCACCACCGCCTCGCTCTGCGCCAGCGTCACCGTGACGTACAAGGTCCAGGACGGGTTGGGGCAGCGCACGGCGGCTTGCTCATACGGGGGCGCCCCGCTGAGTCTGACCGCCAGCGGCGCCGTGCAGGCCTGCATATAGCCCGCCCCCGCGACCGGCCCCACGCTTACCACCGCCCCCGGCGGCGCCAGCGCCTGAGCCGTCTTCAACACCGCCACCGCCACCGCCTTGGCGCTCTCTTTGGGCGACGATGACGGGGCTATCTGCGCGCCCGCCAGGGCCGGAACCAGCAAGGCCAGCAGCAACCATACGGCCATGCGGCGATACGGGGCCATGGCCGCTATTCCGCGGCACGGGACAGGGCAAAAGCCCCATCCGGCTCTAAATTAGCCCAGGGCGGCAGGTTTTCCTCGATCGAGGGCAAGGCCAGGGCGGCGGCGCGCATCGCCTGGCCGCGGCGCAGCGTCTCCGGCAAGTCGGCAATCGCTTGTTGCAGCGCCCTCACCCAGGCTTCGGGGGTGGCTGGCAAACGCGCGGCGGCAAAACCCGAAGGCAGATCCAGCCGCTCATCCACCAGCACATGGCAGCCCGCCGCCGCCGCCAGCAAGGCGGGGTAATGGTCGGCATGGGCGGCATCCCCGGCCGGGCGGATGAGAATTTGCGGCCCCAGCTCGGCCATGGCCTGGGCCCAACCATATTCGGAATCCGGCGGCTGAATGCGCGAGACGGAGCCGGAATAGCTCGACCCGGCCCGCTCAACCACAATCCAGGACGCGCTCTCCAGCACGCTGTTCATCAGCTCCGCGATCCAAGGCGGGGTCATGCCCTCATCCACCCACAGAATACGCGGCTTGGTGTTCAGCCCGATGCCGATTTTAAGATCGGCCCAAAGCGGGCGATATAAAGCCGGGCGCCATAGCCGCACCTGCCGGCCTGCTGGGACAAGCGGGCGCAGCATCGCCGCCAGGGCGGGCGAGGTCGCGTAAAGTTCCGCCGCCTCGGCCAGCACGGGCAGGGCCTCGGGCTCTGGCGGGGCGGTGAACACGGCCCGGTAAGGCGGGCTGAAAGGCTGCGCCGGGCGTGCTGGATTCACGCGCACCCAGCCATTGGCCGCGCGCCGGCCCAAATCAGCCGCATCGGGCCGCTCGGGCGCCCAATCCGCCTCCAAAGAGCCCAGACGCCGCAAGGCGCGCGCCGCGTTCAGCACGCAAGCCCCCGGCTCGGGTCCGCCGCTCAGCAGCAGGCTGCGCGGATCGGCGGGATAAGAGCGGATCAGCCCGTTGCGCGGCTCGGGTGCCAGCAAATCGCCATGCAGCGACAAGGCCGGATGGTGGTACGGATCCGCCCAGGGCAATGCCGCGTCATGGCGGCGCGCCTCATGCGCCGCATCCACCCGCACCAGCTCGGCCGGGGCCAAAAAGGAGACATCCGGTGTCCAGACCAGCCGCCCGCCGCGCTGGCGCAGCTGTGCGCCCAGCGTAATCCAGAGCGCATCGCCCGCCAAATCGTCCGGTATGGCGCATGCGCGCAACGCCTCTGTGCGCGCCAGCAGGCCGGGCGGGCTAAGAGCACTGGCCTCCTGGTCCACCAGCAGCCAGCCGCCAGGGCCCGGATCATCCGGCAAATGCCCCGCCCCCAGCCGCGTATCGGCGCCCAGCACAATCGGCCCTTGCACCTGCGCCTGCTCGGCCTCGTTGCCGAGCGGCACCAGCAGGCGCGCCCCGGCCATCGCCACCTTGGGGTCGGCCAGACGGGCGCGCAGCCCCTCGGCCCATAGCGGCGTAACCGGCATGGCCCGCACATCCAACACCGCCACCAGCGCGGTTGGCACCAGCGCCAGAGCCGCTTTCAGCGCTGATCCCGGGCGCAAATCCGGTGCGGGCGGCACCGCCAGCACCTTACCTTCCAGCGCCACTCCCTGCTGCGTGACCGTGGTGAGGTAATTGACCAGCCCCGGCTCCAGCGCAGCGCCGGCAAGGATGATGGGCCCGCTCAGCGCCGGGCCGGTGAGCAGCGTGGTCAACCATTGGTCGAGCCGCGGAATATCGCCGCCATCGCACAACATGATGATGCTGGTGCCGGGATCGGCCAGTTCGCGCGAATGATGGAACAGCCCCGCATATTGGCGCGCCTGCACCTGAGCCAGCAGGCCAGCGCGCGCCAGATGCGCTTGCAGCGCCTCGGCCGCGCGGGTGCAGAATTCGTCGGGAAGGATATCGTCGCGCCGGCTCTCGGGCGCGCGGGTGAACAGCGCCTCGGGCAGGCGTGTCACCATTGCTTCCTGCTCGGCCAGGCGCAATTGCAGATCATATTCCTCGGCCCCCGCGCGGGCCGGGTCCAACCCGCCGGCCGCGCGCAGGGCCTTGGCGCCGTACCAGACCCAATCACCAATATAGGCCGCCTGGCGCAGCCGCGTGACATCCCAACCCGGCTTGCGCCGTACCCAAGCACCGCCCTCGCGCGGGACCATCTCGTCGCAATAGATCATCTCCACCCCGCTTTGCGCGGCACAGAGGGCAAAACGCAGGCAGGCATCCGGGGTCAGCGTGTCGCCCGCATTCAACACGGCGACATAATCGGCCGTTTCTGCCGCGTGGTTCACCGCGGCGCACAGCGCCTGCGTCATCGCGCCTGGTGTCGCCGCCACCCTTTCACATGGCGTGTCGGGCAGGGTCAGCGGATCGGCGCTGAGCACCATGATCTGGTCCGGCGCCCGCCATTGCGCGCGCAAGCTCGCCAGCGTGTCGTTCACCGCATGGGCGCGCCGGGATGGGGCGGCGATGATCACGCTCACGCGCGGCAGCAGGCCCGCCGCATCCTCCAGCGCCGCCAGCCGGATGCGCGCGCCCTCATCCTCGCGCTCGGGCGGGCGCAGCGCTTCGGCCGGTGCGGCAATCCGCACAATGCCAGGCGCCAGCGAGCCCGCCAGAGCCGGGATCACCCGCCCGCGGCTCGCCCCAATTTCGGTCAGGAAGCCGACCAGATCGGCCGTACCGGCGGCGAATTCATCCCACAGATCCGGCGTGAACCGGCGGTTGAGAATCGCCTCCCACGTTTCTTCGACCAGCGCGCGCAGCGGCTTGGCCAGCCCTTCGCGCGTGAGCGTCTCGCTGCGGTTGAGCTGGCCGGTGAGATAAGACGAGGCCGCCTGCCAGCCATCCGCCCCCGCCGCGCCAAAATCAAGACCAAGCTCCCCTCCCAGCCGGCGTAACTCCACCTCGGGGCTGGCCAGCAAATCCTGATAGGTGAGCCAGCAGCGCGGCAAATGCCGGGCCAGACGCTCAGCCGAGGTGACATAGCTCATCCACAGCAGTAGCGCGTGCGCGCGGGCCAGCCCGTTTTTGTGCTGCTGGCTGAAGGCGGCGGTCCAGGGATCGCGGAAAATATGGGCGATGCGCAGATCGTGCCCGGCCTGGCGGGCAGCGCGTTCATACAAGGGCAAGGTCCGGCACAAATGCGGATGTTTCAGCCCCCAGAGCGCCTCTGTGGGCGGAAAGCGCCGGCGCAAGATCTCCTCCAGCCGCGAGAGCATGCCCGCCAAATCGGCGCGCTCAGCCCAGCCCGCGGGCAGGCCGCGCACATCGGTCCAATCCACGCCAAGGCGGTTGAACAGATCGACATCATATTCGATCAGCTCCGGAATTTCGTAAAAGCCGAGCGGGTTATGCTCGTTCGGGTCGGCCTCGTTATAGAATTTCACGCCTAAGCGTGAGAGTGCCCCGGACAAGGCCGAGGTGCCGCTGCGATAATAGCCGACAATGAAAATGGCGTTGGACACGGGCCTGCTCCTTGGCCGGGGTTAAACGTAATTGAATAGGCTAAGGCTCTGCACATTGCCGAATGTCTTCATCGCGGCCTGCAGGGCGGTGAGGGTCTGGTCCAGCGAGGCAATGGCCGAGGGCATGTTCACCGCCACCGCATTCTGCACGGTGGTCTGCGCCTCGGTGGATTGGTTGGTGTTGCCCGCCGCAGCCGCGCTAATGGCCTGCAGCGTCACCCCGTTCTGCGCCTGCGCCGTGGTCACCGCCTGTTGATATTGCGCCAGCCCGGCCAGGCTTTGGTTCAGCACCTGGTTGGTCTGCGCCACTTGCGAGGGCGTGCTGCCGGCATTGGCCAGCGCGGTGTAAAGATTCTTGAGCAGCGTGAAGGCCGATTGCGGCCGCGCCGGCGCGATGGTGAAACTATCGCCCGAGGCTGGCTGGCCGGTAATCTGGTAATCCACCCCGGCAAGCTGCACGCTTGTGCCACTGGTGCCAGAGCTGGTCAGCGGGCCGCTGGCGATGGTGGAGCCACCTTGCGTTGCGGTATAAGTGGTTTGCGTGCCGCTGGTGGAAAAACTGACCGTGATCGGCGACGTTCCCTGCTGAAAGGCGGTGGCCGCGGCGGCATTGACCACGCCTTGCGGCAAAATCTGCCCGCTGCCGCCATTGCTGCTGGCGGCGGTGATGCTGGAGGTGCCATCGCCCTGCAGGGAAGACACAAACACATCGCCATTGGCGATGGTGCTGGCCGTGGCCGCCTGCGCGATTGTCGCCTGGCTTTGGCCGCCATCGCCAAAATAAACGATATTGCCGCTGGAATTGGCCTGGAACGGGGCGAGCCCCGCGCGCGAGCCGCCAAACAGATAGGTGCCATTGGGCGCCGTGGTGTTACCGATGGCCAAAAGCTGCTGCATGGCCGACTTCACCTGCCCGGCCAGCGCGTTCATGTTCTGCGAATTGGTGGTGCCGTTGAGCGCCTGTTCGACAATAGTTTGC
This sequence comes from Pseudomonadota bacterium, assembly GCA_021808545.1. Classification (GTDB taxonomy): domain Bacteria; phylum Pseudomonadota; class Alphaproteobacteria; order Acetobacterales; family Acetobacteraceae; genus Acidocella. The sequence continues at coordinate 26,998 of JAKBBM010000010.1, read as the reverse complement.
ACATTGTTAAAGAGCGCGGTGGTGGCGCTGTAAGCATTGTTCACACTGCCCAGCTGCACCTGGATGGCCGCCTGGGTGGTATTGTCGTTGGCCAGGCGGCTGACCTGGGCGGTCCCCAGGGCCGCGGTCTCATAGGCGGCGGGATTCTGGTCGGGGGTCTGCACCGACAGGCCGGTTGAGATCTGCTGCTGCAGCTTATTGATCTGCGCTTCCTGCGCCGCCAGGGAGTTGGAGAAATTGGAATAAAAGCTCAGGTCCATTTTTGGTCTCCTCGATCGGCGCCGCGCGCCGGAAAAAATCGTTCCTCGATCTGTAAGAAGGGCGGTCTCACGGGCGTCGCCGCCAGATACGCGTGCGCTCGGCCTTTTGTTCGGCTTGTGTCCCGGCCGCGCGCGCGGCCTCGGCCAAGCGATTGGCCAATTGCCGCCGGTGCGCGCGCAAGACGGCCAGTTCATCGGCGGCATGAGCCAGACGGGCCTGCGCCTCGGCCCGCATTTGCGCGATCTGCTCCGCCACTGCCTCGGCCCCGCTGGCGAAATGTTCAGCTATGCGCGCCTGGGCCGCGGCCACCGGCGCGCCATGGCGCCAGCTCTCGCTCAGGCGCGCGCGGTAAGCGGCCAGCACCTCATCTTGCGCCTGCCCGCGCGCCAGGGTGGCGCTATGCTGGCGCACCTGCTCCAACAGCCCCGCCTCGCGTGCCGCCGCCAGCAAATCCAGCCGCGCGATCATGCTGGGTTTCATGCCGCCTCCTGCGCCAGCGCGCCGTGCAGGGCGGCAATCGCCGCCGCCAGATCCACCCCGTCATGCATGCCCTGGCGCAGCACTGTTTCCATCGCCGGGGCGCGGCGGATCGCCTCGTCCAGCAGCGGGTCGCGCCCGGGGGCGTAGGCGCCCAGATCGATAATGTCCTGCTTCTCGCGCCGATGCGCCCATAATGCGCGAAACCGCGTGGCCAGCTGCATGTGCGCGGGCGCCACCAGGGCTGGCATGGGCCGCGAGAGCGAGGCGGTAATGTCAATCGGCGGGTAAATCGCGGCTTCGGCCATGGCGCGCGAGAGCACAATATGACCATCCAACACCGAGCGGGCGGTATCGGCCACCGGATCACCGACATGGTCGTCCCCCTCCACCAGCACGGTATAAATGGCGGTAACCGAGCCCTGCCCGGCAGCGCCATTGCCCGCCCGCTCGACATAGGCCGAGAGCGCGCCGAACACCGAGGGCGGATAACCTTTGGTCGCTGGCGGCTCGCCCACGGCCAGGCCAATCTCGCGCAAGCCCATGGCCAGGCGCGTGAGACTGTCAACCAGCAGCAGCACATGCTGGCCCTGGGCGCGGAAATATTCCGCGACACAGGCCGCGCGGTAGGCGCCATGCACGCGGCCCAAAGCGGTATCGTCCGCCGGCGAGGCAATGACCACCGCGCGCGCGCGCGCCTCGCCCAGATGATCCTCGATGAATTCACGGATCTCGCGGCCGCGCTCGCCGATCATGCCCACCACCACCACATCCGCGCGGGCATGGCGGGCCATCATGCCAAGCAGGGTGGTCTTGCCAACACCCGAGCCCGCGAACAGCCCCACGCGCATGCCGCGTCCCAATGTCGTGAGCGCATTGACCGAGCCGACCCCGACATCGAACACGCTCTCGATCCGCTGGCGCGCCATGGGATTGATCGGCCGGCCCAAAAGCGGCCAGGGGTGCCCGGCACGCGGCGGCGGCAAGCCATCCAGCGGCTGACCCCGCGCATCCAGAATCCGCCCCAGCAAGGCCCCGCCCACCATGGGGGCGGGCGCCTGCGCCTGCACATGCACCCGCGCCCCGCGCGCCACCCCGCGCGTGCCCTGCTCGGGCATCACCAGCAGCGCCCCTTCCTCAAACCCGACCACTTCGGCCGGCAGCGCGGCACCCGGGCCCATCTCGATCAGGCAGCGCGAGCCAATGGGCGCGCGAATGCCGCTGGCATGCAGCACCTCGCCATTAGAGCGCACAATGCGGCCAAAGCGCCGCACCGGGTCGGCCGCCAGCGCGCTCTGCACACGCTCCATCACGCGCTCATGCAAGGCGTCGCGCGTGATCATGGCGCACCGCCATCCGGGCCGGGCAGATCAAGCCCGGTGCGTACCGCATCCAGCCGCCCAGGCAGGGTCGCGTCCCATTCAACTCTGTCCAGCGGGTCGCCTTCGGGCGCGATCAGTTCCACCACGGCGCCGCCCGGGGCAATTTTATCGTCCGCGCACAACGCGGCCGTATCGGCAGGCAGATGCGCGGCCAGATGCGCGCAATCGGCCGGGTTCAGGCGCAGGCGCAAGCTCTGGCGTGGGCCGCGTTCGGCCGCCGCCTCGTCCAGCAGCCGTGTGACCAGGGCTTGCAGGCTGGCCGGGCTGGCCGTGGCCTCGGCGCCAATAATGTGGCGGGCCAGCAAAAAACCAAGCTCAGTGACCAGATCGGCGAGATCGCGTTCCTTTTGCGCGAGCGGCGCGGCAAGCTGGGCCGTGGCCTCCTGCAGTGCCGCAATCGCCGTCTCCAGCGCCGCCTGGCGCGGGGCCAGTTCAGCCTGTGCCGCCGCCTGCGCCGCGGCTATTGCCTCGGCCTCGGCCTTGTCACGCAATTTCGTCACTTCCTGGCGCACCCGCCGCGCGATCTCGGCCTCCTGCGCCGCCAGATCGGCCGCATCCTGCGCCAATACCGCCTGCACAAAGGCCTGGTTCTTGCGGCGCGAGACAGTCACAAAGCTCATGCCTCGCCCCCATGATGGCCGCCATGGGCGTGCGTGCCGCGCGCATCCTGCCATAAGCGCCCCGCCAACGCGCCCGCCATACCCAGCAAGGGGGCCAGCAACGCCAGCCCCGCGCGCACCAGCAATGCCACGGCCAGTGCCTCCAGCAGCCACACGCCGGTGCTGCCCATATTCAAATGCGCCGGTTCATGCGTTGCCGCCCAGGCCGTCATCGCCGCCAGCACCAGCATGAAGGGGCTCATGAGTTTCTGTTTTTTCGTGGATTTGCCTTTGCCCATGGCGTCCTCCTCAATGTTCTTTCACATTTGGCGCGGGCGCGCGCACCACCACCACCACACGGCGGTTTTGCGCCCGCCCGGCTTCGGTCTTGTTGCTGGCTATAGGCGCGAATTCGCCAAATCCTTCCGCCGCCAGCTGATCGCCGCTCACCCCGGCATCGCGGAACAGCGCCACCACGCTCACCGCGCGCTCGGCCGAAAGCGACCAATTGGAGGGGAATTTGGGCGTGCTGATCGGTTTATTGTCGGTATAGCCCTGCACGACGATGCGATATTGCGGCGGCAGGTTTGTGAGCCCGGCCGCCACTTTCTTCAGCAGCGTCGCCGCCTCGGGGCGCAGCGTATCATCGCCGGAATCAAACAGCACCGAGGCGTCGAGCTGGATGGTCAGCGTTAACGGTGTGCTCGTCATCGAGACTTGGTGCTTGTCGATCATCGGCTGAAACAAGGCTGAGAGTTTGAGCTGCAATGCTTGCAGCGTTTTCATGGCTTGCGAGAGCTGATGCTCGAGATTCTTCGGCAGCTTGCTCGCGGCCGAGCGAGGCGATTCCACCGTTTTTGGAATCAGCGCGGGCTGGTTGTGCAAAATCCCCATGGAGCCGGAGGGTTTGGTGACAATGGGCAGCGGCGCGCCATGAAAGGCCTTGATGAAGGCCTTGGTGATTTCATCCTCTTTATGTTTGTTGCGCGTGGAAGAGGCGTAAAGCACCACGAAAACCGCCAGCAGCAGCGTGAGCAAATCGGCATAAGAGATCACCCAGCGCTCATGATTGGGGTGTTTCTCTTCTTTTTTGCCGGCACCGGGAATGGGGGGTTTGGACATGGTCAGGCCGCCTCCGCCGCGCCGGCGGGCTCATCACCCTCTTGCGCCGCGTCCTTCTTGGGCTTGTCTGCATCCTCGAGGAAACTCTGCAGATTTTGCCGGATCACGATGCCGGGCTTGCCTTCGGACAGGAGCACGAAACCTTGGATGACGACATGGCGTTCGCGCTCCAGCTCACGCGCCAGATGTTTAAGCCGCGCACCCAGCGGCAGCGCGATGAGGTTGGCAAAGCCCACACCGTAAATGGTGGCGACAAAGGCGGTGGCGATGCCCTCGCCCAGCTCCTCGGGATGGTCGAGCCGCATCATCACATGGATCAGCCCGAGCACGGCGCCCATCACGCCGATGGTGGGCGAATAGCCGCCGACTGCTTCCCATACCTCGCCCGGCTGCTCCTGCGCGCGCCCGACTTTTTCCGACATGATTCCCAGAATCATGGCGAAATCCTCGGGCGAGGTATTATCCACGATCATCTGCAAGCCTTGGCGTTGGAACGGATCCGTTACTTTTTCAATCTCATTTTCCAGCGCCAGCGTGCCTTGCGCGCGCGCCAGTGATGACCATTCCGCCACCTGGTCAATAAAGGCGTGCAAATCGGTCCGCGGCGGCTTGGCCAGCCACATAACGCTCTTGAAGGCGGTCAGAACCGGTTTAAGACCAAAATGAACCGTCGTAGCCGTGAGCGCGCCGATCAGCACGATGATGACGGCGGTAAGGCTGAAGAGTGAAGAGAGCGGATCATGATCGGACAGCGCGCCGCCAATGACGACCAGGAAGCCGCAGAGCAGGGCAATCAGGCTGGTCATGGAACGGTTTCTCCCTTCTGGGCGGCGTTGATATGAATGGCGAGACTCTCAAGTGCCCGCTTGCGGATGCGTGAGGCATAGCCCTCGCTGATTTCGAGAATCGCGGCGATTTCACGATTATTCATGTCGTCGAAAAAATGCAGTGCCAGTACCCGGTATTCGAGTGCGGGCAATGTTTTCAGCGCCGCGGTTAGCAGGTTGCGATTATCGGCGCGCAGCAGCAAGGAGAGCGGGTCGGCTGGCGCATCACCGCCGCTCAGGGCCGCCGCGTCGACCTCGTCGGTTTCAAACAGCGTCTCGCCGCGCCGGCGTGAGCCCTCGCGCCGCAGCCCATCAATCATCGCGCCCTTGATCCGCCGCGAGGCGAAAGCCTGGAAGCTGACGCCCAACGTCGCGTCGAAACGCTGCATCGCCTCCATCATGCCAACCGCGCCCCATTGCAGCAGCTCGTCCAGCTCCGCCCAGGGCATGCGCGCCTTTAACAGCAGCGCCATGCGCTTGACCCAGTTGCCATACAGCGCCGCCAGTTCGGCATCGATGCCAGGGCCGGGCTCAGCCATGGGCCGCGCCCGCTTCAGCCGTATGCACCACTTGCAGCGGCAGAGTGTCGGGGATCTCCTCCAGCGCCAGCACCGGCAACATGCCCGCCACCGCGCGCGCCACCGCGCGGCGCAGCAGCCCCTGCACCACCAGCACCGGCTTGGCGCCGCGCGCGCGCATGGCCCGCACGACGGCGGCGGCGGATTCGCGCACATGCTGGGCGATCTCGGCCTCAATCTCGGCGCCAATCCCGCTCTCGCGCCCCGCGCGCAAGGATTTGGTGATCAGCTCCTCCAGCCGGGGTGGCAGCACCGCCACGCGCAAGGCCGGATCCGCGCCCGCAATCTGGCTAACAATAAAGCGCCCCAGCCGCAGCCGCACCGCCGCCAGCAGCTTCTCCACATCCTTTACCCCGGCATCGGCGGCTTCCACCAGCGCCTCGGCAATGCGCTCAAAATCACGGATCGGCACTTCCTCGGCCAGCAGCCCCTGCAACACTTGGCGCACCAGCCCCACGGGCAGATTGGTCCGCAAATCCTCGGCCAGGCGCGGCGTGGTTTCGGCCAGACGCGTGATCAGCCCCTCCACCTGCGGGCGGCCCAGCAGCTCGGCCCCGTGGCGTTTGAGGATTTCGGCGAAATGCGTGGCCATGGCAGAGGGCGCATCCACCACCGTGTAACCCAGCTCTTCGGCCGCCGGGATCGCGCCTTGCGGAATCCACACCGCCTCATGGCCAAAGGCCGGGTCCTTTACCGGGCGGCCAATGGAGAGTTTTTCCGTCACCATCGGGCCTTCAATGGCCAGCCACTGGCCGGGCCAAGCCTCGCCGCCGCCAATCGCGGCCCCGCGCAAGGTGAAGCGGTACGCATGCGCGGCGAGATCGGAGGAATCGCGGATATGCACGGCGGGCACCAAAAACCCCATGGCGCGGCCATAACGCTGGCGCACAGCGGTGAGACGGCCCAAAAGCCGCCCCTCGCCCGGGCCGACAAGCGGCGCCAGCGCAAAACCAATATTCATGCCCAGCGGATCGACACCGGTGACATCGACCAAAGAGTCGGTCTTGATTTCACTGGCGGGCGTGGCTTCGCCGGCCTCGGGTGCGTTCAGCGCCGCATCGGCCTTGCGGTTAGCCGCGCGCGACAGGCGCCAAGCCGCGGTACCCAGGGCCGCCGCCAGCATGAGGAACGGAATATGCGCCATTTGCGGCACCAGCCCGATGGCCCCGGTCATCGCCGCGGCAATGGCCAACGCCTGCGGATATTTTTCGAGCTGGGATTTGATTTGCTGGCCGATATCCTCGCCCGTGGCGACACGCGTGACCACAAGACCCGCCGCCACCGAGATGGTGAGCGAGGGGATTTGCGCGGCCAGCCCATCGCCCACCGTCAGCAGCGTGTAGGTGCGCGCGGCATCGGCCAGCGGCAGCCCATATTGCAGCGCGCCGATGATCAGCCCGCCCACCATGTTGACGACAAGGATGATCATCGCCGCGACCACGTCGCCACGCACGAATTTACTGGCACCATCCATGGCGCCGAAGAAATCCGCTTCGCGGCGCAGCATCTCGCGCCGGCGCTCGGCCGCCTGCGGCGAGAGAATGCCGGCATTGATCTCGGCATCGATCGCCATCTGCCGCCCAGGCAGTGAATCGAGCATGAAGCGGGCCGAAACCTCGGCCACGCGCGAAGCGCCCTTGGTGACGACAACAAAATTGATGATGATGAGAATGATAAAGATGATGCCGCCGACGACATAATTGCCGCCCACCGCGAACTGGCCAAAGGATTCGATAACATGCCCGGCAGCACCCGGCCCGGTATAACCATGCAGCAAAATGGCGCGCGCCGTGGCCACGTTAAGCGCCAAACGCATAAGCGTGGTGGCCAGCAGCACCGAGGGGAAGGAGGAAAATTCCGCCGGCGAGGGAATGTAAAGGCTCGCCCCCAGAATCACGAGGCCAGCAGAGATGTTGAGCGCGAACAGGAACGAGATGGCGGCCGGCGGCAACGGCACCACCAACATCACCAGCACCAGCAGGACAACAATAGGCCCTGAAAGCTGAGTCGCGCTCAACGCGCTCACACGCGGCAAAGTGGCGGTTTCAGCCATGCAGCAGCCCCGGAATGGCATGGAACAGATTGGTGGCGTATTGCTCGACCCCGCCCATCATCAGCCGCCCGGCCAACGTGGTGAGCGCGGCCATGCCAACCAGCTTGAACACAAAGGGAATCGAGGCTTCGCGCACCTGGGTTGCGGTTTGCAGCACGCCGACGCCAAGCCCGATCACCAGCATGACCAGCAGCACCGGCCCAGCCAGCTCGGCAAAAGCAACCCAGGCACCGACACTGACCCCCGTATCACTCACAGCGCGTCTCCGCTGTCCTGCTCGGTATCCTCGGCCAGGGCGGTCACGCGGATGCCGTAACGGTCATTCGCAACCGCCACCACCTCGCCAAAAGCCAGCTTCTGCCCGTTGGCGAAAATCGCCAGCGGTTCGCCCACCGCCTGATTCAAGGATACGATCTGCCCATGCCGGAGCTGGCGCAGATCCTTCACCGTAATCTGGGCGCGGCCCAATTCCACGGTCAGCACCACCTGCACTCGGTCCAGCACATTGCGCGCCGTAATCGCGGGCGCGCCGCGTGTCTGCGCCTGAATAGGCTCCAGCTCCACGCGCTCGGGCTCGGCGCCGTCGGCCGCGCCGACATGCTCCTTCTGATCCGCCATGCTCTTATCTCCTTCGTCCGTCTGCACCTTCACCCGGCAGCACACCGTGCCATCCGTCTGGCCGTAATCGGCCCGGAACAATTCCACCCCGCCCGAGACGGCGACCGCCTCCGGCCACAGCGTGAGCGGGAGGATGCTGCCCGGCGCCACCGCCTCGAACACCGCCAGCGGCACCACCGCGCGCGCCAGCTCAAAGCGCACATCCACGGGGGTTTCCTCGGCCAGCATCTCAATCGCGTTGATCCAGCCCGTATCGGTCCCGCGCCCGCCCAGCAGGCCGGTCTGGGTTGCGACTTTCAGCTCCAAGGGTTCGAACCCGGCATAAGGCGCGATCAGCTTGATCGTGCCCGAGCCAAGCTCGGTCTCGAAAATCCCGGTAACGGCGATCATCCAATCCTGCCCGTCGGCGATGGCGAGCATGCCGGTCGCGTTCTCATACGCGATGGGGGTGAGGTTGAGCTGCACAAGCGGGCTCAGCGTCTCCGCGATCGTCTCCAGCGACAGATCGATCATCTGCTTGCCGATCCGCGTTTCCAGCGCCGACAATTCGTAACGCTCGAACGGCTGGGCCGTGGTGGCGCCGCACAGCGCATCGACCATGGCGCCGATCAGATCGCCATCAATGGCGAGCAGCATGCGCCCGCGCAATGGCGTGAGTTCCGAAATACCCGCCAGCATCACTTCCGGCAGGGCCGACATCGCGGATTCATGGCTGATCACGTTATTGATGCAGGAGAGCAGCTGCACCGAATGGCGCATGCGCTGAAACAGGGTAAAGGCGATCTGGCGCATGAACCTGTCGGACAGATTCTCCATGAGCAGCGAGCGCAGCTGGGGGGCCCGCATCGGGTCCAGCAGGTCGAGCGTTTCCACATCCTCGAACGTCTCAGGCATAGGCGCTTAATCCGTTCGTGCTGGCGGCCGTGGCGGCCGTGGCGGTGGTGGCCGCAACCGGCGCATCCGGCGCGGCAAAGGCGGCACGGCCCTGGCCGTTCGGGCTCTGCCCGCCACCCTGCCCGGCATTCTGGCCAAACTGCCCGCCCACCTGCGCCTGGCCGAGCACGAGGCCCGATTGCGCCATGGCCGTACTCAGCCCCGGCAGCCCGGCCTGCAGCGCCTGCGCACCCTGCGCCGTGGAGGGCACAAACAGCACATTCACCTGCCCTAGCCCGCTCAGCCCAACATGGACCGAGAGCGTGCCCAGCCCCGGCGGGTCCAGCCGCAGCACGGCACCCGACTGCCCCGCCTGGTGCAGGGCGGTGACGGTGGCCGCCAGCGCCGCGGCGCTGCTGCCCGTGGCGCCCGTTGGTGTGGCGGCGGCGATTTGCGGCATGGCGGTTTGCACCGGCGCGGCGGCCGGGGCAGAATTGTTGCCGCCCCCCGCCAGCGCACTTACCCCTAGCGCGGCGCTGCCTGGCTCAGCGCTCGACTTATCCGCTGCTGTTTTAAACGCACCGGCCGACGGCGCGGCCGCGGCAAAGCTGCCACGCAACGCCAGACTGGCCGCCGTGCTGGATGTTTGGTTGACGGCCGCAACCGCATGAACGGCACTCTCCTGCTGGGCGGCCGTGGGGGCGGCAGCCGGTTTGGCATGCGCGCCAATACCCTGCCCGGCCTGGGGCAGGGCCTGGGCAGATGAGGCGACGACCGGCCCATGCACCACAGGCACTGCCGCCGTGGTGGCGATGGGCACAGATGTGCCAGCCGCGGGAACAGAGGCTGACGCATGATGCGACAAGGCCCCCGTTGCGCTACCCGTATGCCCGGCAGCTTGATCCGCCGGCGCGGCGGCCAGCGCTGTACCCGATGACGTTGGCGGTGAAGTTGGCGGTGAAGTTGGCGGTGAAGTTGGCGGTGAAGTTGGCGATGGCACTGACGATGGCACTGACGATGGCGCCAGCGCCTGCGCATTGGCCGCTTGTGTCCCGCTCACATCATGCGGCCCGGGCTGGCCCGTTGATGATGATCCTGAAGTAGGCGTGGCGGCCTTGTCCGGCACGGGGTTGTTCATGACGGGCGATAGATTCATCGCCACGGCAGCGGGGGGCGTGTCCGTCTTTTTTTTCTGTTCAGATTTTTTGGCCACCATTTTGTCGGTGCCAGGTTTGCCATCCGCCAGTTTCGCCGCCAGCTCGGCTTGGCCCGGTTTGGTTGGCACCGCCGCGCCTTGGGCGGGCGTGGCTCTGGCGGATGAGGCCTGCTGCGCGCCCGTTTTTTTGGGCCCTGTGGTTGTGTTCTGGGACGTATCCCGGCTCTGCGGCGGCGCTGCCCCCGGTGCTATGGATGCGGCTTGTGGCGCTGGGCTTTCTCCTCCGGCCGCGGCCAGCGCGCCAGACCAGGATTGCGTGTCCGCCGCGGCACGGGCGGCTGGCTGGGCCGGTTGGGACTGGGCAGCCGGAACGATTGCGGGAAGCGCCATCACACCATCTCCTCTGTCGCGCTGATCGTGATCCGCCCCTCGCCCGCCAGGCGCAGCGCGACCTCGACAATCTCGCTCTGGGCGGTCAGCGCATCGGCGCGGCGGATCGGCGGGCCGGAGCGCAATTCTTCTTTCAGGATTTCCACCTGCCGCGCCGAGAGATTCTGGAAGAAGCGGCCGCGCAGCGTCTCGTCCACCAGACGCAAGGCCGGCGCCATTTTGTCCTGCGGCACCTCGCGCAGCAAAATCTGCAAGGAGCGGTCGGTGAGTTTGCCCAGATCGATGAAGGTGAATAGGTTTTCGCGGATTTTCTCGGCCGTCGTGGCATCACGCGTGTCGATGGCCGAGAGCACCGCATCCGACATGGCGGTGGGGAAATGGTTGAGAATATCCGCCGTCTGCTTGGCCCCGCCCAGATTGGTCACGCGCCGCCCGGTGCTGCCAGTGGCACTGGCCAGTTCTTCGAGCATATCGCGCAGCTCCGTCACCGCGCTGGGGGAGACCACATCGAGCGTGGAAAACCGGTACAACGCCTCCGCCGCCAGCGGCTCGGGCAGAAAGGTGAGCAGATTGGCCCCCATCTCGTGCGGAATATGCGCCAAGAGCAGCGCGATGGTCTGCGGCCGCTCATGCGCCATATGCATCGCCAGCGTGCGCGGATCGGTATTCGGCGGCAGGTGAAAGGCCGAGCGCCGTTCAGCACGGCTGAGCCGCTCCAATATCTCCTTGGCCTGCGTCTCGCCCAGGGCCGAGACCAGCACACGGTTGAGGAATTTCAGCCCATCTCCGCCAAACCCGGTCAGGCCGAGATCATTGGCGAAATTCACCATCACATCCTCGCGCACCTGCGTGCCCACGGCCTTCAGCGTGGTCATGGCGGTGGAGATCCGGTTCACCGTGGCTTCATCCATCTCGCGCAACACGGCGGCGGCGGTTTCCTCGCCCAGTTCGCGCAGCACCATGGCGGCGCGCTCGGGCCCGCTCAGCGCGGTGACGCCCGTCGCCGGCGCGGGTAATTGCTTTTGCGGCTCGTCACTCATTATCTTCAGCCCAGCTCTGCAACAGGCGCGCCACGCCGGGGATGTTCTCCGCCGCCTGCTCACGCAATTCCGAAAAGTCCCGCGGCGGCAGCGCCACCGGCATGGGCCGGGGCGGCGGCGGCAGGAGGGACTGGATATTCACCGCCGCCAGCCGGCGGCCAACCGGCAAGGCCAACCCAAACAACAGGGCGGCGGCCGCCATCACCTCCAGCAGCGCATGGGTGAGCGGCCCGGCCGCGCGCACCAGCGGGGGCGCCAGCAAGGGCGAGGGCGCCTTGCGGAACGAGGCCGCCAGCACATGCACGGTTACATCTGGATAGGCAAAACCCCCGGCGATAGCCGCCTTCACCTGGTCCAGAGACACGCCCTTGGCCAGCGCCGCCTTGTTCAGCACCACGGAAACAGCCAACGATTTCACCGCCCAATCCGGCTTGGTGATATCCTGCTCGCTCTGGTCGGTGACATAGGTCTGATCCAGGCTGGTGCTGCTGCGCGAGGGTTCTTGCGCCTTGCTGCTCTTGGCCGTGCTCTTGCCGCCGGTGGCATTGGCGCTGGTGCTGGCCGTGGTTTGCGAGGGCGGTTCGTTCGAGAGCGCGCCGGGAATCCCGATCGCGGCATCGCCGCTGCCATACTGGACGCTGTGATCGCTCTGTTCATGCGCGACAAGGTGTGTCGGCCCGTAAGATATCTGGTGGATATGCTCTTGCGTGAAATCCAGGTTCGCCGACACGTTTGTCTGGAAATTTCCTGCCCCGACCAGCGGAATCAGCAGGCCCGCGATATGCGCGGCGGCCTGCGCCTCAATTTGCGAGACGGTGGCGAACTGCCGGCCGGTGCTCATCGCCCCATTCAGGGGGAACACAGTTGTGCCATCGGTCGTCTCGACCGTGACATTATTGGCCGACAGGCCCGGCACCGCGCCGGCGACGAGATTGGCGATCGCCTGGCCTTGCGCCTGCGCCGACGCCGCGTCCGCCTGGATAACGACAGAGGCCGCCGGCTTGGGCTGATCGCCCAGGAAGGGCGTGTCGGGCGGCAGCGCCAGGAACACTTGCGCGCTGCGCACGCCGTTCAGCCCCTCGATCGATTGCTGCAGCGATAATTGCAGCGCCTGCACCGCCATCGTCGATTGCGCGAGATCCGAGGCGGTCATCGGCGCGTCCTCAAGACGCGACCAGGCGGTCTGCACGGAAGAGCCAGGCACGCCAGCCTGGCCCAGCTGCAGCCGCGCCTGCGCCAGCTGCGGCTGCGGTACCATGATGATGTTGCCCGCCGCCGCGAGTTGATAGGGAATGCCAAGCTTTTGCAGCTGCGCGATTACCTTGCCGCCATCGGCGGGGGAGAGCCCTTCCTCCAGCACGGCATAAGGCGGGCCGGACGTTTCCAGCCACAGCACCGCGCCGAGCGACAGCAGAATCACACCGCCCGCGGCCCACAGGATCTTCGGCAGTTTGCCCGCCTGCGCCCGCAGCCGCTCCAGATTTTGCCGCCAGTCAGGCATGTCAGAGCTGCATGTTCATGATCGACTGGTACGCGGCGACAACCTCGTTGCGCACCGCCACCGTCGCGTTCCAGGCCACGGCCGCGCGGTCATTCGCAACCAGCGCCTTGCTCAACGTCGCCCCGGGCACGCCAGCGGCATAGCCCGCCTCGGCCGTGGCGGCACTGCCCTGCGCCGCGCTCACACCCTGCAAGGCGCTGTTCACCAAATCCAGGAAATGGCCGGCCCCCGCCTGCCCACTTCCGGCCGCGCCATTGGCCGCGGCCGCGCCGCCCAACGCGCCGACCGCGCTCAGCGCTCCCGCCGCACTCACAATATTTGCTAACATAACGCGCCTCCTCCTAACAAAACAGCACTTCCGGCACGCCTTACGCCTTTAAACGCCATTACTTTCACTTAGCATTCATCCGTTAATGATTATCTAAAAGCGGTCAGCGACCCGCCCCATTCACGGGGCAGCCTTGAAAATTTCACCAGAAGCTGGAAAACTTTGCTCATGCGCTTCGAATAATGAAGCGAGACTAATGGATTCTTAAAAACCGGCACACGCTGGTAAAATGTTAATAAAAATAACATTTAGACATGGATGCAACCGTCAGAAATACCGGTTCTGCGCGGCGCGGCGCTGTGTCCGTAACTCTTTTTTCATGATTCACTGCCATAGGAGGCTCGATCAGCGCCCGAAAGGAAAAGAGACCACCATGGACCAGCCCCGCCCCGTATGACCCACGCCCTTTCCCCGCCAGCCGCGCCCGGGATGGAGATGTCGGAGCAGGCGCTCAGGCGCTTCTACACTTTTTTCCGGCACCAGACGGGCATCGCCTTCACCCCCGCCAAACGGTATTATGTGGAATCACGCCTGCGCGCGCGCCTTATCGCGTCCGGGCAAGACGGGGTCGAGGCGTATTTGGCCCATCTGAAAACGCCCGCGGGCACGGCCGAGCTGGAACAGCTGATCAACCTGCTCACGATCAACGAAACCTTTTTCTACCGCGAAACACGGCAATTCGAGGCGCTGACACAGAGCGTGCTGCCCGAGCTTGCCGCGCTGCGCGGCCCGGGCGGCGTGAGGCGCCTTCTCTGCATGCCCTGCGCCACCGGCGAGGAGCCGTATTCCATCGCCCTGCACCTGCTGGCGCACGGGCTGGACCCGGTCCGGCACCATATCGAGCTGCACGGCGCCGACATCGATACCGACGCCCTGCGCGCGGCCAAGGCCGGCCTTTATGACGACGAAACGCTGCGCCACCTGCCCGGCCCCCTGCGTGCCCGTTACTTCACCCGCCAGCCCGACGGGCGCCACCAGATCAGCCCGGCCGTGCGCGCTTGCGTGCAATTTGCCCACGCCAACATCACCCGCACGCAGGACATGCAGCGCTACCGCGAGATCGACGTGCTGTTCTGCCGCAATCTGCTGATTTATTTCGACGAGGCCGCGCGCCGCCACAGCGTGCGGATTCTGCGTGAGTGCCTGCGTCCGGGCGGCTTCATTTTCCTGGGACATTCAGAATCGATGCGCCACATGGCCGACCTGTTCCTGACCCGCCATTTTGGCGCCGTGATCGCCTATCAGAAACCCGGAGACGTCCCATGACGGCTCCGTCATGCCCCCCGCACAGGCGCGCGCGCGCCGCCTCACGATCTTTTGAACGGCCCCGGCCGGGCGCGCGCCGCCGTCCCGGTTCGTTCAGATCGATCAAGCCTTTTCCCTTCTTAACCGTGTTTCAACACTTGCCCGGCACGATAGGGCAATCCCGCGCAAAAATCAGCCGAATGGAGCCCGTATAGATGCCTACGATACTTGTCCTCGACGACTCGGCCACAATGGTCATGAGCCTGTCGCATATTCTCAAAGGCGCTGGCTATGACGTCGAGACCGGCATGAACGGCCGCGAGGGCATCACCAAGCTGAATGACGGGGTCAAACCCTCGGTCATTCTCACCGACCTCAACATGCCCGAGCTCGATGGCATCGGCTTCATCAAGGAAGCGCGCAAGATCGCCTCCACCCGCTTTACCCCGATCATCGTGCTGACGACCGAATCCGGCGGGCGCAAGCGCGACGAGGCCCGCGCCGCCGGCGCCTCTGGCTGGCTGACCAAGCCGGCCGAGCCCAACCAGCTTCTCTCCGTCGTCAAACAACTCTGCCCCGCCCGCTAAGGAATTCAGGCATGTCGGAAACGGCCGAATCGAACGAACGCCTCGTTTGCGCCATTCTGGCCGAACAGGTCGCCGCCCTGCGCGACCGCATGGATGCCAACGCCGCCTTCGACCTGCTCTGGCGGACCTCGGCACTGCTCTCCTGGCTTTCTGGCCTGTTGAGCGACAGCAGCCATAACGCCCCCCATGCCAACCCGGTGCTGGACCGCGAGCGGGCAGAGGCCATAACCGAAATCGCGGAAATCCGCCACGCACTCGATGAGTTGGCGTTTTTGCAGGCTCAGCGCCAGGATTTCGCCAAACAAATCGCTGATTGCGTGGTGATCGCGCTGGAGCAAATGGCGGTAGCGGAAATGCCGCCTGGAACCAGTTTCTCCTCCGCCGATCTCGCCGCCTTGTATGTAAGCGACGAGCAGCGCAAACTGCATGAGGCCGTGGTGCGCCGCCTGCAAGGCTAAACACCCCGGCGCTCACACCGCCACGATAATGCGCTGCCCCCGCCCAACAGCGCCGTCTGACGCTTACGCCCGCATGCCATGCCACGCGCCCGGCTTGCCGCCGCCGCGCCTATCTTAAGCCCCGCTCCCCCGCCGCGCGCGGCGGAACCATGCCCGTGTGCCCCCGCGCCATGGCGGCCACGGGGTCAGCGCATTTAACGCCCGCTCAATCCTGAAAATAACGCGATGCTTTCAAACAGCGCCGTCCACGGCAAGCGTCGCACCACAGCGCGTGCGGGTGTTTAACAAAATTCAAAAAATCATCCGCGAAAAAATATTTTTAATGCCCGGCGTTCGTCCGACAGGAAATAAATTCAGGATATACGCGAATAAATCGGTGGAGACACAGGATGAGCGCCTGTTTTTCTTCATGTTTTCATTTACGCCTTTTTAAGTTCGCGCCCCTATACCGCGATTCAGGCGGCGGCATCATGCCGTCGCGGCGGCCGTATCGCCGCCACGGGAATGACCAACCCGGGAATCAGAGGATGCGGGAACATGCAAGTTGGATTTCTTGATTTTTACGGCGGGGTCTTGAATGCGCGCCAGGAGCGCGCCAGCCTGATCGCCAATAATATTGCCAACGCGGACACGCCCAATTTCAAGGCGCGTGATATTTCCTTTGAGTCCGCCCTGGCCGCGCAGCTTGGCCTGCCCGGCGGCAGCAATACCCCCCAATACCGGACCGATGGCGTGGTCGGGCTGAATGGCAATGATGTCTCCTTGGACACCGAACGGGTGAACGCCGCCGCCAACGGGCTGCGCACGGAAGCGGCCGCCACGTTCCTGCATCAATCCACCACCGATCTGGTCACAGCCCTACGCCCGAATCCCGGCGGAATCTGACATAACGGAGTCATGACATGAGCGGGTCTGATATTTTTGGCATCGTCGGCAGCGCGCTAACAGCGCAGAACATGCGCATGGGGGCCATCGCCTCCAACCTCGCCAATGTGGATTCCATCACCAAGCCCGGGCAGCAGCCCTACCGCGCGCACGAGCTGGTGTTTGCCTCGGCCGCCGCGGCCAGTGGCGAATATGATGGCGGCGCCAGCCAAAATGGAAATAGCGCGGATATGGGCGTGCGTGTGCTGGGCACGGTGCAAAGCAACGCGCCAGTCGTGCAGAAATACGATCCGGGCAGTCCTTACGCCAATGCCAAAGGGTATGTGACCGGCACAAATGTGAGCCAGGTGGATGAAATGGTGAATTTGATCGACAGCTCCAACACCTACGCCGCCTCGGTCGCGGTGCTGCAACAGACCAGCCGCATCGATCAGCAAATGATCTCCAGCTTCCAGGTGGCATGATGACCAGCATCACCGCCCCCAGCGCCGCCGCCGCGGCCGCCAACGCCGCCTCGGTTGCGGCTTCCACCACCAGCAACAGCAGCGCCGGTTCCGGCTCGGCCACCGCCGCCAGCCTGACCCAGGCGAATTTCCTGCAGCTGCTCACCGCGCAGCTGAAATATCAATCCCCCACCTCGCCCGCGAACCCAACCCAGATGGTCTCGGAATTCGCCGCGATTTCCACGGTGGATGGCATTAATTCGCTGAACACCAAGCTCAACAGCCTGTCGACCAGCACCGGCGCGGCGCAGATGGCGCAAGCCTCCGCCCTGGTCGGCCGGCAGGTCGCCGTTTCCGGCAATACGCTGATCCCCGACAATAGCGGCAAGGCGACAGGCGCGTTCAGCCTGGCCAGCGCCACGCAGGCCACCACGGTGACCGTGTTCAAACCCAATGGCAGCATTGCCGCCACACTCAATCTTGGCACCATGCCGGCGGGGCCGCAAAGCTTCTCCTGGTCCGGCGGCAGTTCAGGCACGGATTACAGCTACAACGTTACCGCAACGGATTCCACGGGTGCCGCGGTCAGCGCCACCCCCTACACGGTTTACACCGTGCAGGGGGTTAATCTTGCGGGTGGCACGCCCACGCTTAACGTCGCCGGTTCGGCGGCCACACTTCCCGTTTCCTCTGTTCAAACCGTTCTTGGAGTGGCCTCATGAGTTTACAAACCGCCCTGTCCGGCCTGATGGGCGCGCAAACCGGCATCAATACCGTCTCCAACGATCTGGCCAATGCCAGCACCACCGCCTTTAAGAGCCAGACGGCCCTGTTTGAGGATATTTATCCCGCTGGCAGCACCAATGTGCCGGGCATCGGCACGGCC
This sequence comes from Pseudomonadota bacterium, assembly GCA_021808545.1. Classification (GTDB taxonomy): domain Bacteria; phylum Pseudomonadota; class Alphaproteobacteria; order Acetobacterales; family Acetobacteraceae; genus Acidocella. The sequence goes on along the minus strand of JAKBBM010000010.1, from coordinate 9,289 downwards.
ACGGAAGGGATTTCCAGCGATCTCAGCCAGGGCAACCTGACCTCCACTGGCAATTCGCTCGACGCCGCGATCCAGGGCAATGGCTATTTCATCATCAATAATAACGGCACGCAGCAATATACGCGCGACGGCGCGTTTCAGCTCAGCACCTCGGGCCAGTTGCAAACGCTCAACGGCGCCTCCGTACTTGGCTATGCCACCAACGCCAACGGCGTATCCGGCGGCACGCTGGGGCCAATCACCATCAATACCGGCGCGGTGCCAGCCAATGCCACCGCCAAGCTGGGCCTGACCGTGAACCTGAATTCCGGCGATCCGCAAATTCCCAGCACCACCACCTTCAGCCCCACCAATACCGCGAGCTATGACCAAACCACCTCGGTGGTCACCTATGACTCCCTTGGCAATGCCAACCGCGTGCAGCTTTATTTCGCGCAGAACCAGCCCGCCACGGCCGGCGCCACGCCAAGCTGGACGGTTTATGCCCAGCCGCAGCTTGCCAATGGCACGAATGTCGGCAGCCCGAGCACGCTGACCACGCTGAATTTCACCAGCGTCGGCGCGCTCAGTTCGGGCAGCCCGGCTTCGCTCAGCGTGAATTGGGGCAATGGCGCGGCCGCCTCCAACGTCGCCTTCAATTTCAACGGCACCACGCTGGCCGCGCAGAATTTCGCCGTCGCCGGAATCACGAATGATGGCTACGCGCCGGGCAGCTATAGCGGCACCACCATCGCCAGCGATGGCACGCTGCAATCCACCTACACGAACGGGCAGACGGTGAGTGCCGGCAAGCTGGCCTTGGCCAATTTCATCAACCCGGAAGGGCTGACGCCGATCACCGGCAATCTCTACAGCGCCTCCAACACATCCGGCCAGGCGGTGGTGAACACACCTGGCACCGGCTTGTCGGGTACGCTCTCGGGCGGGTATCTGGAAGCATCCAACGCCTCTACCTCGTCGTTGCTGGTCTCGCTCATCCAGTACCAGCAGGCCTATCAGGCCAACACATCGGTGATCCAGACCGAGCAGCAAGACGCGCAGCGTCTGGTGCAGATCTAACCCATGCAGACCGATGCGCTCTATACCGGCATGGCCGGGCTGCAATCCATCACCGCGCGCATGCAGGCGGTGGCTGGCAACCTGGCCAATGCGCAAACCCCGGGCTATGCGGCGGTGCAGGCGGTAACGGAAGCCGCCTTGTACCAGGGCAGCAACGCCCCCGCCGGGGCGGATGCGGTAGCGCTAACCCCGGGGCCAGACCTCACACAAGGCACGCCGCACCGCACGGGCGACCCGATGAATGTGGCCCTTTCGGGCAATGCCTGGCTGGAAGTGCAAACCGCCAGCGGCAACGCGCTCACGCGCAATGGCTCGCTCTCCGTTTCGTCCGCCGGCATCCTGACAGACAATGCCGGCAACCCCATTCTGGGTGTCGGCGGGCAGCCCATCAGCCTGCCGCAGCTCGCCAAGCTGCAAATCGGCACCGATGGCACCATTTCCGGCGTGCCGGCCGCCAACCCCACCGGGCCTTCACAAATCTATGGCAAGCTCGCACTCATCGCCACACCGTCGGGCACGCTCACCCCGCTTTCCGGCACGCTTTACGCGCCCGCCAGCGGGACGACACTCAACGCCGCGGCCGATGGCGCCGTGCATCAGGGCTATCTGAATGACAGCAACGTTAACCCGACCCAAGCCATGGTCGAGATGATCGATGATAGCCGTTCCTACCAGTTGCAAACGAGCCTGATGAAAACCCAAGCCAGTGCCGCGCAAAGCCTCAACGCCCTGGTGGCGCAGGGTTAGGTCTGGCCATAACGGAGACGCACCATGAATCACGCGTTGGATACCATCGCCACGGGTCTTGCCGCGAGCCAGATGATGATGAACACGATCGCGGATAATCTCTCGAACGTGAACACCACCGGCTTCAAGTCGGAAACGCCTGAATTCCAAACCTTGCTGTACCAAAACGGCATTCAGCCCGGCGCCAATTCAACTGGGCAAACCGTCTATCCATCCGGGCTTGAGGTTGGCACCGGCGTCAAGGTTGCCTCAATCAAAGACACGCTGACCCAAGGCACGCTGACCAGCACCGGCAACCCGCTTGATCTCGCGATTAACGGCAAGGGCTATTTCCAAGTATTGATGCCCTCTGGCCAGACCTCTTACACGCGCGATGGCGCGTTTCAGGTCAATGCCACCGGCCAGCTTGTTACCTCGTCTGGTTACCAGGTCATTCCCGCCATCACCATTCCGGCCAACGCCACCTCTGTCACCATCGGCACCGATGGCACGGTGTCCGTCACCACGCCGGGCTCGTCCAACGCCACCCAGGTTGGACAAATTCAAATGGCTGATTTCGTCAACCCGCAAGGGCTGCAACCGCTGGGCGGAAATCTGTTCGCCTCCACAACATCATCGGGCAATGCCATTCCCGGCGCGCCGCAAAGTAACGGGCTTGGCTCGGTCAATCAGGGTTATCTTGAATCCTCCAATGTCGATGTCGTGCAATCCATGGTCAATATGATCTCGGCTGAGCGCGCCTACCAGCTTGGTACGCAGGCGGCCAGCGCCATCGACAACCAGCTTAATTATCTGGCGCAGGCCGCCGCTGGCGCATGAAGCCCGTTCTACCCGCCCTGGCCTTGCTGGCGCTATGCAGCTGCGCCACAAAACCACCCGGCCCGCCAGCGTTGGTTAAACCGGCGGCGTTTCCGGTGGATGTACAGCCGCCACAAAAATCTCAGGATGGATCGGTATTTTTGGCTTCCTCCTCGGGTTCGCTCTACGAGCCCCGGCGCGACTGGCGGGTGGGCGATCTCGTAACCATCGACATCGTCACCAGCAATACCGCCAGCAATACCGACAATGCCGCGCTCAAGCGTACCGGCAAGATCAACGATTCCATGACCAGCTTCATGGGCGTGCCGATGAGCTTTGGCCATATCAATGGCGGCAGCCTCTCACCCTCCGTCGGCGCCACGTCGGACCAGGAATATAGCGGGGCCGGCTCGGCCACGGCGGCGAATAATATTTCTGGCCAGGTTGAGGCGGTGATCACCCATATCGACCCCAACGGCACGCTGGCGCTGGCCGGGCGCACCAATGTCAACATTAACGGCAATGTCGTGTCCATTGTCGTCACCGGCTATGCGAGCCCGGACGATATTGCCGCCAACACCACCATTAGTTCCAACCAGGTGGCGGATATGAATGTGCAATATGTTGGCGATGGGCCGATTAATACCGGCGCGCATACCGTGCCTTGGCTGCAACGAATCCTCAACGTGGTGGCGCCATTCTGATGAAACACCCGTTTTCCGGTCCGCAGAAGAAAATTGTATGGATCAGCGCCCTGGCGCTGTGGAGCGTACTGGCGGCTAGCCCGGCGGTGGCGGATACCACCACCATCGACCAGCTTGTTTCGGTGGCGGGTGCCCCCACCAACCAGCTTTATGGCTATGGGCTCGTGGTGGGCCTGCCCGGCACGGGTGACCAAACCACCGAAGTCCCCTACACGCAGCAATCCATCCTCAACATGCTGCGCAACATGGGCATCGCCCTACCTAACGTGACCACCATGCAGCCTAACGATGTCGCCTCTGTCATGGTCACGGCGGAAGTGCCGGCCTTTGCCCATGCGGGGCAGCATGTCAATGTCACGGTTTCGGCCGTGGGCAATGCCTCATCGCTCGCGGGCGGCGTGCTGCTGCCCACACCGTTGCGTGGCGGCAATGGGCAGATCTACGCGCAAGCGCAGGGGCCGCTTCTGGTTTCCGGCTTTTCCGCCGGCAATGGCAATGCCTCCACCAGCGTTAACGTGCCCACGGTTGGCTCGCTGCCGGGCGGCGCCATCATCGCCAAGACTATTCCGGCCACCTACAATGTTAACGGCGCCGCCGCCCTGCTGCTCAACACGCCGGGTTACCAATCGGCGCAGCAAATTTCCGATGTGATCAACGCCGCCTTTGGCGCCGGCACGGCCCAGGCCGTCTCGCCCGGCGAGGTGGATTTGAACGCGCACGGGCAAGACCCGATGCGCTTTATGTCCGGCATCTTGTCCCTGCCCATCACGCCGCCGCAGCAAGCGCCGACCATCATCGTTGACGCGCAGAGCGGCACCATTGTGATGAATGGCGGCGTCACGCTCGGCCCGGCCGTGGTCAGCCATGGCGATCTCACCGTGAACATCCAGAACATCAACAGCGTCAGCCAGCCCGGGCCGCTGAGCAACGGCACCACCCAGCCCGTGCAGAACAGCGTGGTGAAGGCCAAGCAAAGCAAGGCGCAGGTGATCAATTTGCCACGCGCGGCAACCTTGCAGGATGTGGCGGCGGCGCTGAACGCGGTGGGGGCAAGCCCGTCGGACCTCATCGCCATCATCGAGGCGCTGAAACAGGCCGGCGCCATCAACGGCAAGATCAAGGTGATCTGATGATAGCACCCATGGATCATAGCCTGGTTCAGCCGTCAGCCTCACCCGGCACATCTAAGATTCCCGCCACGGTGGAGCGCATGACCGGCATGCTCTGGTACGAGATGCTCTCGGCCATGAACGAGACTGGCATGGACCCCAGCGCCCTGGGCGCTGGCGGCGGCGCGTTCCAGAGTCTGTTTCTGTGGAACATCGCCGAGCATGATTTCGGCAAATATGATTCCAGCCTGACCGCGGCCGCCGCCCGCCAGCTGGGCGGTACTGCGCAAGGCGCCGGCGCGGCGAGCACGCTGCCTTCCAGCACCACCACCGCCATGCCAAGCCCGGTTATCCAGGCCGCCTTGCAAGCCGCCGCCAGCAGCGGTGCTTCGGCCGAGATCGCTGCCAGCCTGGCCCCCGAGACCACCAGCACGGACACAGCCACCGCACCGGCTGGCTCGCTGCTCGCCCAGGCGAAAAAATTCGCGCGCGCCATCTGGCCGCAAATTTCCCAGGCGGCACAGGCGCTGGGGGTTCCGCCCGTGGCGGTGCTGGCGCAAACGGCGCTGGAAACCGGCTGGGGGGCGGCAGCACCTGGGCATAATCTGTTCGGCATCAAGGCCGCCGATGGCGAAACCGGCACTGCCCGCGCCACGCATGAAATGGTCGATGGCGTGCTCACCCCGCAAACCGCCAGCTTCCGCGATTATCCCAACCTCGCCGCCAGCGTGGCCGATTATATCGGGCTGATCCAAACCGGCTTTGCCGCGGCCACGGGCCAAAGCAGCGTGGCCGGATTTGCGCAGGCGCTGCAAGCAGGCGGCTACGCCACCGATTCCAGCTATGCCGCGAAAATCGTCCAAATCGCGCATTCCCCGCTGATGTCCGCCGTGCTGCGGGCCGTCAGCGCCCCCTCCCAACCCGAACCCAAAACAGGTGGATCATGAGCGGCATCACCAGCGCCATCAACACGGCCCTGAGCGGGCTGCAACTTTTCGAATCCGGTATTTCCACGGTTTCCAACAATCTCGCCAACGCCACCACCAGTGGCTACGCGGTGGAAAGCGTGAACGCCACCACCGCGCAAGGCGCACCCAACCAGCCGGGGGCCGGCGTGCAGGCGCCGCAAATCGTGCGTGCCGCCACCGCTTTTGCCGCCGCGCAGCTGCGCAACGCCAACAGCGCCGATGCGGCCGCCTCGGCCCAGTCCACCTCGCTCACCGCCATTTCCAACGCGCTGACCAATAACGGCGACATCCAAACAGCGATCAACCAGTTCTTTCAGGATATCAGCACCCTGGCGGCCAACCCCACCAGCACCGCACAGCGGCAGACCATCCTGTCCGACGCACAGACCGTGACCAGCTCCTTCCAAACCGCCGCCAGCGTGATCGGCGATACAATCAGCGGCGCCAAGGTCTCGCTGGGGCAGAGCGTGACCTCGGCCAACAACCTGCTCGCCCAGCTCGCCACCATCAATAAAAGCCTGACCCAAACCCCCAACCAGCCCAGCCTGCTCGACCAGCAGCAAGCGGCGCTGAACTCCCTGTCCAAGCTGCTGCCGGTGAATGTGCTGCCCCAGGGCAATGGGTCGGTCATCGTCACCACGGGCGGCACCGTGCTTTTGGACCAAAGCGGCGCGCAAACGCTCACCACCGCCAATTCCAGCAGCGGCACACCCACCGTCAGCGCTGGCAACAGCCAGGTGCCGGTCACCGTCACCGGGGCCGATGGCGCCATTGGCGGGGCGGTTGGCACCATCGAGTCCGGCAATGCCGCCCTGCAATCTCTGGGCGCGCTGGCCGCGATTTTCACCACCCAGGTCAATACCGCGCAGGCGCAGGGCCTGACCCTGTCCGGCGCGCAGGGTCAGGCGCTGTTCAATGTCCCCGCCCCCAGCGTGACCGCCGCCGCCGGCAATAGCGGCAGCGCCACCATCACCGCGCAAATCGCCAATGCGAGCGCCCTGCCAACCGATGGCGGCCCCTTCACCCTGACCTATAGCAGCGGCACCGGCTGGACCGCGACCAACCAGGCCAGCGGCCAAACCTATACGCCCAGCGGCGTGCCGCCCACCTTCGCAGGGCTTGCCCTGACCATTGCCGGTATCCCCGCCAATGGCGACAGTTTTACCATCAACCCCGCCCCCAACGCGGCCACGGGGCTGAGCGTGGCCACCAGCAGCAGCAATGCCATCGCCGCGGCCGACCCTTATGTTTCCACCCCCGGCACGCTGCAGAGCGACGGGTCCATCGCCAATAATAATGCCGGCACCATCAATGCCGGCACCGATACGGTCACCAGCACGCCGGCCAGCGGTGCCGCCGTGATTCCCGCCAGCTATTACGGGCAGCCTCTGCAAGTCACCTTCACCTCATCCAGCAGCTACACGGTTTCCACCAGCGCCGCGCCGGGTACAACCATCGCCACCGGCACGCTGGGCGGCAATGGCGGCAATATCGCCGTGGCGTATCCGTCCGGCGCGGCCGCGGGCAGCTATTGGCAATTGCCGATCAGCGGCACGCCGGTTACGGGCGACACGCTTACCCTCACGCCCGGCGGCACCGCTAGCGGCAGCAACGCCCAGCGCATGGGCGCCATCTGGACCGCAACCGGCACCACCACCAGCGGCACGCTGGAACAGGCGGCAATCGGCCTTTCCACCGGCCTTGGCGCCAACGCGCAGGCCGCCCAGCAGCTCAGCACCGCCACTTCCGCCCATGTCACCACCGCCACCGACAATCTGCAAAAGGTCGCCGGAGTCTCCACCGACCAGCAGGCCGTGACACTGACCAACTACCAGCAAGCCTATCAGGCGGCGGCGCAGGCGATCAGCGCGGCGCACACCATGTTCGAGTCACTTTTGCAATCCGTCTGATTTGATCAGGCTTTTACCAAAAAGAGGTATCATAGATGAAAAAAATCATTCTCATCGGCGCGGGTGCCGCCGTGCTTTTGGCGGGCGGTATTGGCGGTACCATCGCCTTTCTGGACATGGGCCATCACGCCAAGAGCGCGGCGGCGGCCAAACCGGCCCCGCCCAAGCCCAAGCCGATCTATTTCTCCCAGCTTTCAGATGTCGTCGTCACCGTGCCGGCGGATCAGAATAATGACGGCAACGCCTATATCCAGTTCAGCGTGCAATTCTCCACCTTCAACCAGACGGCCCTGACCAGCTTCACCAGCCTGGAGCCGATCATCAAATCCCAAATCATCAATTTGCTAATGACGCAAACGGCCAAAGAACTGGTCAATCCCGCCACGCATGAAGCGCTGGCGAAAAACTGCCTTGCCATCGCCAACAAGGTGCTGAACACGAGCGGACAATTCACCCCGCCCAACCCGTTCACCGCCGCCTATATCACCAATATCGTCGAACAGGATTAGGGCGGTGGACAGCGCAAGCCTTGGCGCCGCCGCATCCACCCTCGCCTCGCTGCTCGTTATTCTGCTGGTGCTGGCGGCGGCGGGCTGGGCGCTGCGGCGCCTGCGCGGCGGCGCATTGGGTGCGCGGCTGGCGGGGCCCGCCTCGCCCATCTCGCTCATCGTCACCAAACCGCTGGGCGGGCAACATAGCCTGGTCATCGCCGAGGCCGAGGGGCAGCGTTTTCTCATCGGCGTCAGCCGAGGCGGCATTACCGCCATCGGCCGGCTGGAGCGCCAGCCATGAGCAAATCGCTGCGCCTCATCCTGCTCGCCCTGTTCGCCGTGCTGCCAAGCCTGGCCCTGGCCGATCCAACTTCGGACCTGACCATCGTGCACGCCCTCGCGAATAAGGGGGGGACAAATTATTCGCTCGACGTGCAAAGCCTGCTCGTCATCACCACCCTGGCCTTTTTGCCCGGGCTGATCCTGCTGATGACCGCCTTTACCCGCATCATCATCGTGCTTTCGGTGCTGCGCCAGGCGCTGGGGCTGCAGACCACCCCGCCCAATATGGTGCTGATCGCGTTGGCTTTGGCGCTCACTGTATTCGTCATGCGCGGGGTGATCCAGCAGGAGCAGGACAAGGCGCTGGACCCGTATTTGGCCGGCCAGGCGAGCTTCAGCCAGGCGGTGGCGGCAGCCAAGCCGCCGATCCAGGATTTCATGCTGGCACAGACCCGCAAGGCGCCGCTGCATCTGTTCGTTGATCTCTCCGGCCAGAAATACGCCAACCCCAAGGCCGTGCCGCTCACCGTGCTGGTGCCGGCCTTCGCCACATCGGAACTGGAAACCGCCTTTCAGATCTCATTCCTGATCTACATCCCCTTCGTGCTGATTGACCTTGCCGTGGCCTCGATCCTGATGTCGCTCGGCATGATCATGGTCTCGCCCACGCTCATCTCACTGCCACTCAAACTGTTAATGTTTGTGTCCATCCATGGCTGGGTGCTGGTGCTGGGCACGCTTGCACGCAGTTTTACGGGCTAGGGTGCTGGCCATGCCGCTTTACCTTAAATTGCTGCATGCCGGGTTCGCCGTGGAACTTGCCGCCATCACCCCCATCATCGCGCTGATCCTGGTGGTGGGGCTAATCACCGCCATCATCCAGGCCGCACTGCAGATTGAGGATGCCACCTTCGCCCTGCTGCCCAAGACCATCGCCATGATCGTGCTCGCCCTGTTTGGCGGATTCGGCGCGCTGGGGCTGTTCACGCATTTCACCGCGGACATGATCATGCGCGCACCGCTTCTGGTGCATCAATCATGGTACTGAACCAGCAAACGGTGCTGCTCTGGCTTGGCCATTTTTTATGGCCGTTTCTGCGCATCACCGGCCTGTTCCTCACCGCGCCGCTTTATGGCTCGGCAATGATCCCCGCCATGGTCAAATCCATTCTCGCCGCCGCCTATGCTGCGGCCCTCGCACTCTGGCTGCCGCATCTGCCA
>JAKBBM010000009.1 GCA_021808545.1 Pseudomonadota bacterium | reverse complement strand
CGCATTACGGCTAGAAAATGTTTCATCCAGGCTGGATGCGGTAAGTTATGAACGCGTGCTGGCGCGCGGCTTTGCGCTGGTGACCGACAAAAAAGGCGCTCCCGTGACCAGCGCGGCGAAGGTGGCACCGGGAGCAGCACTTAATTTGCGCTTTGCCGATGGCGCCGTGGCGGTGCGGGCAGAGAGAGACAAGAAACAGCTGGATTTGGATTTATAGGAGGGGAATGCGATGAAAACGCTGATCGTACAGATTAAATGCCAACTCGGCGAGGCCTATAACGTTGCCGCCTATATTATCGACAATGTTGTGGAATGCGCGATTTATTCAATCTCGGGCCATTATGATCTACTCGCGATCGTGCATCTGGACGAGGATGTTGATCCTGGCCTGTTTGTGACGCAAAAACTGCACAAGGTTCCCGGAATCGCCGATACCAGCACGATGATCGCGTTTAACGCCTTCACGCCGAAAACCGTTTAGGCCGCAGCTTTTAGCCTTCCAGCTCGGAATCCCAGTACAGAAAATCCCGCCAGCTTTCATGCAGATAGTTGGGCGGAAAATGCCGGCCACGTTCCTGCAATTCGTAACTTGTCGGCCGGCGCGGCGTCTGGCGCGGGATCATGTTGCATTCACGAGGCATCTTACTGCCTTTGCGCAAATTGCACGGGCCGCACGCGGTCACGACATTCTCCCAACTCGTGCGCCCGCCCTTGGCACGGGGGATCACATGGTCGAAGGTCAGGTCCTGCGTGGCCCGGCGGTCGTTGCAATATTGGCAACTAAAACTGTCGCGCAAAAATACGTTAAAGCGCGTAAAGGCCGGGGTGCGGGCGGAGGGGATGAAATCGCGCAGCGCGATCACGCTGGGCAGCCGCATGGAAAAAGAGGGGGATCGCACCTCCTGCTCATATTCAGAAAGCACGGAAACCCGGTCCAGGAACACCGCTTTCACGGCATCCTGCCAGTTCCAGGTCGACAATGGGAAATAGGATAGCGGACGGAAATCCGCATTCAAGACAAGCGCGGGAAAATGGAACCCGCCGTCAGGCATTACTGAACCTGTCCCAGAAAGGGACTAGATTTTGGGAGCTGGCCACGAAACCCAGCCATATATGGTGGTTCGTCGGAGTCATGTGAGGTTTATGACAAAGGATGCGCCGCACCGCAAGGTCCCTCGCCTGTTATCGCGCCTATTATTAAGGAATTTGTCATGGTGCATCTTCGCCTTTTCATGTTCGCTTTCTATATCAGGGGCGTATGAGCGTCATCTCGCGTTTTGCCCCCTCGCCCACCGGTTTTTTGCATCTCGGCCACGCTTATTCGGCCTGGAAGGCGTGCCAACGCGCCGATATTTTCCGCCTGCGTCTGGAAGATATAGACCGCACGCGCTGCCGCCCGGAATTTTCGGCCGCGATTCTCGAGGATCTGCGCTGGCTCGGGCTGGAGTGGAGCGGCGATGTGCGCGTGCAATCGGCACATTTCGCCGAATACGCGGCGGCACTTGAGCGCTTGCACGAGCGCGGGCTGCTCTACCCTTGTTTTTGCACCCGCGCCGAGATTGCCCGCGCGCAAAGCGCGCCGCACGGGGTGGAGAGGGTGTATCCTGGCACCTGCCGAACCCTGCCACCAGCATCACAAAAGGCGCGCCTGGCCTCTGGTCAGCCTTACGCGCTGCGGCTCAATACACAAAAAGCCCTGGCGCAATCCGGTCCCTTGCGATTCTTCGAGGAAGGGCACGGCTGGATGAACGCCGAGCCACAACGGCTGGGCGATGTGGTGCTGGCACGCAAGGACACACCCAGCAGCTATCATCTCTGCGTCGTGCATGATGATGCGCGGCAAGCCATCACCCATGTGGTGCGCGGCGAGGATCTGCGGGACGCCACGCACATCCATGTGCTGCTGCAAAATTTATTGGATCTGCCGACACCGGCTTACGCGCATCACCGGCTGTTGACCGATGAAAACGGCCAGCGCCTGGCCAAGCGCAACCACGCCGCGACATTGCGGCATTTACGTGAATCCGGCACCACGCCAGAGGAAATCCTGCAACGTTTTAAGGATACGCCATGAAAAAACTCCTTGCCGGGCTGGGCTGGGCCGCTTTGTTCGCAAGCGCCGGCGCATTGCTGGCCGTGGGTGCGGGGCTGGCCACGCACCACCCCGTACCCAGGCGCGCTTTGCTGCTGCTGGGCGGAATCGGCGCAGAATGCGGGCTTAATCTGTGGCTGCTCGCGCTCATCTTCGCGCGCCTGCCCGGTGTCAGGCGGCATCCTGGCACTACACCGCCCTTTGGCGCGTGGCAGGGCATATGGAGCATGGCCGGTACCATGCTTGCCATGGGAGCGGGCTCGCTCGTGCCGGTTAATCTCGGTTTGGCCGTGTTTCTGGGGCGCACCTTATGGGGGACCCACCATCCCCCCAGGCCAGACATGCACGCCCCGCTGGTGCTGGCCAGCATCGTGCTGGCGGGCGAGCTGATGGCCGCCTTGTGGCTGGCCTGGCAGGTGCGCCGCCTGGGGCCCGGCGTGCTGCGCACCGGCATTGGCTGGCGCGCAGCTCCCTGGCGCGCTTATGTCATGGCCGGGCTGCTCTGTCTTTGCCTGCTTGGGCTTGTCGGCATCACCGTGCATCTTGTGCCGCCGCATGTGCAAGCCCTGCGCGATTTACCGCTGGCACGGCTGGCCGATGGCCCCCCTTTGGCCCGCGCCGCCGTGCTGCTGCTGGCGCTGGTGCTGGCCCCGGCTTTAGAGGAAGTCTGCTTCCGCGGTGCTGGATTTGGCGGGCTCGCGGCGCGGCTTGGCCCGATATGGGCCACGCTTATCACCTCGGCTCTGTTCGTGGCGTTGCACGCGCCCGAGAAACTGCATTACCCGCCGGGCTTTATCGATGTCGGAGTCCTGGCCCTGGCCAATTGCTGGCTGCGCGTGCGCTATGGCTCAATCAGGCCCGGAATCTGGCTGCATGTGGGCTATAATGCGCTGGCCGGATTCCTGCTCTGAGGCAAGGCATTTGGCAAGCTTGCTCATTCGCGGTAAACAGGGCGGAAATTTCCGCGTGGAGAAGGTAAGATCATGGGTGGATTGAGCATTTGGCACTGGCTGATCGTGCTGGCCGTGGTGCTGCTTTTGTTCGGCACCGGCAAGGTCAGTAATCTGATGGGTGAATTCGGCAAGGGCATTAAGTCCTTCAAGCAGAACATCTCTGAAGACGACAAAAAGCAGCAGGACGAATCGATGAGCGAAGGCGGCGCGCTGAACGCGCCTGCCCCCGGCCCGCAGGCCGAGCAGAAGACCAAGACCACCGTCAACCAGGGCTGAGCCATGGTGCCTTTGGCGTTGGCCGAAGCGCTGGCCGAGGCCGGGCGGCGCATGGATTCGCGCGGCTGGGTGCCGGGCTCGGCTGGCAACCTCTCCGCGCGGATCGATGCGCAGACCATCGCGATCACGCGCAGCGGCGTGCATAAGGGCCGGATTGATCCCGCGCGCGACATTATCGCCGTGGATCTGGCCGGTCAGCCCCTGGTGGCGGGGCAAAAACCCAGCGCCGAGACATTGCTGCATTGCCAGCTCTACCGGCTATTTCCACCCATCGGCGCCGTGCTGCACGGCCATTCCGTGGCCGCCACCGTGCTCTCCATGGCGGGCGGCATCCGCTTTGCCGATTATGAGATATTGAAGGCGTTCGGCTTTGCCACCCATGAGCTGGAGGTGCGGCTACCGGTTTATGAGAATGACCAGGATATCGCGCGGCTGGCACGAAAGATCGAACCAGAGCTCACCGCCGAACCACCAATCGGCTATGCCATTGCCGGGCATGGGGTTTATGGCTGGGGCAGCAGCGTGGAACATGCCTATTGGCGCCTGGAAGCCCTGGAATTCCTACTCGCCTGCGAATTGGAGCGGAGGAAGATGAAATGAGCCGCCTGACCATCTACAAGGACGACATGCCGGGCGTGGCATTGTTCGATTCGACCGATCCCGCGGCGGTGGCGGCGGCGCTGGCGCAGATCGATGTCGGGTTCGAGCGCTGGGAGAGCCCCGTGCGCTTGAAGGGCGACGAGCCGCCCGCGACGATTCTGGCTGCCTACCGCCCCTATCTGGACATGCTGATGGGCAAAACCGGGGCGGGCTCGGCCGATGTGGTCAAGCTCACGCCAGACCACCCCGAGGCGGCGTCCTTGCGTGCAAAATTCCTGGCCGAGCATACGCATAGCGAGCCGGAAATCCGCTTCTTTGTCGCCGGCGCCGGCCATTTCGTGCTGCATGCGGCCGGGCGCGTACATGTCGCACTCTGCGAGGCGGGCGATCTGATCCATGTGCCCGCCGGCATCAAGCACTGGTTCGATGCCGGGCCAGCACCCAATTTCACGGCCCTGCGCGTGTTCACCGCTCCCTCCGGCTGGGTTGCCCAGTTCACCGGCGACGATATTTCCAAACGCTTTGCCCTCGCATGAAACCCGCCGCCATACTGACCGATATCGAGGGCACCACCACCCCGATCAGCTTTGTGCATCGCGTGCTGTTTCCCTATGCGCGTGAACGCATGGCGGCATTCGTGGCCACGGGCCACCCGGCATTGGCGGAAGTGCCAGCCCCAAAGCTCGACACGCTGCTGGGATGGATGGACCGCGATGAGAAAATCACGGCGCTGAAGACAATCCAGGGCATTATTTGGGAGGAGGGCTACCGCAACGGCACCTTGCGGGCCGAGCTGTACCCCGACGTGCCCCCCGCCTTGCGGCGCTGGGCGCGCGCGGGCCTGCGTTTGTTCGTTTATTCCTCAGGCGCCGTGGCGGCCCAGAAGCTCTTGTTCGGCCACACGCCGGAGGGCGACCTCACCGCCTTGTTCCAGGGTTATTTCGACACGAAGGTCGGGCCCAAGCGCGAGGCCGCGAGCTATGTCACGATCTGCCGGGGCGCCAACGTGCCGCCGGGCGAGATGCTGTTCCTCTCGGACGTGGAGGCCGAGCTCGACGCGGCCCATGAAGCCGGGCTGCAAACCTGCCAGCTGGTACGCGCGCAGGATGGCACAGCCCCCACCCTTCAGCATGAAACCGCGCCGGATTTCGCGGCGGTCGCGCAGATATTCGGCCTGCCGCGTGGCTAGCCCGCGCGCGCTCTGGCGCAACTGCCACGTCTGGTTGGACAAATACCCTCTGCTGCGCGCCTTTTTGTGGGGCGTACTGGCGGCGGCGGCGCTCGCACCATTGCATTTGGTGCCCGTTCTGCTGTTTTGCGTGCCCGCCCTGCTGCGCCTGCTCAACGATGCGCCAAACTGGCGCCGCGCGGCCCTCATCGGCTGGTTGTTTGGTTTTGGGCTGGGCTTGGCCGGGCTGTACTGGATCACCGAGCCGATTCTGACCGAAGCCGCGAAATTTTGGTGGCTGGTGCCTTTTGCCGCCCCGGCCCTGGCCGCGGCCGTGGCCTGCTACAGCATCCCCCCCGTACTGGCGGCGCGGCTGATCAAGCCGGGTTTTGGCCAGCTTCTGGTTTTTGCCGGGGTGTGGATGCTCTCCAACCTCGCCCAGCAATTCTGGTTCTCTGGCTTTCCCTGGAATTTCTGGGGCGCGGATTGGGCGATTCCTGGCCGGTTGGGCGATATTTTTCTCCAGCCCGCCGCCATTGTCGGCGTGCATGGGCTGACGCTGTTCACCGTCATCCTCGCCGGGCTGCCGCGCTTTGGCAGGCGGGGGCTGACAGGCTTTATCCTGCTGCTGGCGCTGTGGGCCGGGTTCGGGCTGCATCGCCTCTCCCGCCATGTTCCTTCCACCGGCTTGCGCATTGCCATGGTGCAGCCCGATTTTCCGGTGCCGCCCAATTTCAGCCGCCCAAGCCTGGAAGCCAACTGGCAACGCCTGCTGGCCATGAGCGAGGCCGCGAAAAATGCCGGCGCCAACGCCATTATCTGGCCGGAAGCCTCCAGCCCCTGGCTGTTGGATAGCGATGCCGTGGCCCGCCAGCAATTGGCGGCGGTAACCGGCACAACGCCGGTGCTGGCCGGCAGTGTGCGCTGGGTGGGACCCAAGGATTACCGCAACGCGCTGGTCGTGACCGACGGCCCCGGCCCGGCCGTGGCCTATTACGACAAATGGAAGCTGGTGCCGTTTGGCGAATACACGCCCAAATGGATCCCGCTTGCCATTATCCCGCATATGCTGGGCACCGGCTTCACACCGGGCACCGGGCCCAAAACGCTTACCGTGCCAGGCCTGCCGCCCTTTGGCCCAATGATTTGTTATGAAGACGCCTTTACCGGTGAGGTGGTCGATGAAGCCCACCGCCCCGACTGGCTGGTAACGATTACCGATGATTCCTGGTTTGGCCGCTCCGCCGGTACGCTGCAGCATTTCGACGATGCCCGCCTGCGCGCCGTGGAAGAAGGTTTACCGCTGGCCCGCAGCGCCAATTCCGGCATCTCGGCAATGGTCAATCCGTTTGGGCATATCGTCGCCAGCCTGCCTTTGGGGGTCAAGGGCGTGCTGCTCGCGCCTCTGCCCGGACACCTGCCGCCGACGATTTTTGCTAGGCTCGGCCTGGTTTTACCTGCTATACTTGGGGTTGTCTCAATCGTTACCGGATGGTTAATCGCACTCTTGATTTGATTTAATATTTTTACGATTGCTCAAAGAGCGTCTATTTAATAATCCGTTTATTGAGCTTTTATATTGCCCGTTATATTAACGTCGGGTAATTTGTAAATCGCGGGCATCTGCTATTCGCTAAAGTTTAGATCGCCCCTGACATTTGACCTCCGGAAAGCTTCGGACGGCAAAGAAAGGAAATCGCGGTGCTTGGCGCCGCCCTGTTGGAGAAGTTGAGGTCTATGGCTGCAGATAATGCCGAACGTCCGGAGCGGGAAAGCCGCCCCAGCCCTATTGATATCCATGTGGGCTCCCGCATCCGGCTGCGCCGGACCCTGCTTGGCATGTCCCAGGAGCGTTTGGGCGATGCGCTCGGCCTGACCTTCCAGCAGGTGCAGAAATATGAGCGCGGGGTGAACCGAGTCGGCGCCTCACGCCTATTCGATATTTCCCGCGTGCTGGATGTGCCAATCTCCTATTTCTTCGATGATATGCCCGAAGGCATGTCCGAAAGCCCGCTCTCGGGCCCCCGGGGGCGCATGTATGGCTTTGCCGAGCAGCAAGAGCCGTTCAGCTCTGGCGTCGACGACCAGCTGACCAAGCGCGAGACACTGGAACTGGTCCGCGCCTATTACCGGATCGCCGATCCGGCCATGCGCAAGCGCATGTTCGACCTGATGAAATCTCTAGCCACACCGGAAACCACGTTCGACGCGGGCTGACCCAGCCCGCGCCGCCACCCGCTAAA
The DNA here is from genome assembly GCA_021808545.1 of Pseudomonadota bacterium. Taxonomy (GTDB): domain Bacteria; phylum Pseudomonadota; class Alphaproteobacteria; order Acetobacterales; family Acetobacteraceae; genus Acidocella. The sequence continues at coordinate 42,651 of JAKBBM010000009.1, read as the reverse complement.
AACCACCCCGCGCCCCTGCCATCAGACCAAAATCATCTATATATCAATATCACCCAATAATCCTGGGAGATTCCATGGCATGGCCGGTCCGGCACCTTTGACCCTACACGCGCTTGAAAGCCTAGCCGAGCGCGGCGAGATCGATACCATCATCATGGCCCTCCCCGATATGCAGGGGCGGCTGCAGGGCAAGCGCGTAATGCCTCGTTTCTTCTTCGAATCCGTGCTGCCCAACGCCGCCGAGGGCTGCGCCTACCTGCTGGCGACCGACATAGAATGCGCGCCGGTGCCCGGCTATGAGCTGGCCGCTTGGGATGGCGGCTATGGCGATTTTTTGCTCATGCCAGATCTTGCCACCCTGCGCTTGGCCCCCTGGCAGAAGGGAGCCGCCATTATCCTGTGCGACAGCACCTTGCCAGACCGCCGTCCCCTGGCCATGGCGCCGCGCATCATGCTGAAAACCCAGCTCGCGCGGCTGCAAACCCATGGCTTGAGCGCCCACGCCGCGACCGAGCTGGAATTCATCCTGTTCAAAAACAGTTACGAGGATGCGTGGACGCGCGGCTATCGCGGCCTGACCCCAGCCAACCAATATAATAACGATTATTCCATTCTCGGTACGGCACGGGTGGAGCCGCTGCTGCGCCAGATTCGCAACGCCATGGAGGAAGCCGGCATTCAGGTCGAGAATTCCAAGGGGGAATGCAATCTCGGCCAGCATGAGATCAATCTGCGTTATGGCACAGCACTCGAGACCTGCGACAAGCACGTCATCTACAAAGAGGCAGCCAAGGAGCTGGCGGCACAGGCCGGCATGGCGCTCACCTTCATGCCCAAGATCAACGCGCGCGAGGGCAATAGCTGCCACATTCACCTCTCCTTGCGCGACACACAGGACGCGCCCGTATTTCTGGACGCGGATGGGCATTCCCCCTCCAAGCTGTTTCGCCAGTTCATGGCCGGGCTGCTCGCCCATGCGGCCGAACTCACCGTATTTTTCGCGCCCAACATCAATTCCTATAAGCGCTATACGGTTGGCAGCTTCGCCCCCACGTCCCTGGCCTGGGGCATGGATAACCGCACCTGCGCCTTCCGGGTGGTGGGCCATGGGCCAGCCTTGCGCGTGGAAAACCGGCTGCCGGGCGGGGATGTGAACCCGTATCTGGCGCTCAGCGCCATGCTAGCGGCGGGGTTGGCTGGAATTGAGGGCGATTATGCGCCCGTGCCGCTCTTTAGCGGCAATGCCTACACGGCCGATCTGCCGCGCGTGCCCGCCACCCTGGACGAGGCCGCCCGCCTGTTCGCCGAGAGCGACCTTGCCCACGCCGCCTTTGGCGCCGACGTGGTGCGCCATTACGCCAACATGGCCAAGGTGGAGCTGGATGCCTTCAACAGCGCCGTTACCGACTGGGAGTTCTTTCGCTCATTCGAACGTATGTAGGGCGCGCTATAAAGCCCGTTGCATCAGCACCACATCCAGCCAGCGTTCAAGCTTAAAGCCGACCTTGCGCATGATGCCAACCTGTTGGAACCCCAGGCTGGCATGCACACCAATCGAGGCAGTGTTTTCCGAATCACCGATGAGCGCCAGCATTTGCTGAAAGCCGGCGGCCTGCGCCCGTTCGATAAGCGCGCCGACAATGGCCTTGCCAACCCCCTGTCCACGCACGCCTTCGCGCACATAAACACTGTCCTCCACCGTGGTGCGATAAGCCGCCCGGTCCCTAAATGGCGCGTAATAACCAAAGCCGAGCAGGCCAGATTCATCGCGCGCCACCAGCCAGGCCAATCCCATCTCGCGGTTAGCGGCCAGACGCGCTTGCATCTCCTCCAAGGCTGGCGGCACATCCTCGAACGTGCCGGTGCCATGCAGCACATGATGCGCATAAATCGCCTGAATGCCGGGCAAGTCGGCCGCGGCCGCATCCGTGATTTTCATACCGTGTCGCGTCTCCCTCTTCATTCACAGCATGGCAAATCCGGCCAAGCCTGAAAAGCAGGCGCCCCACGCGCCCGGGCAAACAAATTTGCACGGGCCTGACATCATTTTCAGATACATATATCGCAATATGAGACCTTGCCGCATGGACGTTGTACTGAAACACCGTTTTCAGGCATAAGCGGGCCAGAGCCGGCTGGACAGTCAACCGGGAATATTAGGCCGACCTGAAAGAGGGCTGAGACCGCATGAACGACACAGCGCGCACCCCTGGAGCGGGCGCCGGAAGCCATGGTGCCGCGAATCCGGATGTCGCCGCCCTCGATGACGCGGCGATCAATGCCACCCCCCAGACCCAGGCGCGCCTGGCCGCGGTGATGAATGTCGCGCGCTATCATGGCGTGGAAATGGATTTGGAAAGCCTGCGCCTGCGCCCGGATGAACCGGCCCCCTCGCCGCCCGTGCTGATTGAATGGCTGCGCGAGGCCGGGCTCTGGGCGCGCGGCGTGCCGATGAATTTCCGCCAGCTGATCAAGATCGACGATCCGGCGCCCATCATCCTGCTGCTCGATGATGGCGGCGCCGCCATTGTCGTGGGGCGGAACAAGGAAAAGCAACTCCTGTTCCTGCGCGATCCGCGCGGCGGCCCGTCAGATCCGGTGATCGCCGTGGATGAGCTGCGCTTAAAGCAGGTCTGGAGCGGCGGCGCCTTGCTGGTGCGCGCCAGCCGTGCTGGCGGCGGTGACGAAGTCGTGTTCAATATTGGCCTGATCGCGAAGCTGGTCTGGGGCGACCGCCGGATCCTGCGCGACATCGCCATCAGCTCCATCACCCTCACCATCCTTAGCCTGGTGCCCATTCTCATCGTGATGCGCACCATCGGCACCGTGCTGCAATTTCATAGCAAGGACACGCTCAACCTCATCATCGTTCTGCTGATCATCGCCGTCATCTTCGAGATGATCTTGAGCTGGGGCCGCAAGATGATGGAGGTGATCCTCGCCGCCAAGCTCGATGCCCGGCTCAATCTGCTGATCTTTGACCGGCTACTGTCCCTGCCGATCGAATATTTCGAGCGCAACCAGGCCGGTGAGACCACCTATAAGATCAACCAGATCCGCGAGGTGCGCCAGTTCCTGACCGGTAAGCTGATGAACACGTTCATCGACTTATTCATGCTCTCAATCCTGCTGCCTGTGCTGTTCTACATTAATGCGACATTGGCCTGGACCGTGGTCATCGCCGCGGCCCTCATGGCCGCCATCATTACCATGTTTCTGCGTCCGCTCGCGCACAAAACCGGCGAGGTCATCCAGGCGGAATCGCAAAAAGGCTCGGTACTGGTGGAAACGGTCTATGGCATCAAGACCGTGAAGGCCCTGGCGCTGGAACCAACCCGCTCCGCCGACTGGGACCGCCGCGTCGCCGAAACCGCGCAATTGCAGATCGAGATCAACCGCCTCGCCAACTGGCCGGCCACGCTCAGCATGCCGTTGCAGCGCTATTGCATGTATGGCGCCCTGACACTTGGCGCCTATATCGCCGTGCACAGCAACAATGCCATCGACGCCAGCGCGCTCACCGGCTTCATGCTGCTGGGCGGGCGGGTGGCCGGGCCTTTGGTCAGCTTGGCCGGCATTATCGAGGATGTGCAAAAGGCGCAAACCTCGATCGGCGTCGTCGGCAGCGTGCTCAACCGCCCGAACGAAAAATACGCCCTCACCCACGGGTTGCGGCCGCGGTTTGAAGGCGAAATCGAGTTCGACGATGTCGTCTTCAAATATGAAGGTGCCAAGACCCCTGCCCTGGACAAGCTCAGCTTCAGGATACCGGCCGGCACCATGCTTGGGCTGGTCGGGCGCTCGGGCTCGGGTAAATCCACCGTCACCCGCCTGCTGCAAGGCATCAACCGCGACTATAGCGGCGCCATCAAGATTGACGGCAATGATATGCGCGAGATCAATCTGCGGCATCTGCGCAAGAATTTCGGCATGGTGCTGCAGGATAATTTCCTGTTCCGCGGCTCGATCCGCGACAATATCATCGCCGGGCGGCCGGGCCTGTCCTTCGAGGATGCGGTGCGCGCGGCGCGCCTGGCCGGGGCCGAAGAATTCATCGAGCGCATGCCCAACGGCTATGACACGTTTATTCAGGAAGGCTCGCCCAACCTCTCGGGCGGGCAGAAGCAGCGCCTGGCCATTGCCCGCGCGCTGATCTCAGACCCGAAAATCCTGATCATGGACGAGGCAACCTCCGCGCTCGACCCCGAGAGCGAGGCGCTGGTGAATGCGAACATCACCCGCATCGCCAAGGGCCGGACCATGGTTATCGTCTCACACCGGCTCTCCTCGCTGCTTGATTGCGACCTGATCATGGTGCTCGACCGCGGCCGCATGGTCGATTTGGGCACGCATCACGAACTCGTTGAACGTTGTGCGATCTACCGTCATCTGTGGTTCCAGCAGAACCGCCATCTCGCCCCCGAAGGACTCGACGATGCCGAAGCTCCGCCAGCTCTTACCCAAGGCCGCTAACCGGGCCCTGGTTCCAGCCGAGGAGCCCCTGCCGCTCGCCGTTCTGGAATTCCAGTCGCCCACCGCCGCCATCGTCGCCACGCCGCTGCCACTTACATCCCGGTTCACCGCCTATATCGTGGCGGCGCTGGTGGCCGCCGTCTTCATCGCGGCCGGCACCATGAAGGTCGAAAAACTGGTCACCGGCAATGGCGTGCTCAGCTCAACCAGCCCGAATTACAGCATCCAGGTGTTCAACCAGAGCTCCATCATCAACGATATCAAGGTGCATCCGGGCGAGTTCGTCTCCAAGGGGCAGGTTCTGGCAACCCTGAACCCCACCTATGCCGCGGCGGATCTGACCTCGCTCACCCAACAGGAGCAGAATTACGCCGCCCAGGTCGCCCAGTTGCAGGCCCAGGAAGACGGCAAACCCTACGTGCCGGATTCAACCAATCCCTATGCCGCGCTGCAGCTGCAAACCTACGACCAGCAAACCGGCCAATATAATTACACGATGCAGAACTACCAGCAGCAGATCAATCAGCTGAAGACGGAGATCAAGGGCTACCAGGATCAGGCCACTTATTATAAGCAGCGCCTGGCCATCGCCACCCATGTCGAAAACATGCGCAAGGACCTGCAAAAACTGCAGGTTGGCAGTAAGCTCAGCACATTGTCCGCGACCGATGACCGGGTGAATATTCAGGCCGAATTATCCAACGCCCAATCCTCGGCCCAGGCCGATGAACGCCAGCTGGCGGCGGTTGAGGCACAGCGCGACAGTTTCTCGCAACAATGGAAGGCGCAAATCTCCACTCAGCTCGCCACCGCGCTCAATAATCTGGCGCAAGCCCAGCAGCAGCTGACCAAGGCCCAACTGAACCATCAGCTCGTCGACCTCACCGCGCCGCAAGATGCCGTCGTGCAATCGGTTGCCTCGGTCTCGGTCGGCTCGATCCTGCAGCCCGGCCAGGAGCTCATGGAGCTGGCCCCGGTCGATGCGCCCTTCACCGTGAAAGCCGATATCGATGCCTCGGAATCGGGCTATGTTCATGTCGGCGATAAAGTGACGATCAAATTCCAGACCCTGGACCCGCTGCTCTACGGCACCGCCAAGGGCACGGTCACCGCGATCAGCCCTGAGAGCATCAACCCGCAAGACCAGCAAAGTTCCAGCGTGAATGGTGCGCCGCTGCCTAATTCGCCGCGCAATCTCTATTACAGGGCGCAAATTTCGCTCGATGTGCTGAACCTGCATAACGTGCCGCCGGGCTTCCGCCTGGTCCCGGGCATGCCGATTCAGGCGGATGTGATCGTCGGCAAACAGAGCATTCTCAGCTACTTCTTCTCGCGCCTGGCGCCGATCGCCTATAACAGCATGCACGAGCCGTAATCGGACGATGGCCGTTAAATTCTCTCTGGGCGACAAGCTCGCCGCGCGCACGCCACCAAAGGCGCTCGCCCGAGCCTTGGAGTTGCGTGCGCAGCAACAGCATGAGCGGGCCTTCCGCCTGCTTTCGGTGGCGGCCGAAGCCGGGCTGACGGTGGCCGCGCGCGAACTTGGCCTGTGCTATCTTTCCGGCGAGGGGCCAGGGCTGCGCAGCGTGCCAGAGGCGGTGCGCTGGTTCACCCGCGCGGCCGAGGCTGGCGATATAATCGCGCAAAGCCAGCTCGCCGGGCTTTATGCCAGCGGCTTCAAGGCCGAGGCGGCGGGCTTAGACCTGTTCAGCGAGGTCGCCACCGACAAGCCGGACATGGAAACCGCGCTGCGCTGGGCGGTGGCCGCTGGCGAAGCGGGCGATGGCGATGCCCAGGCACTGGCCGGCTTTATCTACACCACCGGGCCAGAAGAGCTGCGCGATAAGGACAAGGCCACCTTTTGGTACAAGCGCGCGGCCGAATCCGACCGGCCGCAAGGGCATCTGGGGTATGGGCTGGCGCTGCTCGCCGATGCCACGTCGGACGAGCCGACCTTTGCCGGGGTCGAGCATATCCGTAAAGCCGCCGAGGCCGATTTGCCGCTGGGCCATTATTATCTCGGCATCATTTATGAGACCGCCGTCGGCGTGCTGACCGATCTGGGCTTGGCCGCGCATCATTACGGTATCGCGGCCAAGGCGGGCATCCGCGAAGCCCAGGGCAAATACGGTTTCATGCTGTTGCAGGGGCTTGGCATCAAGCAGAACAAGCTGGAGGGCGAAACCTGGCTGCGCCGCGCCGCCCTGGCCGGCGATAGCCATGCCGCCGGTATTGTCGGCGATATTTATGCGCGCGGCGATGATGAGCTGCCCCCAAATTATGCAGAGGCCGCGACTTGGTTTCGCCTGGCGGCCGAGGGCGGGCAGGCCGAAGCCGCCAAGGCGCTCGGCTTGCTCTATCTAACCGGTGCGGGTGGCGTACCACGCGATGCCGATGAGGCGGCAAAATGGCTGCGCATGGCAGCCGAGGCCGGCAATAGCGCGGCCCAGGCCGAGCTTGCGGGCTTGCAACGCCGCGGCCAGCTCAATCCGCGCATCACCACCGCCGCCCCGGTGCATGAATGGTTCGAACAGGCCGCTGAATCCGGCGATCTGGTTGGCGCGTATAATTATGCCGTGTGTCTGGCCGAGGGGATGGGCATGGCGCGCGACGATGCTCGCGCCGCGCACTGGTTCCGCCGCGCCGCCGAAGGGGTGGTGAACGCGCAATACCGTTATGGCCGGATGCTGATGGAAGGACGCGGCGTGGCGCAGGATTTCGCCGAGGCGCGCATCTGGCTGCGTAAGGCGGCCCAGACGAATATGGCCGACGCGCTGATCGACCTTGCCGCCCTGCTGGTCCAAGGGCTTGGCGGCCCGCGCGACGATGAGGCCGCGCGCCAGCTTTTTGAGCAAGCCGCCGCCCAAAACAGGACCGAGGCAATGTTCGCGCTGGGCGCCCTGTATGGCGGCGGGCACGACATTCCCACCGACCGCGCCGTGTCCCTGGCCTGGTATGCGCAAGCGGCCGAGCGCGGCCATGCGCGCGCCGCCCTGATGGTGGGAAAATATCTGCGCCTTGGTATCGCAACACCGATCAATATCGAGGGCGCGCGCACGTGCTTTACCCAGGCGGCCCAGGCAGGGCTGGAAGAGGCACAGGCCGAACTTGCCAGCCTGCCTGCACCGGGCACCGCGGAGCCGCCGCCAGCACAAGAATGACGAGGCCATGAAACCGCCCGGACCAGACGATCCGGCCAGCGCCGCCACCGCCTGGGCCAACGGGCGGCAGACAGGGCCCAAGGCACGGTATTGGCTGGAGCGCGCATTGCGCCTGGCGCCGGAAGATCCGCGCATCGCGCTAGATTTGGCACAGAGCCTGTTAACCGGCACAAAGACCGAGCTTGCCCGGGCGATTGAACTTCTGGAGCCTTTAAGCGCCCGCTGGGACATTGCCGCAAGCTGGCTAGGTTTAGCCCTGGCCTTTGACAAACAAGGCAACAGCACGCAGGCCGCCGCCGCGTTACACAAGCTGCTGATCCGCCATTGCCAGGCGGAGGACGCGGGATTTAGCGCTTTTGCCGCGCATGTGGCGCGCGCTGCGGGGTATGGCGGGTTTCAGGCGCTCAGCCCCGATGGCCGGAGCATCCGCCGGGGCAAGGGACGGCTGCTGGGCGCCAGCCCCGACCAGGCCGCGCTCATGCGTGTGGAGGGCCTAGCCAGTTGGATTAGCACGGGTATTAGCGGCTGGGCCTGCCGTCCGGCCTGGCCCGATACGCCACCCGAACTCACTTTGCACGATGCCGCCGGACAAACGCGGCGTGTGCGCTTTGGCCCGCCTTTGCCCCCGGATGATGACGCCCCCTTCCTGCCCCGCCACCGGTTCCGCATTCCACCGCGCGCTCTGCGCGGGCTGATCCCGCCCTTTTGCTTACGCGGGCCAGATGGGTGCGATATTATGGGTAGCCCGCTCGATCCGCGCCCGCTGCAAGCCGCGCCAATCCCGGTCGCCGCAATGCCCGCGCCACCGCCTGGCCGTATTCCACCGCGCGCGCCGCTTACCCTTATCATGCCCGTTTATGCCGGGATGGCGGAAACCAAGGCGGCCCTGGCGTCGGTACTGGACGCGGCACCGAGGCGGGCACGCCTTATCGTGGTGGATGACGCAACCCCCGAACCCGGCCTTGCGCGCTGGCTGGACCAGCTGGCCGCGCAAAAACGCATTACCCTGCTGCGGCATGAGCGCAATCTTGGCTTTTGCGCGGCGGTGAATACAGGACTTGCCGTGGCCCACGGGCGCGATGTGCTGTTGCTCAATAGCGATATTCTGCTCCCCCCCGGCGCCGTAGAGACCTTGCGCGACGTGGCCTATGCACATGCCGCCACCGGCACTGTTACCCCGCTCTCGAACGAGGCGACGATTTGCAGCTACCCCAACCCGGAGGGCGGCAACCCCATGCCGGATCTGGCCGCTACCTGCCATCTGCAAAATCTGGCGCGGGCCACGAATAAGCGTGCCGCCGTGAAAATCCCAACCGGGGTCGGGTTTTGCCTATATCTGCGGCATGATTGCCTGGCCGCGACAGGCAAGCTGCGGGGTGAAATTTTCGCTCAAGGGTATGGCGAGGAAAATGATTTCTGCCTGCGCGCCCGCGCCTTGGGCTTCCAGCACATGGCCGCCATGGGCGCTTATGTCGCGCATCGTGGTGGTGTGTCCTTCCGCGTCGCCACGCGCGGGCTGACCATGCGCAACCTCGCCCTGCTCAACCAGCTGCATCCGGGCTATCATGAGCTGGTGATGGCGCATATGGCGGCGGACCCGCTGCGCCCTTACCGCCAGGCGCTGGATGCGGCCCGGCTGCGGGAGGAATGCGCCGGGCGCGAGGCGCTGCTGCTGATCTCGCACAGCCATGGCGGCGGAGTGGCGCGGCAGGTAACGGCCGATATGGAGGCCCTGCGCACCCAAGGTTTGGCCCCGTTGCTGCTAGCCACCGCCTTTCCCAAAAATCCGGCCAAAACCCCCTATCCCTGGCCGGCCCAGCTCTCAGCTGGCGATCCCTGCGCCTATCCCAACCTAAGCTTTACTCTGCCCGGCGCCATGCCGGCATTACTGGCGCTGCTGCGGGATTTACAGGTGGCCCGCGTGGTGCGCCACCATATGCTTGGCCAACATGAAAGCCTGCGCGATCTGGCCAGGCTTTTGGATGTGCCGCTCGACCTCGTGGTGCATGATTATGCGAGCTTCTGCCCAAGGGTTAATTTGCTCAACCGCGCAACGCCCGACAGTCCACTGCGCTATTGCGGCGAGCCCGATGAGGCAAGCTGCCGCCGCTGCTGCGCGCGCGATCGGGCCGGGGTGCATGAGCGCCTAACCGTGCGGCAATTACGCACCCGCTCCGCCCAGGAATTCGCGGCGGCGGCAACCGTGACCGTGCCCTCAATTGATGCCGCACGCCGGCTAAAGCGGCATTTTCCCAGTCTGCGCCCAGTGGTGCGCGCCTGGGAGGACGATTCGGCGCCAAAACGCCTCATACCGCCACGCCAGACCCGGCGGCGCGTGGCGGTGATTGGCGGCATTGGCCCGGCCAAGGGGTTCGATCTGCTGCTGGACTGCGCCATAGATGCGCAAACCCGCCGCCTGCCGCTTGAATTTTGCGTGATCGGCGGCAGTGCTGACGATGCACGGCTGCTGCAAGCGGGCATTTTTGTCACCGGCCATTATCAAGAGGGTGAGGCCGGCCCGCTGATTGCAAGCCTTGCGCCTGACCTCGCCTTTCTGCCCTCGATCTGGCCGGAAACCTGGTGTTTCGCGCTCAGCGAGGCCTGGAATGCGGGGCTGGTTTCCGTGGTATTCGATCTGGGCGCGCAGGCTGAGCGCATACGGGCCACGGGGCGCGGGCTGGTTTTGCCGCTGGGATTGCCGGCGGCGCGCATTAACGACCATTTGTTGCGAATATGATTTTGAAACATTTCGTCATTTTCGCCTCCAAGGGCTGGAAAATCTCACCACTTTAAATTAACGCTGCCATGCTTTGATTGTACCTGATTAATCCGTGAATCATTACAAACGCCGCATAACCCGATCTGTTAGGAAGTGACATGAGCGATGTGAACACCGCCCCCGACCAGGCTAAGACAGCCCCCGAAGCCGGTGCTGCCAGCACAGGGGCGCAGGTTCATGAGCTGAAAGTTACCGGGCACTTGATGGCGCTGCCGCCGGGTCTGTTCTGCTTTATTAACGAGGCCAATGCCGGAGCATCGCGCAATGCCGGCATGCCCGGCGTGCGCGTATCACCACCGCCGGCGGGGGGGCAGAATGTCGAGATTATCGGCTTCCGCCCCGATGGCTGGCTAAATGCCGATGGCGATGCCGCCCTGGTACGAATCCGTAACCAGCCCGCCCAGGTGCTGATCACCATCTACCAGCTGCCCGGCACGCCAGACGCCGCGCCGCGTCTGAAGGTGCAACAATTACTAACCGCGGGCGACAGCCCCGTTCCGCCACAGGCGCAAGCGCACCCCCCCGCCGCCCCAACAGACACCATGAACGTGGTCGCGCATATCCAATCACACGGCGATGTAGGCGCTAAATTCGGCGACTGGCTGGGCGAGCCGGGCAGCCAAAACTGGATTGAGGGATTTTCCATCACCGCGCCAGAGGGCATTGATCCGGCCGACTTCACCTACCAGGCGGTCCTGGGACGCGGCTGGCTCTCGCCTTGGGTGGAAGCCGGGCAATATTGCGGCTCGCGCGGCATGGCGCTGCCGCTTCTTGGCCTGCGCATTCGCCTGAATGGCGCGGCCGCTGAACAATATGAAATCAGCTATTCCGCCAGCTTTGTCGGTGGCGCCGAAGCCGGGCCGGTCGGCAATGATGAAACCTGCGAAGCCGAGACCTTGGCGCCGCTGGAGGCGATCCAGGTGGTATTGACCCCGCGCACGCGCAAGGGCGGCCGGACCAGACGCTAAAGCGAGGCCGAAACGCCGTGAACTTCTTGTTCGTCCACCAGAATTTCCCCGGCCAGTATCTGCATCTGGTGCGCAGCCTGCTAGCTGATAATGCGAAGCACCCCGGCACGCATGAGATCGTGTTCATGACCGAACCAAACCGCAACCATCTGGAAGGCGTGCGCAAGGTGACTTACGCCAAGCCGCCGCCGCTCTCCAATGCGGTGGTGTGGGATGCGCGCGAATATGAAATGGCCGCGCGGCGCGCCAATGCCGCCTATAAGGGCGCGCTCACCATTAAGGCGCTCGGCTTCAAGCCGGACATCATCCTTGGCCATCATGGCTGGGGCGAGATGCTGAACCTCGTGGACGTGTTCCCCGGCGTGCCGATGCTTGGCTATTTCGAGTTTTACTATAAGATTACCGGGGCGGACGTGAATTTCGACCCCGAATTCCCAATGGCCGAGGCGCTCTACGGCTCGGTGCGCGGCAAAAACGCCACCAATCTACTCGCTCTGGCGCTGGACCAATACGGCCAAACCCCCACCGCCTGGCAGCGCAGCACCTATCCGGATTGGGCGCAAGCGCGCATCCAAATCATCGAGGAGGGGGTGGATCTGGATATCTGCCAGCCAGACCCCGCCCTGCGCCGCAAAACCCTGACCGTGGGACCACTAACCGTAACGCCGCGGCAAAAACTCGTGACCTATGTGGCGCGGAATCTGGAGCCTTATCGCGGCTTTCATACCATGATGCGCGCCCTGCCCCGGCTTTTGGAGGAACAGCCGGATGTTGTGGTCTCGCTCGTGGGCGGCAATGATGTAAGCTACGGCGCGCCACCGCAGGGAGGCGGAAGCTGGAAAGACGTGCTGATGAAGGAGGTCGGCGGCCAAATCGACCTCTCACGCGTGCATTTCATGGGTAAAGTCTCGTATAAGGACCATCTCGATTTGCTCAAACGCTCGGATGCGCATGTCTATCTTTCCTACCCGTTCGTGGCCTCTTGGTCGCTGCGCGAAGCGCTGGCCTGCGGCTGTGTCGTGGTTGGCGCCGACACCAAGACCGTGACCGAATTTGTCACACATGAGCAGAACGGGCTGATCACCCCCACCCTCGACCATGAGGCCCTGACCGAAACCGTGCTGCGCGCGTTGACCGACACGAAGCTGGCGGCAAAATTACGCAAGTCCGCGCGGGCTTATGCCGAGGCGCATCTGGGCATGGATGAGTATATTGCCCGCTACCGCGCCTATATCGAGAAAATCACTGGCCGGAGCCTGACCGCGCCTGTGCCGCCCGTTAAGGAAAAGCCCCGGGCCCGGGCCACGCAAAAAGCCAGGACCGTATAACGGCCCTGGCTGTGGAAATTACATTTTAACAGTTTTTAGACCGCCCTTTTTTGCCAAAGAGGGCGGTTTATTTTGTGGGGGCTCTATAAAAAGCCCCCACATTTTTTATTCAGGCTTCCGCTGCGGCGTCTCTCTTGCCGCCCTTGGGGCCAACCTTGTCGCTGATATCCTCGCCGGTCTCCTGGTCCACGAGACGCATGGAGAGCTTGACCTTGCCACGATCATCAAAGCCGATGACCTTAACCTTCACGCTATCACCCTGCTTGACGATATCGGTGGTCTTGGCGACACGACCCTGCGCCAGCTCGGAGATATGAACGAGTCCATCCTTCGCACCCAGGAAGTTCACGAACGCGCCGAAATCGGCCGTCTTCACCACCTTGCCGTTATAGATCACGCCCACTTCCGGCTCTGCCACAATGCCCTTGATCTTCTCGATCGCGGCCTCGATCTTGGCATCGTCGGAGGCGGCCACCTTCACGGTGCCGTCATCGTTGATGTCGATCTTGCAGCCGGTCTGCTCGACGATCTCGCGGATCACCTTGCCGCCGGTGCCGATCACATCGCGGATCTTATCCTTGGGTACCTGGATGGTGACGATCTTGGGCGCGTTGGCGGAAACACCCTCGCGGTTGCTGGTCAGGGCCTTGGCCATCTCGCCCAGAATATGCATGCGCCCATCCTTGGCCTGAGCCAGGGCGATCTGCATGATCTCCGGGGTGATCGAGGTGATCTTGATGTCCATCTGCAGCGAGGTCACGCCATTCTCGGTCCCGGCAACCTTGAAATCCATGTCGCCCAGGTGATCCTCGTCACCCAGAATGTCGGACAACACGGCAAAGCCGCGATCTTCCTTGATCAGCCCCATGGCGATGCCCGCCACCGGCTGCTTCAGCGGCACGCCCGCATCCATCAGCGCCAGCGAGGTGCCGCAGACGGTCGCCATCGAGGAGGAGCCGTTGGATTCGGTGATCTCGGAGACGACGCGCAGGGTGTAGGGGAAATCCTCCTTGACCGGGAGCAGCGGATGCACCGCGCGCCAGGCCAGCTTGCCATGGCCGATCTCGCGACGGCCGGGCGAGCCCATGCGGCCCGTCTCACCGACCGAGTAAGGCGGGAAGTTGTAGTTGAGCATGAAATGCTCCTTGAACTCGCCTTCGATGGCATCCACCACTTGCTCATCCTGCGCGGTGCCCAGCGTGGCCACGACCAGCGCCTGCGTCTCGCCGCGGGTGAACAGGGCCGAGCCATGGGTGCGCGGCAGCACGCCCACTTCCGCCAGAATCGGGCGCACGGTCTTGGTATCGCGCCCATCGATGCGCAGGCCGGTATCCAAGATGGCGTTACGGACGATATCCGCCTCCAGCTCCTTGAACAGGCCCTTGGCGGCGTCGGCATCCAGCCCTTCCTCGGCCAGCTTGGCAGCCGCTTCTTTCTTCACCGCCGCGATCTTCTCGTAACGGACCTGCTTTTGCGTCTCCTTATAGGCTTCGGCCAGGCCAGCACGGGCCAGCGCATCCACCCGGGCGGCAAGCGCCTTGGTCTCTTCCGAAACCTCAGGCAGCGCCCAGGGTTCCTTGGCGGCGGCCTCGGCCAGTTCGATGATCGCCTCGATCACCGGCTGGAACCCGGCATGGCCAAAGGTGACAGCGCCCAGCATGATCTCTTCGGAAAGCTCGGACGCCTCAGATTCCACCATCAGCACGCCTTCGGTGGTGCCGGCAACGACGAGGTCGAGCTGGCTCTCCTCACGCTGGCTCACGGTCGGGTTCAGCACGTACTGGCCATCAATATAGCCCACGCGCCCGGCACCCACCGGGCCAAAGAAGGGAATGCCCGACAGGGTGAGGGCGGCCGAGGCCGCGACCATGGCGACCATGTCCGGGTCATTCTCCAGATCGTGGCTGAGCACGGTGACGACGACCTGCACCTCGTTACGGAAGCCCGCGGGGAAAAGCGGGCGGATCGGCCGGTCGATCAGGCGCGAGACCAGCGTTTCCTTCTCGGTCGGGCGGCCTTCACGCTTGAAGAATCCGCCCGGAATACGCCCGGCGGCATAGAAACGCTCCTGGTAATTCACGGTGAGCGGGAAGAAATCCTGCCCTGGCTTGGCGGCCTTGGCGCCCACCACGGTGGCCAGCACCACCGTGTCGCCGTAAGACGCCACCACGGCGCCATCGGCCTGGCGGGCGACCTTGCCGGTCTCCAGGATCAGGGTCTTGCCGCCCCACTCCATTTCTTTGCGGAAATATTTATCGAACATCTAACACACACTCCAGCACGGCCGGACGAAGCGGTGTGTGCCCCGGAAGATGCGCGTTGGCCGGTCTGTCAGGCGGCGCCTCGGGCGGCATGGGTCTGGCTGGGGATGGTTAAACCCCGCAACCACGGACCATGTGGCCGGAAACGCCGCTTCACGCAAAATGCCCGGCGGCGGCGCGGTATCTCCGGTTGCGTGAACGCCCCGATCAGCCGCGATTTGCACCGCGCCACCATGGCGCGATGCGGGTGTTTAGCGGATTTCGGCGGGAATGGCTAGGCGGGCCCGCGCGCCAGGGGCGGCACAAATTGCGGCTCGGTATCCCAGGGAAACAGGATCCAGGTATCCTGGCTCACTTCGGTGATGAACGTATCCACCACCGGCTTGCCCGCCGGTTTGGCGTAAATGGTGGCGAAATGCGCCTTGGGCAGCAGCCCGCGCACCAGCTGCGCGGTGGCGCCCGTATCCACCAGATCGTCGACGATCAGCCAGCCCGCGCCATCGCCAGCGGCGGCGGGCGGTTTGGTAACCACCGGCGTGCCGCGCCGCTCGTCCTCGTAGGTGACAACGCAAATACTCTCGATCAGCCGGCATTCCAGCTCACGCGCGATGATCGCGGCCGGGATCAGCCCGCCGCGCGTGATCGCGACAATGCCAGTCCACGGCCCCCGCGCATGCAGCCGCCAGGCCAACGCCTTGGCGTCGCGGTGCAACTGGTCCCAGGTGACGGTGAAATAATGCGCGGCCATGCGCATGCCATAAAGAAGCGCTCACCCGCCAGCAAGCGCCGCAACGCCAAAGCGCGCCGCAATCCGCTGGCCGATATGCGCCGCCACGGCCGCATAGGTCGCGCGGTTGAAATGCGCGGTCTCGGGCCCATGCCAACCGGGCGGCGCGAAATCCAGCATGTCGATCAGCCAGACATCCTCGTGCCCCCGCGCCAAATCGCGCAGCACATCGTTCAACGCGCGGGCGCGCGGAAACGGAATGAGCGGCTGATCTGGCCGGTTGCGCCAGACTTCAGGGGCCAGCATGAAAATCATCACCGCACGCCCCTGCCCCGCCGCCAGCAACGGCGCCAGATAAGCGCGGAACGCTTCTGGCGTTATCGCGCCCACGGCCCGCCAATACGTACAAAGCGCGTCCCAGGCGGCGTGGTTTTCGGGCTGGCGCAAAAAGGGCGCGGCCATGGCGGGCGAGAGCGCGGTTACATCCTGGTCGGCATGCGGGCTATCTTCGAGCAAAAATGGCATTGCCAGCCCGCCATGCTGGTAGAGCTGCACGTAAGAATCGGTCCAGAAGCTGAACAGCCAGACCTCGCGCGGCAATGGCGGGGTGCTGAGGGCCGAGGTCCAATCGCTCTCCTGATAGCCGATTTGCGCCAGCATGGCCCGGCTTGCCGCGTCTGGCGGGGTGAGGGCCAGTGGCAAAAAGGCGGCATGGTCGATGCGAAATTGGCGGCCTGCCCGGATAGTGTTGAATTCATGCGCCATCTCGCGGGTCAGGCCGCGCAGATAATGCGACATGGCCGCAAGATCGCACCCACCGCGCAGCACCAGCCGGTCAATGAGCGGGCCCACGGCACCGCCAACCGGGCCATCCTGCTCGCTGATCCAATCCGGCATTGGCCCGGTGAGCGATCCGGCAACCGGGCCCGCTCCTTCGATGGCGGGCCGACCCAGCCGCTCATAAAGCCAGCGCTCGATCCCCATATCGAGCAGCCGACAGGAAAAGCAGAAATGTTCGAGCACGGCCGAGCCCACCCCGCCGCGCAACACGAAAAACCCGCTCAGCCCGTAATCGCCGTAATGATCGCGAACCTCGACCAGCCCGGCGAACACATCATACCGCGCAAGCAGGTCCCGCAGCGCCTCGGCCCCACGGGCTGGGTCCTCGGGCAAGCGCTTTTTGGTGAAATTGAGCTGGTTGGTACGGTTGATCAGCTCTATGGCGCGCTCCAAATGCGCCTCGACATCCATGATCAGCCGGACGGTGATGCCGCTCTCGCGCAGAAACGTCTCATGATCAGCACTGCTTCCCACCCGCGCGGTCCTGCGCGCCTCCAGCAGCCGGTAGGCCGCAAGGCGGGTGAGAGCCGCATCGGGCTTGCCCCGCAGGCGCGGATTATCGAGCAAATGCGCCACCAGATCGGGCCCCGCCACATTCAACCCCGGCACGGCGCGCACGGCCTCGGCCAGATTGGCGGGCTCATCATCGATAAACAACACTGAGGCGGGCCGCAGCTGTGCGACCGCGATAATATCGGCGACACGGGCACCCTTGGGGCCAAAGCCGATATCGGCGAAGATGAATTCCGCCGCCATGTCTTGCGCGTCCAGCACACGCGCAACCGGGTCAGGATCATTCTTCGAGCAAATCGCATTCATGATGCCGCGCCGGTTGAGCGCGCGCACGGTTTGCGCAGCACTCATCTGCGGGCGCGCCGTGCCCTCGGCCAGGGTGCCCGGCCAGTACACCCCGTCCAGATCCCAGATGACGAGGCGGATCTCTTCCATGACAGCTCAACCGGTTTTGAGGGTGAAGCGCCCGGCTTCAGAAGATCTGGTCGATGATTTCCTCGCCAATGCCAAACCCGGCCCCCATCTCTATGGCGCGGCCAAAACCGGAATTGAGGAACGAGCCAAACAGCCCACCGCCACCTTGCTGCGGGTAGCCGTAACCCGGCTGCGGATAACCACGCTGCGGATAATTGGGCTGCGGCGGCGGCGCATAAGCAGGCTGACTGCCCCAGGGCGATTGCGGCTGCGCCTGCGGCACGGAAGACTGAGCCTGCTGGGCGTTAACGAAATTATGCAGCGCCTGCAGCAGATTGGCGACCTGATTCTGCTCCGCCTGGATGGCCAGGGCAATGCTCTTGAGATCCAGAACCCATTCCCGCGCATCCTGATTACCGGCCTCTGCCGCGGCCCGCAGCTTCTGCGCCAGGCCTTTAAGTTCGGTAATGGTCTCCTGCGCCTGGGATTGAAGCTGGTTGTACTGATTGTCGATGGTCTGAATATCCATAATGACCCTCCTTCTCCTGCCCCAAGCATATAAACGCCTGGTGGCGAAATTTCGACCACCCCCCCTACCGGCGGGCGGCGGCATAGGCCGCACAGGCCTGCCCAAACGCCGCAAACAGGCGCTGGCGGTCGGGAAAATGCATAACCTCCCATTCCGGATGCCACTGCACCGCAAACGCGAAGCTCTTGGCACCTTCTACTCGCACCGCCTCTATGGTGCCATCTGGCGCATAAGCCTCCACCGCCAACCCCGGTGCCAGCTGGTCTATGGCCTGGCCATGCAGGGAATTAACCTGGATTGTCTCCGCCCCGGCAATGCGCGCCAATTCGCCCGAGAGCGAAACCTCATGCTTGAGGGCGAAACGCAACTCGCCTTCACCGGCGCGATGGTCCATGCGGCCGGGCTGCAAATGCACTTCCTGAAACAGCGTGCCACCCAGCGCTACGTTCAGCTCCTGCATGCCCCGGCAGATGCATAAAATCGGCAGTCCCCGCTCAAGGGCTGCCAGGATCATCGGCAAGGTGGTGGCATCGCGCGCTTCGTCATGCGCGTCGGGTGTTGCGTCAAAATCCACGCCATAGCGGGTGGGCATGATATTGGAGGGTGAGCCGTTGAACATGATGCCATCCAGCCGCTCGAGCAGCGGCAGCATCATCTCACCTTCGGGTGGAATCAGCAGCGGGATGCCGCCAGATGCCTCAATAAGGGCTGCGCCATAGCGCGCCGGGGTGGCGTGCTGGATATAGCCCGAAACACGCTTGGTGCAGGCGGGAATACCGATGATGCGGGGTTCCGACACGATTTCCAACTCCACGGGGGCATAGCAAAGGTTTGACCGCGGCGACGGCCCGCAAGACCATGGCCCAGGACTCCGCCAGAAGCCAGCGCGGCGCCAAAATCGGCGGAACAGATTACGTTGCCCTCATGATCGCACAAGTTTTTCGCCATGCCGCAGAACAACCACAAACTCACAAAAAGTTGATTCTTATATCGCAGCGCACAACGCGCTGGATTTTATACAAAATTAAGACATTAATAACCGTATCTCACGGCTTTGTGTTCTTTTTGACACGTTTCAGCCGTAAATCTTCATGGCGCATCGCGTATATAAAGGCGCATTGAGCACATTACCGAAATTACTTGGTTTTCATTTGCGCCCTATGGGCGAGGGTTTGGGAAAAATGGCTGACAGCTGGAACGGGTCAAATTCGACCGACTGGTTTACCTCCAAGAATTGGAGCAACGGCGTGCCGACCAATACGGCCACCGGAACGCAGCATGTCGTCATCTCCGGCACCTCCAGCCATCAGCCGGTTATTTCCCCCAATGCCAGCAATGCCCAGGATATCTGGGTGGCGCAGACATTGAACACCGCCGGCGCGAATTATTCCCTGCTCGAGGAAACGCAGATCGGCGGGCAGGCCATCACCCTCACCAATGGCGCCGACCTCACCCTCCAGGGCGTGGCCATGGGCGTGTTCTATGGCAACACCGACACGCTGACCCCCAGCGTGCCGCAATGGTGGATGCAATATGGCTTTGGCTCGACCATGAGCGGGCTGCATGGCGCGCTCTCCACCACGCCGAGCTATGATTCCCACATGCAGTTGATCGCGCATGGCAGCGACACGCTGAGCGTGGACACGGTGAACGAGAATTTCGGGCTGATCACCATTGGCTCCGGCGACACGCTGAGCATCGACAATAATATCGGCGGCAACGCGCAAGCACTTCACGGGCTGATCAATTACGGGCTGATCACGGTCGCCGCCGGTGGTGAACTGATCATCAACGCCCAGACGGTGAGCGGCCAGGCCGGCACAGTGGCGAATTTCTACAATGCCGGCTGGATCGAGGTGGATGGCGGCACGCTGAACATGGCGGCCTCGGTGCTCGATGGCGCCAACACCGCCAGCACCGCCGGCTCGGTGGATGGCTATATCGAGATCAGCCATTCCGGTACCGCCATTCTCAACAATACCGTCGCCACGCACGAGCAGATTACCTTCGCCGACAGCACGGCCAACACGCTGCAGCTCACCGCTGGCACGCTGTTCTCTGGCACTGTAAATAATTTTGGCGCCACCGACACCATCCTGGTCAACGGCTTCACCTCCACCTCCAACGCCACCCTCACCACCGTGGGCGGCAAGACAGAGCTACTCACCACCAATGGCTCTGTGGTCACCACCATTACCTTAAGCGGCACGGTCTCCACCGCCATCACCACCGGCACCAACAGCGCCGGCCAGGAATATATTCAGAACGGCGCCACCAGCTTTGCCAGCGGAAGCAATAATCTGGGCAATGCGGGCAGCAGCGCGGTGGTCACGAACAGCAGCGCCGTTAGCCTTACCGGCACTGGCACAACGCTGACCGCCTATGACAGCATTGCCGGCACCGGTGCCTATACGATTGATAATGGCGCCACCCTGGTGCTGGCCAACAGCACCGGCAACGATGCGGGCCAAAGCATCGTGTTCGGCACCCATGGCAGCGCAGCCGCCCCCAACACGCTGATCATCAACGATAACAGCGCCGGATTTGGCGGCGCCATCAGCGGCTTTGGCGCGAATGACGCTATTGATATTGGCGGCTCCGTACTGCCCGCCCTTACCGGCGCCGAAGGGGTTGCGCTGAATTACCAGGCCGGCGTGCTGACCGTGGCCGAAACCAATGCCAGCGGCGCCACCCTGAACAGCACGGCGCTGAGCATTTCGGGCACGGCGGCACTCTCCACCAGCTCCTTCGTGGCGATGATCGGGCCGAACGGAATTGAGATCGAGACCGCCAGCAGCAAGAATGGCGATCCCTATACCTTTTCCACCACCGGCACCGGCAGCTTTGAGAGCGCGGCGAATTATAATGGCGGCACGGCGCCCGGCGATATCATCGCCCCGGGTGAAACCGTTGTCATCCAGGCCGGCACCGCCTCGGTCAGCTCCGGTGGGGTAACCGATAATGGCACGCTAAGCGTTAATTCCGCCTTTATCGATCCCGGCTCGATCACCGGTACCGGCACGCTGGACATCGCCGCTGGCGCCGCCGCCACCCTGTCTGGCGGCACCAGCCTGGCCAGCATCATCGATGCCGGCAGCCTGACCGCGAGCGGTAGCGTGAACAGCACGATCGACATGCAGGGTAATGGCGCCGGCAGCGTTGCCGATCTGGTGAGTGGCGATGTGTCCAGCGGCACGCTGCAAACCAGCCTCACCAATTTCGGCACAAGCGACACGTTGGTGCTGGGATCTGGCAATTTCAGCCTGAACGGGGCCGCCGATCATCTCGCCACCAGCTATAACAGCGCCACCGGCCAACTCACCGTAACGGATACAACCAACGGCGCCTCCCTGGCGCTGGGGCTGACCCTGGCCAGCGGCGATCAGCCCAGCTTCATCCAAGCGCTCGACCAGAATGGCGTTCTGGAGCTGACCTTGTGCTTCTATCCCGGCACGCGCATCGCCACCCCGGCGGGCGAGGTGGACGTGGAAGCCCTGCGCCCCGGCGATATCGTGCTGACCGAGAGCGGGCCCAAGCCCGTGCGTTGGATCGGGCAGAGCCATATCGCCACCTGCTTCGCCGATCCGCTGCGCAGCCTACCCATCCGCATCCGCCAGGGCGCGCTGGGCCAAGGCCTGCCCACGCGTGACCTGCTGCTCTCGCCCGATCATGCCATCTTCCTGGATGGAATCCTGGTGCAGGCCAGTGCGCTGGTGAATGGCGGCTCCATCGTGCGCGAGCATGACGTGCCCGAGCATTTCACCTACTACCATGTCGAGCTGGAGACGCATGAGCTGCTGCACGCGGAGGGCGTGCTGGCGGAAAGCTTTGTCGATAATGTCGACCGCATGCATTTCCATAATTGGGAAGAGCGCACCGCGCCGCAAACCCCGATCGCGGAAATGCCCTACCCGCGCGCCAAATCGCACCGGCAATTGCCCACCAGCATCCGCCGTATGCTGGGCATGGCCCGGGTCGCGTAACAAACCCACGATAAAACAGGAGGCGGGTTACAGCCCGTCCCTTATGCTTTGCGCGGCGCCGCCCTTTATTGTACGCCTGCGTCATGACACGCTTTTCCGAACTCAGCCGCAAAACATCCGAGACCGATATCTCCATCCGGCTCGATCTGGACGGCACCGGCAAAACCGATATCGCCACCGGCATCGGCTTCTTTGACCATATGCTCACCGCCTTCGGGCGGCACGGGCTGTTTGACCTGACCGTGCATGCCAAGGGCGATCTGCATATCGACGCGCATCACACGGTCGAGGATGTGGGCATCGTGCTCGGGCTGGCATTGGAGAGCGCCTTGGGTGAAAAGCGGGGCATCCAGCGTTTTGGTCATGCCGTGGTGCCGATGGACGAGGCGCTGGTCGAGGCGGTGGTGGATCTGTCAGGCCGGGCCTTTGTCGCCTGGAATGTCGCGTTCGAGCGCCCGATGCTAGGGCAGATGGACACGCAGCTGGTCGAGGAATTTTTCCGTGCCTTTGCCGGAAACGGGTTGTTCAACCTGCATGTGCGCCAGCTGGCCGGCCATAACGCGCACCATGTGGCGGAAGCCGCGTTCAAATCCGTGGCCCGGGCGATTCGTGCTGCCGTGGCACTGGAGCCGCGCGCCGCGGGCGAAATTCCCTCCACCAAGGGCGCGCTCTGAGGCCTCATGCTCGTTACTGTCATTGATTATCAGAGCGGCAATCTCGCCTCGGCCGCGCGTGGGCTGCAACTGGCGGCCGAACAGCGAGGGATAGCAGCCGATGTGCGCATCACCGCCGATCCCGAGCTCGTGGCCCGGGCTGAACGGATCGTGCTGCCAGGCCAAGGCGCCTTTGCCGATTGCGCGCGCGGCTTGCGTAGTGTGGATGGGCTGGAAGAGGCCATGCTCGCGCGCGTGACGCAGGGAGCACCCTTTCTTGGCATTTGCGTTGGCATGCAGCTCATGGCCGAGCGCGGGCTGGAACATGGGGTCACACCCGGCTTTGGCTGGGTTCAGGGCGAAATTGCCCCCATGCGGGTACAAAATGCCCGGCTGCCGCATATGGGCTGGAATGAGCTGCGCTTTACCCCTGGCGCGCACCCGCTTCTGGCTGGGCTGGCGCCGGGCGATCACGCTTATTTCGTGCATTCCTACGCCTTGCAGGGCGGGCGGGCAGAGCAAATCCTCGCCACCACCGATTATGAGGGCGACATCGTTGCCATGGTGGCCGAGGGAAATAAGGCCGGCACGCAATTCCACGCCGAGAAGAGCCAGAATGTGGGTCTGCGCATCCTCGGCAATTTTCTAACCTGGGAACCGTGATGCGGCTGAAACTCTGGATTCTGTCCCTGCTGGGGCTGGCAGCGGCAATCTATATCGGCATTTGCGCCTATCTGCTGATCAACCAGAACCGGCTGCTTTATGTCGGCATCAAACTGCCGCCGCATGCGCCAGGGGCTGCCCCCCTGCCCGCCTTGCGCGCGCCAAATGGGCGGTTTTTGGGCTGGCTGGTCTCACCCCCCGGTCCGGCCAAAGCCACTGTGGTGTTCTTTCATGGCAACGACTCGCAAGCCTGGGGGGTCGCACATGATTATGCCAGCCCATTCCTTGCCCAGGGTGACCGCGTAATCTTCCCCGAATATCCAGGTTACGACATGCGCCGGGTCGAGCATCCCAACCATAATTTCGTCATCCGCGATGCGCGGCAGACGCTGCAGGCCATCCGTAAAACCTATCCCAACCAGCCGATCTGGGTTGCGGGTGATTCGCTGGGGGCGGGAATCGCGGCACAGGTGGCGGCGTCGGTGGATCCGCAACGTATTTTGCTGTTCGTGCCCTGGGACAGGATGAGCGATGTCGCCGCCGAACGTTATCCTTATGTGCCAGTGCATTTTCTACTCTGGGCCGACGGTACGGATTATAATTCCTGCTCCGCCCTGGCCGGGCTGCAAAAGCGGATTTTTGTCGTCTATGCCAAGCAGGATACAGTCATCCCCGCGCCTCAAGCGCTGGCCCTGGCCAAATGCCTGGGCGTACCAGACAGCCACGTTCTGATGTTACCCAAGGGCCAACATGCCGCCTGGTACAAGCATATGACCGCGCATGACTGGGCCGTTCTGTTCGCGCCAAACGGAGATTTACCCCCGCACTCTTGATTACCGGGGAAGACCGCGCCAAGAGGCACGGGTGACACCGGATATGCCTCCTCCCGCCACGCTGCTGGCCGAATGTATCGATAATTTCGATGATGACGCCGACCTGCACGCGCTCGCCGAAGCCGCCACCGCCGCCATTCTGGAGAGTGGCGGTTTTGGCTGGGTAAAACCGCCCAAACCCGCAACGCTGGAGCAATATTTCCGCGGCGTGCCGCTGGTGCCCGAGCGCGAACTGATTGTGGGCCGCATGGATGGCGTGATCTACGGCGCCGTGCAGTTGCAAAAACCCTCGCGCAATAACGAGGCTCAGGCTTTTGCCGTGCAAATGATGCACCATTTCGTCGCCCCTTATGCGCGCGGCCATGGCTTGGCGCGGCTGCTGCTGCAAAAGGCCGAGGAGCGCGCCCGCGCCCTTGGCTTTCATATCATCAACCTGGATGTGCGCGCGACCCAGCAAGCCGCCTTGGCCTTGTACGAGGCGGAAGGCTTCATTCGCTGGGGCGTGCATCCGGCCTATGCGCGCGTGCGCGGCACCACCTTGGCCGGCCATTTTTTTTATAAGAAGCTCAAATGACCCTGACCCTCTATCCCGCGATCGACCTGAAAGATGGTGCCTGCGTGCGGCTGCTGCGCGGCGAAATGAACCAGGCCACGGTGTTTGGCACCGATCCGGGCGCGCAAGCCGCCGCCTGGGAACAAGCCGGCTTTGGCTGGGTGCATGTGGTGGATCTGAACGGCGCCTTTGCCGGGCGGCCGGTGAATGAGGCCGCGGTGAAAGCGATTCTGGCCAGCGTGCGCGTGCCCGTGCAGCTGGGCGGGGGCATTCGCAGCCTCGCCCAGATCGAGGCTTGGCTTGCCGCTGGAATCACGCGGGTGATCTTGGGCAGTGCCGCCGCCAAGAATCCCGCCCTGGTGTGCGAGGCCGCCCGCAATTTCCCCGGCCAGGTGGTGGTGGGGATCGACGCCAAGAGCGGCATGGTGGCCACCGAAGGCTGGGCCGAAACCTCCGACATTCCTGCCGTGGATCTGGCGCGCCGTTTCGAGGATGCTGGAATCGCCGCCATTATCTATACTGATATCGCGCGCGATGGCATGAAAACCGGCCTCAACCTCGCCGAAACCAGCGCGCTGGCCAAAGCCGTCAGCCTGCCGGTCATCGCCTCGGGCGGCGTTGCCTCGGTTGCCGACATCACCGCCCTGAAGCAAGCAGCCTTGGTGCAGCCCAACATTAACGGCACCATTCTGGGCCGCGCTTTGTATGATGGTGCGCTCACACCTGAAGAGGCGCTTGCCGCATGCTGAAACTACGTGTCATCCCCTGCCTGGACGTGAAGGATGGGCGTGTTGTCAAAGGTGTGAATTTCGTCTCGCTGCGCGATGCGGGCGACCCGGTGGAGCAAGCGCTGCTCTACGATGCCGCCGGCGCGGACGAGCTGACCTTTCTCGACATCACCGCCAGTTCCGATAATCGCGATACCATTCTCGATGTTGTGCATCGCACCGCCGAAAATGTGTTCCTGCCGCTGACCGTGGGCGGGGGCATACGTTCGGTTGCCGATATGCGCCGCCTGCTGCTGGCCGGGGCCGATAAATGCTCGATCAATTCCGCCGCCATCGCCCGCCCGGAGCTGGTGGCCGAGGCGGCGGAGAAATTCGGCAGCCAATGCGTGGTGGTGGCGATCGATGCGCGCCAGAGTGCGCCTGGCAAGTGGGAGGTGTTCTCGCATGGCGGGCGCACCGCCACCGGGCTGGACGTGCTGGACTGGGCCCGGCGCATGGAAAGCCTGGGAGCGGGGGAGATCCTGCTCACCTCCATGGACCGGGATGGCACCGGCAAGGGGTTCGATCTGGCGCTGCTGCGCGCGGTCTGCGGCGCGGTCAGGCTGCCGGTCATCGCCTCGGGCGGGGTGGGCGAGCTGGCGCATTTCGTTGAAGGCGCCAAGGCTGGCGCCACCGGGCTGCTCGCCGCCAGCGTGTTCCATTTTGGCCAATTCACGGTTGGGCAGGTTAAGCAGGCCCTGGCCGAGGCCAGCTTGCCGGTACGACTGCCGCGCGCGATACTCGCCTGAATCTTCAAGGAGGTGTAGGGTCTGACCATGGCCAAGAAAACCGACAAAAAAACGCCCCCCGTGGCCGTGAAGACGACCGCCGCCAAGACCAAAGCGGCAAAACCGGCCAAGCTTTCCAAAACCACCCCGCGTCTTTCCGCCGCCGCCGTGCCGCCGCCCGTGCATGGGCCGGATGCGCGGGTGCTGGACCGGCTCTGGGCCACCGTGCTCTCGCGCAAGGATGCCAATCCGAATGAGAGCCACTCCGCCCGGCTGCTGGCCCGTGGCACGGAGAAGGTGGCGCAAAAATTCGGCGAGGAAGCGGTGGAATGCGTGATCGAGGCGGTGGCTGGCAAAAGCACCGCCTTGATTGGCGAAAGTGCTGATGTACTATATCATCTGCTCGTGCTTTGGGTGGATGCGGGCATCCGCCCCGAGCAAGTCTGGGCCGAATTGACCCGGCGCGAAGGGATGAGCGGCATCGCCGAGAAAGCGGCCCGCAAACCCCTCAATCTCGGCTTTCCCACCAAGAAGATCCCCTGAAGGAGAAACGGCATGACCTACGATGACAATAATGTCTTCGCCAGGATCCTGCGTGGCGAAATCCCCTGCACCAAACTATATGAGGATGATTACGCCCTCGCTTTTCCCGATCTGCGTCCGCAAGCCCCCACCCATATATTGGTCATCCCCAAGGGTCGTTATATCTCGGCCGCCGATTTTGGCGCCACCGCCAGCCCGGAGGAAATAACTGGCTTCTACCGCGCCGTAAGCCATGTGGCGCGCCTGTGCGGCGTGGAGGCGAGCGGCTACAGGCTGATTTGCAATGTGGGCCCAGATAGCCACCAGGAGGTGCCGCATTTCCACGTGCATATTCTGGGCGGCCGCAAGCTGGGCCGCCTGCTCGATCCGGTATGAGTGAGAAAGGCTCAGCCTGGGAAGTGCTCAGGGCGTTCCTCGCCCTTGGCCTGACTTCCTTTGGCGGCCCGATCGCGCATCTTGGTTATTTTCGCCGGGAATTCGTGGAAAAGCGCCAGTGGCTCGGCCCGGAGGATTATGGCGCGCTTGTCTCGCTGTGCCAGTTTCTGCCCGGCCCCGCCTCCAGCCAGGTGGGATTCTGCCTGGGGCTTAAGCGTGCCGGCCTGCTGGGGGGCTTGGCCGCTTGGCTCGGTTTTACCCTGCCCTCTTGCGTGGTGATGGTCGCCGCCGCCCATTATATACACGTCTTCCAACACCAGCCGGCCATTAGCGGCCTGCTGCACGGGTTGCAGCTGGCGGCCGTGGCGGTGGTGGCGCAGGCCGTGTGGATGATGGCGCAAAGCCTGTGCCCGGATACGCCACGCCGCGCCCTGGCCCTGCTGGCGGCGGCAGTGCTGGGGCTGATGCCTGGTTCTGGCGGGCAGCTTATGGTGCTTGGCATTGGCGCGCTGACCGGCTGGGCGACATTGGACGATAGCAGTTTGGTAAAGCACCGCGAGCGCCGCCGTATGGCCCGGGAATGGCCCGAGGCGAAACGTGAGATCAGGCTGCACGGCCCAGCCTTGTTCAGCCTGGCGCTGTTTGGCCTGCTGCTGGCGGCCACCTTGCTGCCACTGCCCGTACATGGCCCCTGGGCCTTGGCCGGCGCTTTTTACCATGCGGGCGCACTGGTATTTGGCGGCGGGCATGTGGTGCTGCCCCTTCTACACAATTCGCTGGTGACGCCTGGCTGGATCTCGCCACAATTATTTCTGTCTGGATACGGCGCGGCCCAGGCCATGCCAGGACCACTTTTTTCCGTGGCTGGATTTTTAGGCACCGCGATCAGCGGCGAGCGGGGGGCGCTCATCGCCATCATCGCCCTGTTTTTGCCCGGGCTGCTGCTGGCGGGCGGCACTCTGCCCTATTGGCAAGCCTTGCGCCGCAAGCCGCAAATCGCGGCCGTGGTCAAAGGGGTGAACGCGGCCGTGGTGGGATTGCTCGGCGCGGCCCTCATCAATCTGTTCACAATCAGCACCGTTCAAAGCCTGTGGGATCTGCCCATTATGCTGGGTGCGCTGCTACTGCTAACTGTGGGACGGGCCCGTCCTTTGATTGTGGTGGTCTTCTGCGCCGCCGCGGGGAGCTTAATCTTTACGTATCCATATATATTTTGATTTTTTATTAAAAACCTATAGTCTATTTTGCATTCGAATGAATTTTTCGGATCCGTCATTGAGCATCCTCACCAACCGTTAACATCGTTGGTGGCGGACCAATAACAGGGACAGGCCATTGCATTTGATCACGCGTATTTGGCGGGCGATGCGGCTGCGGCGGGATGTAAGGGCCGCGACAGCCGTGGAGTTTGCCTTAATCGGTTCTTATTTTTTTCTTATTATTTTCGCGATCGTGGTTATCGCCATCGACATGTTCTGGCAGCTGACGCTGGACGACGCGGTACGCAACGCCACCCGGCAGGTGCAGATCGGCGAAATCTCCACCAAGGCAAAATTCGTTACCGCCGTGTGCGATGAATTTTCAGCCGTCGCCCCCGGCTGTACCACCAGCCTGCAATATGAGGTCTATTCCGCCCCCTCCTTTACCGGCGCGGGCGGCATCGCCGCGCAAATGGGACAATTGCAGCCCACAGGTAATCTTAGCGACAATGGCGCTTGGCCCGCCAGCCTGACATCCTCCTCATCCTCGATCCCGCTTTTCTTGCTCGTGCAGGTCGCCTATCCGCTGCCGTTCAAGATTTTCGCCGTACCCAACGGCGTGGCCACTGAAAATGGAACATCTTCGCTTTATTCGGTTGTCACCACGGTGATGGAGCCATGAGATTCTTCCGATTCAGGCGCGATATACGAGGCGTCGCGGCGGTGGAATTCGCCATCATCCTCGCCTTTTTCCTGCTCCCTTTGTTTTTAGGGCTGATCGAGATCATCACCATCTACCGGGCCGAGGCGAAGCTGAACATGCTCGCCATTAACGTGGCGCAGATGGCCGCGATTGAAAGCCAGGCCACAACCACCGGCACTGGCGGAAATGACGGTGTATCCACCGTCGCGCTCTCAGGTGCTGGGAGCAACAGCCTGCAGGATATCTGCCAGGGCGCCGTGCTGGGCTTGGCCCCTTTTCCCGCCAACGGCATGACGCTGGCCATTGCCAGCATTACCCAGGAGGCCGGGCCCAACGGGCAACCAACGAACAGCAGCGCCCATGCGGCCAGCGCCAGCTACGATGAATGGGAAGGCGATTTTACCGTCTCCGGCACACATTGCACGCCCGTAAGCGGGGGAACCGGACAGATCGGGCTGAGCACGGCTGAAACCATGGCGACAACGCCCCCCGCCCGTTCACCGGGCACCACCGGCCTTGTCGTCGTACCGTGCGACAATGCCATCATCGTGCGCGCGCAGATCGCCTATCCCGGCATTGTCGGGCTGATTTTACAAAACCGCCCGCTCTTGAGCCAAACCGTTTACACGCGCTGGCGCTATGCCAGCACCACAACCGAACTGCAATGCGGCAATTGCACCGTCATCAACAATGCCGCCAGCCAGATCTGCAACACCAACAATAACGCAACGAATTGAGGAGGGCCGGCATGTTTGCTTCCTTCATCACCAAATTCCGCCGCCACCGCCGCGCTGCCGTGGCCGTGGCCATGGCGCTCATGACCATCCCGCTCACCATGACCGCCATGGTCGCGGTGGATGCCGCACGCCTTGCCTCGGCCCGGGCCCTTCTGCAATCAGCCACCGATGCGGCGGCGATCGCCAGTGTCGGCGCGTGGCAGACCTCGCAATTGGCCAGCAACGCCCATAACGTGGCCGAAGCCGCTTATTATGGCACCGGCGGACGGCTGAGCAGCTTTGTTTCCACCGCCGCGCCAGCGGTGGAGCTAACCTGCACCGGCACCACCACCCAATGCGGCGCCAATAGCGGCACCGGCACCTATGTCAGCGTAACCGCGACTTATGGCTGCCCCAATTCATCTGAATATTGCGTGATCATCACGGCCTCGGCGCAGATGAAGAACACATTGTTCGGCTGGCTGGCCCCTGCCCCCTTTCTCTCGGTCAAAAGCATGGCGACCGCGAATTTTCCGCCCGAGACAATTACCGGCCGGAATATTCCGCCCAGCCCTGGCTTTGGTTCGGCGGGCGATGTGAGCGGTATTTACGCCTATGCCGTGCCCATGTCGGGCACGGGCCGCAGCGCAACACCCGAATATAACCAGATGCCTCAACCCAACTCCGCCTGCGGGAATTACGCCACGACCGGTCCGCTGGCATTGCTGAAATTGAGCTCTGTGCCGGCTGCCGTGTGCAATTATTTGTTCATAGCACTTTCCACCAGCCAGGGCACCGCCGGGGCGGGCGGCTCCATCACGCTACAGCAGAACCAGCCCGTTGCTTTTACCTTCACCAATTATACCGGCGCGAACGGGTACCATTCCGGCACGCGCATCACCACCAGCACCAATTTAGAGGTCTATGAAAACGGATCGAACCAGCCGGTCTATTATGAAAATGGGCTGACCGTCACGACATCCAACCATACCTATACGACCAATAATTATACATGCTCACCCGATGAATTGATCGGCTCTGACTATTATGATGCCTCATGCCCAACAAACGGTACGCCAACCTCCACGACAACAGCCGGCTCGGGCCAAACCGGCGCATATACAACATGCATCCAAGGATGGTACTATTGCACCACGTACCAGACCTCCGTCACAACCCGTTCAAATACTCCTTACAACACAACCCTAACGGGTGAATGCCCCAACCATACGCTGTATGGCTCGCTCGACCCGGTGGGGGTGAATGCAACCACGGGCCTCAATAATTACGGCATCCCCGCCGCTGACAGTTTGAATGTCTATTCGTCAGCCTATGAAGTTCTGGGCGAGCCGCCCACTTACGAGACGAATCACGCGCTTATTCCCTTCATCTCACCCTGGGCTGTCGGCCCAACATACGACACCAACGGCAATAGCTATAGAGTCAAGGCTGTCTGCCCCAATTATAGCCGCTCTAATACCGCCATCAGCGCGCCGGTCAGCTCCTCCTATGCAGCGCTCACCGGCTTTACCGGCCTGAACATCTATTCCACCGCCTTTCCCGGGCAGAATTATACCGACAGTACATTGGCCCCGGCGACGGATGAGAATGGCAATGCCATGACCACCGGTTTGAGCGATATTTTCCCCCCCGCCATTGCCGGCTGCACCCCAGCCTTAAGTACCGAGGATAACAACGCCACTTATGCCGCCACCGACCCATGGTGGAACTGGAACAACAGCAATTCAGGAAATTGCAGCGGCGAATCGAACACAAACCAGAACGCCTATACAGCCAGCGGGCAGGCGCAATATAGTAATTGCACATTGCTGATTCAGCCGCTGGGCACCAATGTGCCGGTCAATAGTCAGAACCAGGCGCTGCTGCCCGATTATTATCTGCTGGTGGAGGATGCGTTCGGCAATATTGTCGGCATGGACCCGGTATGGGATGGACAAAGCGGCTTCACCGATCTGATGCCCGGCGTCATCACCAATAATCTTGGCGGGTATGACAATAATATCACGATCAATGCCGATGGCACGATCAGGGATACGGACACGGCAGCCGTCTATTCATCCAGCGGCACCATTTCCAGCTATGGCTACACGCCCAATTATTACGGCACATATACCGTGCCCAGCGGCCAGTGGGCGGGCGATACGGTGGTCATCGAGCGGCCTGCCCACAGCAGCCATTACGATTTCAATCCCCCACAAGACACCTCACACCAATGCTACAACCCTTCGGCGGCAACGCAAGATCACGGCTACATGGTCAATGGCGTTACCGTTACGGGCTATAATGCCGATGGCACTGCCATAGACCCTGTGGCCAATCCCCAGCTTGGCGCTGTGTATTGCAACACCAACCCGCCGGAAACTTACGGGCTGTATTGGAACGATCTTGGCACTTACGGGTCGGACGATCTGGGGTATTGGAACTCGGTTGAGGCCTTTACCTGCTCAGTCCCAAATTCAACCGGGCTGGGGGGCGGGCCGGCAACCTTGTCGGGATAAGCCAGGCACCTCTCAGGCGGCGAACTGGATGACCTCGCGTACCAGCGGGTAAATCTCGTTCTGCCAGCGCTTGCCCGAGAACACGCCATAATGTCCCACCCCGGTCTGCACATGATGGCGCTTGAGCACCGGGCGCAAATTGGCGCATAAATCCAGCGCCGCCGCTGTCTGGCCCAGACCGCAAATATCGTCGCGCTCGCCCTCCACGGTAAACAGGAAGGTCTTGCGGATGGCTTCGGGTTTTACCCGCTGGCCCTTATAGTGCAATTGCCCCGTGGCCAGCTCGTGCTTCATGAAGATGCGGTCCACCGTCTCCAGATAGAATTCGGCGGTCAGATCCATCACCGCCAGATATTCGTCGTAAAAGGCCCGGTGGGTTTGCGTGGTCTCGGTATCATCATGAGCCAGGGCGCGGAATTGGCGTATATGGGCATTGAGATGCTTATCCAGATTCATCGACACGAAGGCGCTCAGCTGAATAAAACCGGGATAGACACGCCGCCCCGCACCTGGATAGCGCCAGGGCACGACATCGATCATCTTTTCCTCGAACCAGTTCATATCCTTGCTCTTGGCCAGGAGATTGACCCGGGTGGGATTACGGCGCGTATCGATGGGCCCGGCCATCAGCGTCATACTGCGCGGGGTGGCTGGATGGTTCGCCTCGGACATCACCGCCACTGCCGCCAGAACCGCCACGGTGGGCTGGCATACCCCCACCACATGAGCGCGCGGGCCCAATACATCGAGAAAATCGATCACATGCTCGACATATTCATCGAACCCAAAGCGCCCGGCCGCTAGCGGCACATCGCGCGCGTTCCGCCAATCGGTGATATAAACATCATGATCATGCAACAAGGTCTGCACGGTATTGCGCAACAACGAGGCAAAATGACCAGAAAGCGGCGCCACCACCAGAACCTTGGGCTGGGGACCCGGCATTTGCTTTTTAAAATGAATCAGGTTGGCAAAAGGGGTGTGCGCGGCGACCTCTTCAGTAACGGCCACATCCTTGCCATCCACCGTGATATGTTTAATCCCATAGCCGGGATGGTTATGCGTGGTCCCCGCATATCCAAACACCTCCAGCGCCGCGGTAACATGCCGCAGCAACAGCCCATAAGGCACTGAAGGTGTTACCGAGCGCAATAGCGCGCTTGTGGAGCGCGCCATGCGGCGCAGCGGATCCACAATATCGGCTTGCGCCTGGTAGAGTTGGTAAATCATATTATAATCCTAAACCCGAAGGGGTATCCTAGTTCTTAAAATCAACCAGCCATTGTATGGGCCAGTCGAGTTCGATTATCCTGCCATTAATCATGGGTATTTTTTCGTAAAAAGGAAAGAGCGGCGATGACCGAGGCAACCCTGCTCATCAGCAGCAAAAACTATTCCTCTTGGTCATTGCGGGGGTTTCTGCTCGCCAAACTCTCAGGCATTTCCTTCAAGGAAGAACGCATCTCGCCAGATGACCCGCGCGCGCGCGAGGAGTTGCTGATGCGCACCGCCTCGATCCTCGTGCCGTGTCTCATTCATGGCGATGTCAGCGTGTGGGACACAATCGCCATCGCCGAATATCTGAACGAGCGCTTTCCGGAAGCGCATATGCTGCCCGAGGATCACATCGCGCGGGCGCGCTGCCGTTCCATCGCGGGCGAGATGCATTCTGGTTTTGCCGCCTTGCGGGCCTCGTTGCCGATGAATCTGCGCTTCCGCAAGCCCGGATTCATGATCTGGTCGTCCGCCCAGGCCGATATTGACCGTATCACGACCATCTGGCGCGAATGTCTGGAAACATGGAACGGCCCCTTCCTGTTTGGCCATCAACCCACCATCGCCGATGCCATGTATGCGCCCGTTGTCACACGGTTCCTGAGCTATGACGTAAAACCCGGCGGGCTTTGCCAGGATTATTGCGAGACCATCCTCTCCTGGTCGCCCATGAAGGAATGGATCGCCGATGCGCGCGAGGAACCGCAGGAAATCATCGAGCTCGATCTCGATTTCTGAGCCCCCGCCTGCCCTCCGTTTACCTCCTGTCTGATCCCTGCCCCGCCGGCGGGTGTCCGCCCAATCCGGCAGGGCGAGCTGGTTAATCCTCGTCCCGCTCGGCGCGAACCAGCACCTCGCGCTTGCCGACATGGTTGGCCGGGCTTACCACGCCGTCGCGCTCCATCTGCTCGATCAGCTTGGCGGCCTTGTTGTAGCCGATGGTCAGGCAGCGCTGGAGGTAGGAGGTGCTGGCCTTGCGGTCCCGCGCCACAATGGCCACGGCCTGATCGTACAGCGCGTTCTCCCCCGTGGTGTTGCCCCCAATGGCGCCCGGCAAGCCGCCTGGCATATCATCTTCTTCCCGAGGTTCGGTGACCTCATCCAGATAGGCCGGTTCGCCCTGCTCACGCAGATATTCCACTACCGCCTCCACCTCCTGATCGGAGACGAACGGCCCATGCACGCGGGTAATGCGCCCACCACCTTGCATGTAAAGCAGATCACCCTGGCCCAGCAGCTGCTCAGCCCCCTGCTCGCCCAGGATCGTGCGGCTGTCGAACTTGGAGATCACCTGGAAGGAGATGCGGGTGGGGAAATTGGCCTTGATGGTACCGGTGATGACATCGACCGAGGGGCGCTGCGTCGCGGTGATGACGTGGATGCCAGCGGCGCGCGCCTTTTGCGCCAGGCGTTGCACGCAGATCTCGATCTCCTTGCCGGCAACCATCATGAGATCGGCCATCTCGTCGATGACGACGACGATCAGCGGCAGCGGCTCCAGCGCCAGCGGCTGATCCTCGAACATCGGCTTGCCGGTCTCGGGGTCAAAGCCGGTTTGCACGCGCCGTGTCACCACCTCGCCGCGGGCACGCGCCTCATTCACGCGGTCATTATAGCCGGCGACATTGCGCACCGAGAGCTGGCTCATGGCACGGTAGCGGCGGTCCATCTCGCGCACCACCCATTTCAGCGCGGCCACGGCCTTGGGCGGCTCGGTCACCACCGGGGTGAGCAGATGCGGAATCCCATCATAAATCGAGAGTTCGAGAATCTTGGGATCGATCAGAATCAACCGGCACTGTTCGGGCGAAAGCCGGTAGAGCAGGCTGAGAATCATCGCATTCACGCCGACCGATTTACCCGAGCCGGTGGTGCCCGCGATCAGCAGATGCGGCATGCGCGACAGATCGGCGATGACCGGCGCGCCGGAAATATCCTTTCCCAAAGCCAAGGAGAGCGCGCCATGCTGCGCCTCCCAGCTCGCCGCGCCCAACAGCTCGGAGAGATAAACGGTTTCGCGCTTGGCGTTGGGCACCTCGATGCCGATGACATTGCGCCCCGCCACCACCGCGATACGCACGGAAATGACGGAGAGCGAACGGGCAATATCCTCCGACAATCCCACCACCCGGGCGGAACGAATGCCAGGGGCCGGCTCCAGCTCGTACAGCGTAACCACCGGACCAGGGCGAATTTCCACAATCCGCCCCTGCACACCGTAATCCTGCAACACACTTTCCAGCAGCCGGGCATTATTCTGCAATGCCTCGGCGGTAGGGCCAGTGCCCGCGCGCTGCGGGGCGGGTTTCAGCAAATCGAGCGATGGCGGCGCCCACCCCGGATCGAGCAGCGGCAAACGCTCCTGGCGCGGCGCAGGCCGGACGACGGGCTGTTTTACCTTGGGCCGGGCGGGCGGTGGCGGCGCAAAATTGTCATCCTCGCCGCCCAGCGCCACGGACGGGCCGGGCACCCAGGCTTGCTCGGGCGCGCTGGCCGCGCGTTCCGCCTGGGCCGTGGCCAGTAGTGGCGAAATCCAAGAGGATAGCGCCTCAGCCCCCCGCTTGCCCTGCTGCACAGAAAGCGCCGCCGCGCGCGCGGCCCGCTTGCCGCCCCTGTGCCATTCGCCCGGCGTGAAACCGAGCGCGAAGCCAAAACTGGCGAAGGCGGCCAAAAACGTAACCAGCCAAACCAACGCCGCGCCCACATGCCCCAGCAGCGAGCTGCCCGCATGCACGACCAGGCCGGAGAGAATCATGCCCGCCGCCCCGCCAATACCCGCGGGCACCGGCCAGGCGAAAGGCGGGCCAGGAATAACAGCCAGCCCCATGGCGAAGGTGGCCGCCACGGCGGGCAGGGAGAAGCCGGCCAGCACGATTCGCCAGCGCACATGGCCAATGGCGCCGCGCGCGGCCAGCCGATAGGCCCAGGCGAGCAGGATGAACACAGGCAAAATACCGGCGACACCAAAGCCCTGGAGCAGCAAATCAGCCATACCGGCCCCCACCGTCCCGGCCAAGTTGCGCACCGGCACGTTGCTGACCGTATCGAACGAAGGATCGGCCGGATTATAAGAGAGCAACGCCAGCAGCAGGGTTAGCGCCAGCAAGGCCAGGCACAAGCCACCAAGCTCGGCCATGCGCCTGCGTAATTGCGCGCGCATGGCCGAAGAAATGAAACGCCGTGCTTCCAAATCGATCGCCATATCCCGATCTTACGGGATATGGCCTGATTCTGAAAGTTTTTTGCCCGCCCGGGGCGTGAGCTGGCCTAAAACCTGCGCAGGTAAGACCGCAGGCTCTCCAGATCCGGGTCCAACGTCACGGCGGCGATATACCCGTCCGGGCGCACCAGCCACAGGCAGCGCGGGCTTAAAGGCGGCCGCAAGGTGGGCTCCAGCAAATGCGCGTATTGCGCGCGCAATTGCTCCAATTCGGGCGAGGGCTCGGCCAGCAGCGCAAAACGTGGCGCATCGCCTTGTCCAACCGGCGTCTGCCCGGGCTGGGGCGATAGCCGCTCGCCCGGCCCTGGTCCCGGAAACGCATGATCCTCCGGCCCGTTCAACGGACTATTGACATAGGTCAGCGAGACTTCCGAAAGCCGCTCCGCCACCGCTTGGCGCGCGGGCGCCAGACCAAAGAACAAACCGCCAAAGAAATTGCGAACCCGCTGCGTGATCGGATTATGCATCAGGGAGATAACAGTAACTCGGCCGATATTGGCGATCACATGCTCAGCGATGGCATGACGCTCGGCATTATAACTATCCAGCAGCGCGTCCGCATTGGCCGTTCCACGCTCCACCATCGCCAGCTTCCAGGCCAGGTTCACGGCATCGTGAATCCCCATATTCATGCCCTGGGCGCCGATTGGATTATGCAGATGCGCCGCATCGCCCGCCAGGAACACGCGGCCAACGCGGTATTTTGTCGCGTTGCGCTCATTGATCCAGAATGTGGAGAGTGAAACAGGGGCCGAGGCGGTCAACCCGCCGGGGCCGCGCACATCCAGCACGCGCTGAACCATCGCCAGATCGGGCTCGGTACCTTGCGCATGGTCGATATCGGCGATGACCCGGTACAGCCCATCGGCGAACGGGTGGATCGCCAGGAACCCATCTTCGTGCCAGAACGAGGCCAGCTCATTGGGGGCAAACCCGTAGCCTTCCAGATGCACATCCGCGAGCAGCCAGTCGCTGCGCTGTTCCGCGCCCGTGGAGGCCAGCCCCAGCGTTTTGCGCACAAGGCTTCCGCCGCCATCGCAGCCGATCAGCCAGGGCGTCTGTATGCGCTCTTCGCGTCCGTCGGCATGGCGCAGCGTAGCGGCCACATGCCCGCTTTCCTGGGTAAAGCCACTTAATTCCACCCCCCGCTCCACCTGCACACCAAGCCCGGCCAAGTGCGTGCTCAGCACGGCCTCGGTCTGGGCTTGCGGCAGCATCAGCGCGTAAGCATACGGGCTCGCGACATAATCGAAATTGACATGGCCGATCACCCGATCCGCCGACATGATGGTGGCCCGCTCCACCTTATGCCCGGCCGCGACCAGCGGTGCCGCGCAGCCAGCGCGCTCAAGCAGTTCCAGGGTCCGGGGCCAAACAAACAGGGCCCGCGAATGTTGCGAGGGCGCAGACGCCTTCTCGATTATACGAACCGGCACGCCGTAACGTTTCAATTCGATCGCCATGGTGAGACCGGCGGGGCCAGCCCCGACAACAAGAACCTGCGCGCTCATGATACTCCCCTAAAAAACGTCTCGTGCCGCTTGCCTTGATGCGGTTCTGCGGCTCAACATGCATCCTGTCCTTGACGCAGATCAAGCTCATTTGAAGGTTCCTCGAAACAATCTTATCGCGGACGGTCTGCCGCGCGGCATGAGCGCGCCGTCTTGCATCGACCCCGCCCCCGTGCCAAATCCCAGATCGCCTTGCGTGACTGGCGATTTCAGATGGGGCACCATCGGGGAGCGCGGGGCCAATCCGCCGCGCGCCTGGGCATTCTCTTCATAGATCATTTCTGGAGCCGCCCCGTGACCGACATCGTGCCCATCCGCACCGCCCTCATCTCCGTTTCTGACAAGACCGGCCTTGTTGAATTCGGCCGCGCCCTGGAGGCGCATGGCGTAAAAATCCTCTCCACCGGCGGCTCGGCCAAAATGCTGCGCGAGGCCGGCGTGCCGGTTACCGAAGTCTCCGAACATACCGGCTTTCCCGAAATTCTCGACGGGCGGGTAAAAACCCTGGTGCCGCAAGTGCATGGCGGCATTCTGGGCAAGCGCGACGATATGGCCCATGTCGCGCAGATGCGCGAGCATCAGATCGCGCCCATCGACCTCGTCGCGGTCAATCTCTATCCGTTCGAGGCCACGGTCGCGCGCGGGGCAGCGTTTGAGGATTGTATCGAGAATATCGATATTGGCGGCCCGGCGATGATCCGCTCCGCCGCCAAAAACCACGCCGCCGTAACCGTGCTGACCGAGGCCGCCCATTACCAGGCCGTGCTGGAGGAGCTGGCCGCCCATCGCGGCACCACGCTCACCTTACGCCGCCGCCTGGCCGCCGCCGCCTATGCCCGCACAGCCGCCTATGATTCCGCCATTTCCAGCTGGTTCGCCGGGCAGAATGGCGAGGATTACCCCGACAAGGTCAGCTTCTGCGGCACCCGCAAGCAGGTGCTGCGCTATGGCGAGAACCCGCACCAATCGGCCGCGTTTTACGCCAGCAGCCCGGCGCGCTTTGGCGTGGCCACCGCCACCCAGCTCCAGGGCAAGGAACTTTCCTACAATAATTACAACGACACTGACGCCGCCTTTGAATGCGTGGCCGAGTTCGAGCCCCCCACCGTGGTGATCGTGAAGCACGCCAACCCGTGCGGCGTTGCCACCGCGCAAAATTTGAGCCAAGCTTGGGATTCGGCATTGGCATGCGATCCGGTTTCGGCCTTTGGCGGGATCGTGGCGCTGAACCGCACCTTGGATGAGGAGACGGCAGCCAAGATCGCGGGTATTTTCACCGAGGTGATCATCGCCCCAGACGCCACCGAAGCCGCCAAAACCCTGCTCGCCAAAAAGAAGAATCTCCGCCTGCTCACCACGGGCGGCCTGCCGGACGCTGGCGAAGCTGGCATGACCTTCAAATCCTTGGCTGGCGGGTTTTTGCTGCAAACGCGCGATGCCGGGCGGGTTAATGCGGCGGATCTTAAGGTTGTCACAAAGCGCGCGCCCACCGAGGCCGAGCTGCGCGACATGCTGTTCGCCTTCCGCGTGGCCAAGCATGTGAAGTCCAACGCCATTGTGTACGCCAAAAATCTCGCCACCATCGGCGTGGGGGCCGGGCAGATGAACCGGGTGGACAGTGCCCGCATCGCCGCTTGGCGGGGCAAGGAGGCCAAGCTCGACTTTAGCGGCTGCGCCGTGGCGTCCGACGCGTTTTTCCCCTTTGCCGACGGGCTGGAAGCCGCGATCGCGGCCGGGGCGAGCTGTGTGATTCAGCCCGGCGGCTCGATCCGCGACAATGAGGTGATCGCCGCGGCCGATACGGCCGGAATCGCCATGGTCTTCACCAATATGCGGCATTTCCGGCATTAACCCCTTATGCTAGGATCGGCGTCATGACCCTGCCCCTCTCATTGCCGGACTGGATGCCAAGCTGGGTCTATCTGCTCATCGCCTTGCCTGTCCTGCTTTGGATTCTGGCCTT
Source organism: Pseudomonadota bacterium (assembly GCA_021808545.1). GTDB lineage: Bacteria > Pseudomonadota > Alphaproteobacteria > Acetobacterales > Acetobacteraceae > Acidocella. The sequence continues at coordinate 2,454 of JAKBBM010000009.1, read as the reverse complement.
TCTTTTGGTGCCGTTCAGCGTGATCGGGCTGAAAGCGCGGCTAGAGGCGCTGGAATCGCAGATTGACGAGATGCATGAGGATCTGCGGATCATGGCCATGCGGGCATCCGGTGCGCTACCGCCCGCCGCCCGCAGCCTGGAGCCCTATGACGAGGTGCCGGATTTTGGCGCGCTCAAAAAATCCCGCGCCGCCGCCCGCGCCACCGAAGAGCCCGCGCCGCGCCGCGCGCCGATTCCCACGCCGCAAAGCGCGCCGCCCATGCCCGCGCGTGAACGGCTGGTGCCCACGCCACCTGCGCGCCCGCGCCGCACGGAACCAAGGCTGGATTAAGGGTTTTGCGCCTATTCGTCTCTGGCATGGCTGGTTTTATTGGCGGCGCGATCGCACGTTATGCCAGGCAGGCCGGACATGAGGTAACAGGCGGACTGCGCCGGCCAGCTGATCTGGCCGATGGCATCACCCCTTGTATAACCGGCGACCTTGCCACCCCAGGCTACCACTTGCCACCGGTGGATGTGGTGATCCACGCCGCAGGGCTAGGTCATAGGCGCGGTGTGGCGCAAGATGTCTGGCAGCGGGAGAATGTCCAGGCCACACAAATTCTGGCCGCGGCGGCGCGCCAGGCTGGGGCCAGACGCTTCATCCTCATCTCCACCGCCTATGTGCATGGGCGCGCACCGGTGGGCTTGGTGGAGGACACCACCAAGCCCACGCCCATGGATGATTATACGCGCAGCAAGCTCGACGGCGAGGCCGCCATGCATGCCGCTTTTGGCCCACATGCCGTGGCCCTGCGCCCCGTGGCCGTGATCGGACCGGGCTGTCCTGGCAATATTCCGCTGCTTATACGCGGGCTCAAGCGCGGCCTGCTTTTGCCCTTCGCGGCCCTGCGCAACCAGCGCAGCTTTATCCCCGTGGCCGATCTGGCCAATCTCGCCCTGACCCTCGCGCACGCCCCAAACGTGCCGCCAACCGTACTGGCCGCACATCCAGAGGCCATCTCAACCCCCAATCTCATCCGTGCCCTGGCCGCGGGGCTTGGCGTTCAGCCGCGCTTGTTCGCTGTCCCCTCCGCCCTGCTGGGGTTTGGCGCCAAGCTGCTGGGGCATGAGGGCACATGGCAATCGGTTTACGGCGATTTCCGCGCTCAACCCAAGGCCGCTCTGGCGCTGGGCTGGAAGCCCGCGCAAAGCCTTGCCGAATCGCTGCGCGACACCTCTAGGTATTATTTTACCACAAACAAAACCCCTTGACTAAACCTTGTTTTTTGCAGATAAGCCCGGCACTTGAGATTTCCGGGTGCAAATATGAAAACGACAATTTCCATCAAACCGGCGGATGTGAAGAAGGACTGGATCCTGATTGACGCCGAAGGCCTGATTCTGGGCCGTCTGGCCGCCATCGTAGCCAACCGGCTGCGCGGCAAGCACAAGGCCACCTTCACCCCGCATGTCGATTGCGGCGACAATATCATCATCGTGAATGCCGAGAAGGTGAAGCTGACCGGCAAGAAGGCCGATAATTCGGTGTTCTACTACCACACGGGCTACCCCGGCGGGATTAAGGGCCGCAGCGTGAACGAGCGTCTGGCCGGCAAGAATCCGCAAAGCGTGGTTGAGAAGGCGGTTGAGCGCATGATCACGCGCGGGCCGTTGCAGCGCCAGCAGATGAAGAATTTGTACGTCTATGCTGGGCCGGAGCACCCGCATGCCGCCCAGCAGCCAAAGAGCCTTGATGTCGGCGCGCTGAACCCCAAGAACCGGAGAGCCTGATTCCATGTCCGAAACCAACAATGCTTTCGCCGGCCTGAAGGAACTCACCGGTACCGCGCCCGCCGAAGCCACCGCCGCCCCCAAGCGTGAACCCAAGCGCGACACGCTGGGCCGCGCCTATGCCACCGGCCGCCGCAAGAACGCCATCGCCCGCGTGTGGGTTAAGCCCGGCAAGGGCGAGATCATGATCAACGGCAAGAAGGCGCCGACCTATTTCGCCCGGCCCGTGCTGCGCATGCTGATCACCCAGCCCTTCCTGGTGGCTGACCGCTACAACCAGTTCGACGTGTATTGCACCGTCTCTGGCGGCGGGCTCTCGGGCCAGGCCGGGGCAGTGCGCCATGGTATTTCGCGCGCGTTGACCCTGTATGAGCCGGAGCTGCGCGGCATCCTCAAGGCCGCTGGCTTCCTCACCCGCGACTCCCGCATGGTGGAACGTAAGAAATACGGCAAGCCCAAGGCCCGCCGCAGCTTCCAGTTCTCCAAGCGCTAAGTCTTAGGCTTCAATTTATTCAATTAAAACAGGGGCTTGATGAATATCAGGCCCCTGTTTTCACATTCACAGACGCTTTACAGACCCTTGTTTCCGACGCTGTTTCCAGTTAGCGTTTTGCACAGAACTTTCACAGAAATTGTGGAGTTTGGATCATGGTCGAGAGCTTCTACCAGCAAGCCCACCGC